>CAZSWC010000003.1:44659-99928 GCA_964610665.1 uncultured Lachnospiraceae bacterium
TGGCAGGTTCTACCGTTCCTGATAACTGTTTTTCTTCTCCCACTTTCAAGCTTACTGCCGTCTCACTTAAAGACACTTTATTTACCAAAACAGTGACTTCCGTTACGGTTATTGTACAGGTGGCAGACTGCCCCTCAGAGGTTGCCGTAATGGTACTTGTTCCAGCTGCCACTGCCTTCACTTTTCCGCTTCCATCCACCACTGCTGCTGCCGGATTGGAAGAACTCCATGTAATGGTCTTATTGGTAGCATTGGCAGGTTCTACCGTTCCTGATAACTGTTTTTCTTCTCCCACTTTCAAGCTTACCGCCGTCTCACTTAACGTCACTTTGCTTACAGAAACTACGGCTTCTTTTACCGTTATCGTACAGGTGGCGGATTTCCCACCTGCGGTTGCTGTAATCTGAGCAGTTCCGGCAGATACCGCTGTCACCGTACCAGCAGAAACAGTAGCCACTGATTCGTTGCTGGACCTCCAGCTTACCTCTTTGTTGGTGGCATCCGAGGGTTTCACATTAACTGTTAAAGTACTGCTTTCTCCCTTGGTCAAAGACAAAGTTGCAGGCGTTACTTCAACACTTTCCACTTCTACCGTTGCCGGCGGATTGGTTTCTCCCCCGGTATTGGTTTCCCCTGATGCATTACCTTCGCCTTCCGGTGTTCCCTCCGGTGCCGCATTGCTTTCCTCATTTCCCATTTCCGCATATGGCTGCACATTTTTTTCTGCTGCCATACTTTGCTGCATGGTTCTTATTACTCCCAAATCCAGATTCAGGGAAGCACTAAGCGCCGGATCCGCAATTGTATCTTTACTTACTTTTGTATAAGTTTCTTCCGAATTCGTCTCCTTTTTATTGGAATCCACCCATTCCACAGTATCCGTCAATGTATTTTCCGTTTCTGTCTTCTGGGCTGTATCTTCTTTGGAAACGTCCACCTGACTCTGATCCTTGATTTCTTCTGTCACATCAATTTTCTCATAAGCAATCGTTTCTTTCACTTTAATCTTCTCAGCCGACGTACTGAAACTATATCCTTCTACCCCGCTAAGTTCTACCATGGAAACCGAATAGTTTCCCGGAACAAGGTCAGTCATATAAATAATACCATCTTTATCTTCATCAATCTTATGATAAGTCTTATTTTCAGAATCTGTTATTTTTACTTCAAATGCGATATTTCCTACCAGTTTTCCGCTTTTCTTATTTACAAACTTAATCTTTAAATCCTTCTGTACAGACGTCATTTTCATAACAACTTTAATCTCAGTGGATAATTCTTCTTCTTCGTATTTCTGATTAAGTTCCTCCTCCAATTTTGCAGCTTCCAACATGGCTTTTTTCGCATCTGCCACGGCAAACAGCTTGTCACTGCCCACAACCCCTATGGTTTCCAACTGTTCTCCGATTGGCGCAAAGGCTTCCATCTGCTTATTAAGTCCTCGCTTTCCGGCAAATATTCCTACTACAAGAATTGCCGCAACTACTACCACAATTCCCGAAGCCGCCACTACCTTATCCCAAATGGAAATACCGGAAAAAAAGGCGGATAGATTCTCTAAGAACCCAAAACCTTCCTCGTCGTCCTCATCCTCTTCTTCTTCCTCATCCTCATCCTCTATGGATACATATTCCAGGTCTTCCTCCAAATCTTCTGATTCTGCCTCAGCCTGTACCGATTCTTCTTCTTCCAAAAGAGAAAGCATTTCTACTTCCGGCTCTTTTTCCTGAAATTGCAAGTCTTCTATCTTTATATCTTCTTCCACCACATCAATGATTGCCAGCTCATCCCCTATCTCTTCCATTAGGTTTGCCGCCTGCTGTTTTGCCAATTCCTCAGCCACATCCAGCTTAGACCATCCTGCTGTTTCATCCAAATCTATAATATCAAACTCCTGCTCCTCTTTAAGTTCTTCCTTTTCCTCTGCCTGTCTGTTTAAAAAATTTTTCATAAATTCCTCCAAATATTATGTAAACAACTTCACAAGTTGTGATATTATAGCATTTTTTCGCGATATTTACAAGAAAACATCGACGAAATCAAATTGCCTGTTTTTCCCAAATGTGACACAATAAAAGAAAAAATCTTTTTCTTCGAGGTAAATCCATATGATGTACTTACATTTTTGTAAAAACTGCAGTCGAATCCATATACTAAATGGTCATAAAATGTTCTGTCCTAAATGCGAAAACACTTTGGTCGAATTGCAAATATCTTATTTAAAATACCTCTCCTTCACCCCCAAAGAACGAGAGCAATTTATAGACCTTTGTCAAAACGAAACCTCCCTAAACGAAATCAGTACCACTTACCGTATGTATAAATACAGCAAATGGTACCGCAATCTACAGATAATAAATCAGGACTCCGCCCAAAATAAACAGGATTCCTAATGCCTTTCTTTGTGTTATTTTTTCCTGAAAGAAAAGATAGCTTAACAAGGGCACTAACACATAGCCTACCGCCTCCACTATCGGTACACTTAAATAAGACAGATGACGGTAAACTGCCACCGTCAGCACCATAGATACAAACAGCATTCCATACCCCACAATTACATAAATATTCAGATACTCTCTGATTTTTGAGGTATAACTCTTCCCGGCACCCATTTTAAGCATAACCTGAGAAAAAGTAGCAATTACTACCGAAACAAAAGCCAATAACAAAAAACAATTATGCATCCCTCTTTTCCTCCTGTTTCTCTGTATTAATAATAATGGTGCCCGCAATCACTAACCCCATTGCCAACATCTGCTTTCCGGTTATCTCTTCCCCAAAAATTATTTTGGCCCATACAGCAGACCACAACAATGCCATAGCTCTGTTCGCATAGGCTACGGATAATGGGAATATCTTTATCATCTGCTGCCAGCATATGGCATAAATTCCCAAAAAAAACAAATCCAGACAAAAGAACAAAACGATTTTTTCTATGGTCTCTCCAGCAGAAGCAAACTTTGCCATAATACCGGAAATGGTATATAACACAATAATTGCCTGCAGGAGGATTACCTGCTTGATTCCTATTTTTTTCACTTAAATCATCCTTTCAACTTTTTTCCATTTTTCTTCTTTGTACGGCTCTCTTTAAGAAATAAAATCTGAATTTTTTCTTAAGTTTTGCAAAGAAACGTAGATTTCACTTTCTTCATCATGTATAGTAGCCTAAGATGTATATTTTTGCTTACAAAAACAATATACTTCTTAGAGTATACTATCCTATGTCTGCATTCTTCGCAAGCCAAAACAGTTCCCATCTTTTTAAGAAAGTTTTTGGCTGTTAAGACATAATTTAAGAAAACATTAACACAAACAACTTATATAACCCAGAAAGGCAGGTACTGCATGGAACAGGAAATTCAAAAAAAAACTTCTGCAAAAAAGAAGAAAAGAAAAACAAAAAAGAAAAACAATCAACTTAATTTTCATTATATTTTTTTCATTATCGTTATCATACTCTTCCTTTTTGCAATTATTAAATTTGTAATCTGGAACAAAGGAGAAGCTTCCGGTTATGACCCGGACGAAATCACTACCGAATTTGACGTAGAAACCATGGACCATATTCAACCCATGGACACTTCCCGTTTTGAAGGAATTGAAGATGATGGTGTTACCACACTTCTTTGCCTTGGAAATTCACCTTTTGCCGACAATAAAGGGGAAAATGGTCTGGCTCAGACTCTGGCAAAAAAAATGAACGGCGTGGCATATGACGGTTCTTTTGCCGGCTCATTTCAGACCATGTATAACAAAACTTATCAGGAAAGCTATAAACCCGATGGTTTAAGCTTATATCCTGTTATCAGCGCCATTTGCAGCGGTGATTTTTCCTTAGTCGAAAAGGTAGCTGCAACAGTTGGTCAAACAGAAGTTGAAACCGTAAACATGCTAAAAAATCTGGATTATTCTAAGGTTGATATGTTGGTTATCATGTACGATTTAAGCGACTACTTAAATAATCGCCCTCTGTACAATGCAACAGACCCCAATGATGTTATCACATGGACCGGTTCTTTAAATGCATCTTTAGAACTGCTGGAAGAAACCTATCCTCATATTCGTACTATCATCCTTTCCATGCCCGCATGCGGTGCTACCGTGGATGGTTACTATATTGATGGGGATAAGATGAATTTGGGAAACGGAACCCTTCCGGATTACCTTAATTACGAAATGAATGTTATTCTCGCCAACGGAGTTTCTTATATTGACAATTACTATGGCGTTATTACTTCTGAAACGAAAGACCAGTATCTTGTGGACGATTATCATCTGAACGAAAAGGGCATTGAAGCCATTGCTGACAGATTTTATTCTTTTTTTGAGGACAGCAGCCATTAATCTTTATAAAAAAGAACCTACATTTTCCTTTGATTTTTCTCTAAGAAAGTGTAGGTTCTTTTTTGTGTATCATATAGATGTGACGTTATCCTTTATTTCTTCTTATCCAAAAACTGGGGCGAAACATATTTTACTTTGTTCATAGTCTGATAATAATCTTTTGCTACAGACATGGCATTTTTTCTGCTCTGCAGTTCTTTTTTCTGTTTACTGAAAACCATATCCATCTGCACTTTGTTTCTGGCTTCTAATGCTTGAATAGAGGTACTTTTTTCAGTTACCTTTTCAATCAGCCCCTGCAAAATACTAATCTCATGTTTATACTGTTCTTTCCCACCTTGTAACTGTACTCTGATTTTTTCATATATACTTTCAAAACCATCATCCAGAGCTAGAATACTATCAATTAGTTTTGCTTTTTCTTCCATATTTGCATCAATAAGCGCCAAATTCACTTTTTGTTCTTTCAGCATTTCAGCCTGCTCCAGACTCTTTGCTTCCACCTGTTTCAGCAAATCCAGCTTCTTTATCAAACTATCCTGTAAAATCAGCAAATAATTATTTATCATGCCTTATGTTTCTCCTTATTTGCACGCATAACTTCTTTCCAGTTATCTCGCATGGAGCGCAAATGCTCATTTACTTCTTCTAAGATTTCTTTGTCTTTTTTTATATTTGCTTCCACTAAACGCTGCATCAAATATACATAAACACGATCAAAATCTTCAGCTACCGCATACTTTCTATCCAAAGTAGAACGAAACTCTTCAATAATTCTCTCCACTTTTCTGATATTCGTATGGGCCTTATTAACATCATTCTGTTCAATCCCCATAATAGCAATATTACAGAATTTAATAGCTCCATCATACAACATCAATGTCAACTCTGCCGGAGATGCCGTCAACACCTTGCTGTTATTATACTGCGCATATGCGTTAGGTAATGCCATGATATTTATCCTCCTTGATCTTCATGACCCATTTATGTATCAACCACCAAACAATCCTGAAAGTGCACTTTCTTTTGATTGTAATTTTGACAATGCAACTTCCATTGCAGAAAACTTCTTATAGTAACGGTCTTCAAAAGCCGTAATCTTTTCTTCCTGCTCTGAAATTTTAGTCGTATAATCATTATACTCATCTTTCATCGCTACGTCATCATAAAGTGTAAAAGAACTGCTGTAATCAGTTTTCTTCATCAGGTCTCCAAGTTTCTCATATAAATTCTTGGAAAGGCTTGAGAAAAATTCAATAACCGTATCCGGATCATTAGCAATGGCAGTTTTTAACTTGTCTGCATTTGACATCGTATTGGTGTCATCCGGATCACCATCAATATGGTATGCATTCTTTTCATTATCTGCAGATGAAAAATATCCTAAGGTTCCGATTCCGAAATCGCTTAAATACATCTTACTGCCGTTTTTCATTTCGATTCCCTGCAGCATAACCTGTTTCATGGCACTTGAAACTGTACTTAAAGTAGAATCTCTTCTTAAAATGGAATCTTTAATTTTCTCTTCCCATTTCTCGATTTCCTTTTCAGACATGGCATCTTTTTCTTCATCCGTCAAAGGCTCATAACCTTTAGAAGAATCTGCATTATACAGCTTGTCCATTTCATTGATAAGTGTATTATATTCCTTAAAGAAATTCTTAATCATATCATAGATACCATCAGTATCATCTGCTGTAGTAATGGTAAACTCTTCTGTTGTTACCATATTTGCGGTAATGGTTAACCCATTAATTTCAAAAGTATTTCCTGAGGTTTCAAAAACAGCGCCATTTAATTCAATAATCGCGTTGGCTCCTTCGATTCTGGTAGCTCCCTCGGATTTCACCTGATTGTTTAAAGCAAACGCAGCGGCATCATATTTTGCCTGTTCTTCCTCTACTATACTTTTCTTTAAGGAATCCGTTGCCGTCCATTCCTCTCCAATATTACATTTTGTTTCAATGTCAGCAACCTCAGCATTTAATTCTGTTTTCTTCGCTGTCAGTTCTTGATATTCTTTAAGTCCCTTCAGCTTAGATTCTAAAATATCGATATCACCCTTCGTTAACGCATTGCCTTCTTCCTCGGCTTTTTCCAGTTGTTCTTCTATTTCTTTAATTTTTGCATCCGGGTCCGATAAATCGTTATCTTCAAGGTTATAATCTGCTTTCACCTTCTCTATCGCTTCCGCAGTTGCTGTAAGATTATTTTTTGCAGTTTCATATTTGGTCTTATACTCTTCCACTGCTTTTTTAATCTGTTCTTCTACATCAGCTTCCTGTACCGTCTTTGCCGTATATTTACCATCGCCAGCTTCTGTACAAAAGCTCCCATAATACTCTTTTTCTGCTTTTGTAAGCCCACAAGCCACTCCCAAAGCCTGCAGCGCACTATTTCCCTTCGTATCTTTCGCTGCAAGACTAAAATCACTATCTTTACCGGTAGTTTTTGAACTGAGAAAGAATCGCTGATTCTTTTCATCAAAATTTGCATTCAATCCTGCATTTTTTAATGTTTTTACAAAATCATTGACGGTCATATCCCCATCCACTGTAATCTTCGTAGTTTTACCATCTACTCTTAATTCCAGCTCACTGCCTTCTTCTACCCCCATATCTGTTAATTTCGTAGAAGAAGTATATTCAGCCTTTTTCCCGTCTTTCTTTAATTCCCCTCCTGTAAGATAGCCGGTTTTTGCTAATTGATTTACTTTTACAGTCTGCACGCCATTGACAGCATTGGCTCCGGTAATTACACTAACCGCATTGGCATTGCTTACCTTTGTCGTCTTTTTGACATAATCACTGGCCAGACGCATATTACTTAATGTTTTGCTGTACAAAGCATATACCTTAGTGTTTAATTCCTTCCAGGCATCCTGTTTCCACTGTAATTTTGTCTGTGCTTTTACTAAATCATCTTTTTTGGTAGATTTGGCTTTTACTAATTCAGATATAATACTCTCTGTATCCAGACCTGAATTCATACCGGTAATTCTAATAGCCATCTTTACCCCTCCTATCTTTTCTCATCCACTAACAGTCCTGCCAGCTCCCATGCCTTGGCAATCATGTCCAAAGTCTTTTCCGGCGGCAGTTCCTTAATAACCTCTTTGGTCTCTTTATCCACAATCTTTATGGTAACACGGTTTGTTTTTTCATGGATTCCAAAAATCGCTTCGGAATTTTTCAAATTCTTATTGATATTTTCTACCGCTCGTTTGATGCTTTCCGTATTGGGCTGCTTTCCATCTTCCTGACTTTCGTATCCCTGCTTTTCACTGCTTTCCTGGCTTTTTGACACTACTGTCGTAGTATTGTCTAATTTGGGAACTGTAACATTTGCTGTACTCTGTTCCACTGTTTCATTACTTACCTTAGTTGTAATGACAGGTCTGACTGTTGTCTGCACCTGTATGCTTGTAATGCTGTTAATTGGTTCCATTCCCATAACATTCACCTCCGTGTGAAATCTATTTTTTTGTTATTATTGATATCGGTTACTTTTTTTCAAAAGTTAACATTTCTAAAACAAATCTTTTAACACATCCATGTTTTGTGATTTAAACGCATCCTGATTCGACTCCTGAATCTGCAGATATACTTCTTTACGATATACAGGTACCTCTTTCGGTGCCGTAATCCCCACCTTTACCTGATCCCCTTTGATATCTAAAATCGTAATCTCTACATTATTATTGATTACCAGGGCTTCATTTTTCTTTCTGGAAAGTGCTAACATCTATTCACCCTCCTTTTTGATTTCCTGCAAAATATCATAAATATAATATTTTACGGGGAACTGCTCCACATTTACGATAATCTGTGTTGCTTTTTTACTATTTGCATTAATGACAATGGGAGCCTGCAGATTCACACTCATTTTGGTCAAATCCTTTGGTACGGTTACCGTTACCAGAATCAGCATATCGTCTTCTTTCATCTCTCCCAAAGAATGAAATAATTCTTCTTCTACTTCCGGATTATAATCCTTCGCTACCAGAAGGGGATCCATAACAGGAAGTGCAAAATTTACTTCCTGTAAAGACTGCAGCCAGCGAATAGGGGTATCTTTCCCTTTCTCTTCATCATAAATCAATGCAAAATCTGTCAATTCCGGGAATCCTATGATTCCGGAAGGAAACCGAATAATCTTACTGTCATCAATTTCAATGGTTCCAAACACTCTTGTTGTAATTTTCATATTTGCCCCCTGTTAAATAAAGTTCATCAGACTATTCTGCAATACTTTTCCGGTTGCCATAAGTGCGGAACTATATGTCAGTTCTGCACTGCTCAACTTAATAGCAACATCCGTAATATCAATATCTTCGTTTTCAGAACGTAATGTCTCAAAATTAGTTTTCTGGCTCATAAGACGGTTAGAAATCAATTCTAATTTTTTGCCTCTGGTTCCATTTTCTGTTACGGCAAAGTTTACGGTATCCAGATGTCCCTGCATTTTTGTAATACCGCTTTCAAATATCTGCTGCGTCTTTTCATTCAGCAAAGTAAATGCCTTGTCCATAGCCGCTACCTGATTTTCCAAAGTCTGTCTCTTGGCAGGATCCGTCTCTGTTTCCAACATTTTCTTAAATTTGGTCAGCTGTTTCTCCATGGCAACAGTATCTTCCATGGCTTTTATCATATCTTCCACATCCCGGGCTATATCGTGGGTAAACACTTCATCTGCAGTTGTATTTACACGAATGGTCTGATTCAGCCCTACATCATATTCAATGGACTGCTTATCTTCATCTGAAATTCCTTTCAGATAGTCTGCATTATACTCCGTAGTTTTTCCATCTTCGGTTTTACTGCAGGCAAAATAATGTTCCGGTCTTAAATCCTCCCCATCCCAGTCTGTTTTTTTATACTCAATTCTGATTTCCGCCTCATTATCATTTGTTTTCGCATCATCCTTTAAGGCCATCAGCTTGTTATACACATTTTTTCCAAGAAGCATTTCTCCGGTTTCTTCGATTACGACAACCTCATTGTCACCTACATTTTCATAAGGACTGGGTGTATCATAAATGGAAGCAGATTTGTAATCAACCAACTGATCCTGTCCATTTTCATCCTGTACTGTGTCTAGTTCCACATAATTTCCACCGGCATCATATATCTTGATTCTTAAATCACTCTTGGTAGAATCCTGTGCATTTTTTGTATTTACATTATCATAAGACAGACGAATCCGATACACTTCACTTTGACTGATATCCTGTTCTGTCACCTTATTATAATCACCATTAACTCCGGTTCCGTTTTCAAAGTTACTTTCATTCATATCCAACAGATCCCCGCTGTTGACATGAGTAATGGTGTCAATTTTACCACTGTCTATCTGCTCTGTAATGGTATAGTCTTTCTTCATGTCGTACCCGAAGGTTAAAGCCGTGTCGGTTCGGTAACCGGTAAAGATATATCTGCCGGCATAATCTGCATTCCCCGTAGAATACACTTCTTCCTTCAGAGCTTTCAGGGCTTTCAAAATGGTTTCCCTGTCAGTCGTTTTTAAATCCTGATTACTTCCCTTTGTACACTGTGCAATCATATCTGTAATAACATCACTCATGGAAGACAATGCACTTTCCGTAACCTCTAACCAGCTTTCTGCATCCGGTACATTTTTTTCATAATACTGCGTCACCTGATTAACATTGGTTCTCAGACGCAGAGCACGAATGGCTACGATGGGGTCATCAGAAGGTCTGTTTACTTTCTTCTCCGTAGACATCTGCTGGCTTAATTTGTCCTGCAGAAGCTTATTGGTATTGATGTTATTCAAAGAATTATTTTGTATTACTTTTGTGGTAATTCTCATACGTTTTTCTCCTTAAAGTTTTCCTTTTCGGATTCCATTCCTTTTTTATGTGAACACATTCCCTTATGTTTTATAACAATATTTTTCCTTCATGCATCCGATATGATACACATCTTTTCCAATCACGATTCCGGTTTCTTCTCAGATTTTATACACCGGTTTCCAGAATCAGACGGTCATACACTTCTGTTAATGTCTGAATCATTTTGGAAGCCAAGGTGTAGGCATTCTGATATTTCACCAGATTCACGGCTTCTTCGTCCGTATCTACCCCGGATATGGATAATCTTTGATTATCAATGGCTTTCCCCACATTATCAAAGTTGCCGTAAAAAGTATTGGCGTTGTTAGCATTTAAAGCAATATCGGATAAAATACAGGTTAAAAACTCTCCCGCAGAAGCTCCTCGAAAACTCATTTGTGTTTTATCATTTATCATGGCTATCAGTTTATCTACATTTCCGTATTCATCCACGCCGGCAGTAGAATCTGTCTTCGTTGCCAATAAATCAGGATTATCCAGTAAGGCATTTAAAATACTGAAATTTTTGGCGGTTAAGCGATAGTAACTGTCATCTTCCATCTCGATGGCAGTAAACTCATCATACTCTGTGTTTCCATCCGCATCTTTTACCACATTGCCATTCGCATCTCTTTTAGGCACCTTAAATCCCCTGGTAAACAAATACTGTTCCTTATCGGTCTCATGATTTGCACTAAAAAGAATATTTCCGCTGTTTCCTTCCAAATCATAACCCTCTGTCAGAATTTCATTGAATTTTTGTGCAAAGGTTCTTGCCCACTCATTCATCTGCTGCATATAATAGGGAATTCCCTGATAATTGATACTCTGACCAATGGTTGCTTCTTTTCCGATTCTGTTATTGGTCAGACTTGCATCGTTTCTGCTTTCGTCAATGGTAAAGGTATAGTAATATTTATCTCCGTCCTTCTCCATTTTCCAGTCATTATAATAGAAAATCTGGTTTCCTAAATTAATCTTTCCTCCGGTGTCTGACAAAGTACATTTGTTAATATCCTTCAAATATTCCGCATTTACTTCCACCTTGACGGTTTTATAAGTTTTATTGTCTTTCGTAACGGTTCCGATAGGAGAAACTACCGTTCCCTGAAAGTTTTCTCCATTATTACCGTCACGTAACTGCACCAATCCCTGCAGTTCGCCTCCCAGACTTGCATTGTAAAGATTAAATTCATCTGCCAGTTCTCCGGTCAGCTTGTTGGCCACCCAGTACACGTCATACAGCCCGTCAATATCCGACTGGTTTACCTTTTCTTCTGTTTTTCTCGCCACACATTCCAGTGCATTGTATTCATTGGTATCTACCAGAGTTTGCCCTCCGGCAATCTGTACCAGATAACGATGTGCACCAGTCTCTCGTTCCGGATTATTGGTATCATATACCGGTGTTTCAATTACTTTTACTGATACAATTGCAGACAACTGGTCAATCAAGGTATCTCTCTGGTCACGCAGCTCATTGGCATTTGCTTTTCCATCGATTTCAATCACATTAATCTGTTTATTTAAGGTGGCGATTTCTGAGGCTAAGGAATTGATTTCATCTACTTTCAATTTCAACTCCTGATTCACATCCTTTTGTACCTGAGACATATTGGCTGACATACTGTTAAAATATTGTGTCAGATTGGAAGCAAACCCGATAAACTGTGTTTTGGTCGTATCACTTCCCGACTGCTTTGCTACTTCCCCAAGAGCCGTCATCATATCGTCAAAAATGGTTTTAAACCCTTCAATGGTGCTGTCATCATTGAAGTAATCTTCTATCTGTTTCATATAATATTGTTTCATATTATATTCCCCGGTATTGGCATTGTTATCCCAGTATTTCACATCATAAAAACTATCTCTGACACGTTCTATGGCAATTACGTCTACTCCTGCGCCTGCACAGCCATAAGTGGTAAATACCCTGAGAGCATTGGCTGCTGCCTGTTCTGCCTGCTGACGACTGTAGCCGGTAGTTTCCACGTTGGCAATATTGTTACTTGTAGTATTTAATGCTGCATTAGATGCCAAAAGACCAGAATATGCAATATTTAATCCAAAAAATTGAGATGGCATATATGTTCTCCTTTACTTTTCCGGCTTTTCAAACAAGCCGGCTGTCCTACCTCTTTTGTCCTGCCTTAGCTTTCATCAACTGCCCAGTGTATTAATCACATGCTCTAACATTTCACTGATTACGTTAATGTATCGGCTGGAGGCATTATAAGCATTCTGAAATTTTACCATATAGGTAAGTTCATCATCACTGGCTACTCCGATGACCTGCTCCCTGGCACTAAAGGTGGCATTTACCGTAGCCTGCTGATTGGAAAGAATGCTCTTATAAACACTTCCCGAATTGGCAACCTGTGCTACCAAATCTCCATAATAATCTATAAAATTAGTTTTCTTCTTAACATTTGGGTTCAGATAGTTGCTCTCTTTTGTAAACATGGCTTTCATGTTTTCCACAGTCTCATAATCTACAGAACCATCCTCTTTAATGAAACCTAATTTTGTAGGTACCTGAATCAAATCTTTATTGATTACAATGTTCGTAATGGAAAACAGGCTTCCTTTATAGCCATTTTTACTTTCGTCCGGTGTGCTTTCTACCCACTTGTTCTCAGCGGCATCCCAAACATAACTTTCTGCACCGATTTTTTCAAATAAGACAATGGGACTTCCATCCTCATTGCACATATACTTTCCACCGCTTGCATTGGCGGCATCCACCAATACCTGATTAATGGCGGTAACCACGTTATGAATTAACTGGTCAAATTCTCCCTGTATATTCATAATCACTGACTGACTGACACTTCTGTCATAGTTTGCTTCCTGTATATCTGTATAATCAGCTCTATGATCTCCTCTTGCCAGAAGCATGGATTTCAAACTGCCAATATCTGTATTTAAATCAGAGGAAATAACTGTGTTTAGGTTAAACACTTCCGCTCCGCTGATATTATATATTTTCTGTCCCTGTTCATTCACCGTATACTTTGCATTCTGCATCCAGAAAGGAGTATAAAATCCGGTATTGTTGTCCTGTTTCAGTCCAATCTCATAAACCACATCTCTCTTTACTAAATCCACCCCTTCAAACTGAACACTTACCTGCCCATCCAAATCTTCTGAATAAGAAATCTTTCCCATGGCAGAAAGTTCATCCAGCATCCGGTTCCGTTCATCCCGCAAATCATTGGCGGTTTCAAATCCGGCACATTCTATTTTTAATATTTCTTCGTTTAAGGCCTTAATTCTTTCAGCATATGAATTTATCGTATCTACTTTTCCCTTTATCTGTCGGTTCAGATTATCCTGATAATCGCACATACCGGTATATACCGCTTTTGCTCTTTCAATAAACTGCGAAGATTTTTGTACTAACAATCCCTGTGTCACCGCACTGCTTGGATCTTTTGAAAGTTCCTGTATGGCAGTCCAGACACCCTCTAACGATTCCTGAAAGGATTCTCCGTTTAATTCATCCAATAAATTTTCAATTTCTTCCAAGGCGCCGGAAGATACTTCATAAAAAGCACTGCGCCCGGACTCTCTTCGGTATGTCTGATCCAGAAAATAATCTCTGACCTGTTTTACTTTGGAATAACTGACACCAAGACCAACCTGCTGGCTGGATACAGAGTTGTAACTGACTTTGATTGTATTATATGTTTTGGTACCCTGCTGCACCTGCTGACGAACATACCCTGTGGTATCCGCATTAGTCATATTGTGCGCTGTGGTATTCAAAGCATTCTGACTTGTTTGTAAACCGGAATTTCCGATATATAAGCTTCCCATTAACGGCATAAAATGCGCCTCCTAAAGATGTTATTGTTTTGCATCGAAACCACTGTTCACATTCCCCATAACTGCTCCTGAGCTGTAAGCTCCTCTGTTATAATTGGCGGTCTGCGGTGCCGATTTCATGGAATGAATCAGATTCAAATCAAATTCAACCATTTCCAGAGATTGCTGTATCAATCCTTTGTTTTGTTCATTCACCCTCGCCATCTGATTTACGGCATTCTTTAATCTGTCATGAGCCCCGGCCAGCTGTTTCTGCTCTACCGGTCTTTGTTCCAGCAGCTGAATGATATCTGTAAGCTTTAATTTTTTAACATCCTTGTTAAGCACATTGGCAATATCCTTTGTAACCTCTTCTCTTCCGGTTTCCAAATGATTAATTCTTGCCACAATATCCTGTTCTTCATCCGTGATCTTCTGTAAGCCTTCTAAATCTCCATTCACAATAATAGGTGTTTTTTTCATAGACAATTCCAGCAGCTCTTCATAGGCTTTCGCTTCGTCCTGCAATACACTGATTAAATTCTCCATTAAACTGGCCACTGAAATTTCCTCCCATTTCCTTCTTAACTCTCTTAAAAGCTTCCCAGATGTGTGTGATTGTATTTTTCAAATATCTTTGCTGCAAACTGCTGCGGAGCTACTTCATATGTGCCTGCATTGATGGCATTTTTAATCGGTGCAACCACTTCTTCCCGAATATCTCCGGTCTCTGACACTGCATTCTTTACCATCTGGATATCTTTTCCCTTGCTGCTTATCTGCAGCTGATCCTTAAAAGATGTTTTGCTCTCCTGCTGTACTTTATGTGTCTGTTTGCTACCGTACACCTGCTGTACCTGTGCATATGCATCTATACGCATAACTTTTCCTCCCTCCATGGACTGAAAATTTATTTTCACTATGTTTATCGGTGCTTTTGGCAAAAACTTTATAGTTTTCTCCGGTTTTATTTTCCCCGAGAACTTCCAAAAAAAAATTTACTTTGTCCGCTTTCGTCATATTTCTATTTGGCAGATAATATATTTTTTACATGTGAAAGGTTATTTTGATTCCTTTTTTTTGCCAATTTTTTACAAATTTTACATACAAGTTTATATTTTTTTAATTTTTTTATTAAAAATCTGCACAATAAAGATGTCAAAATGATTTTTATGTGGTACAATTTTCACATAAGTATATAGATTATAGGAGGCAATATTATGGCAAAAGAAATGATTGCAATGCTGCTTGCCGGAGGACAGGGTTCCCGTCTCTATGCTCTGACAGAGAAGCTTGCAAAACCGGCAGTTCCATTTGGCGGAAAATACCGTATCATCGATTTCCCCATTTCCAACTGCGTCAACTCCGGTATTGATACCATAGGAGTTCTGACCCAGTATCAGCCTTTGGTGCTGAATGAATACATAGGAAATGGGCAGCCTTGGGATTTAGACCGTCTTTACGGCGGCATACATGTTCTTCCCCCTTACCAGAAAGCATCCGGCTCCGACTGGTATAAAGGAACCGCAAACGCGATTTATCAGAACATTTCCTTTATTGAACGTTACGATCCGGAATATGTGATTATTCTTTCCGGTGACCAGATTTGCAAACAGGATTACAGTGAATTTTTAAAATTCCACAAAGAAAAGAATGCAGAATTCAGTGTCGCCGTTATGGAAGTGCCATGGGAAGAAGCCAGCCGTTTTGGTCTCATGGTGGCAGATGAAGATGACCGCATTACCGAATTTCAGGAAAAACCAAAGAATCCAAAATCCAATTTGGCTTCTATGGGCATTTATATTTTTAACTGGGATATTTTAAAGAAATATCTGACGGAAGACGAAGAAGACCCTAACTCTGAAAATGACTTCGGCAATAATATCATTCCCAATCTACTTCGTGACAATCGCCGGATGTATGCCCATCGTTTTAAAGGTTACTGGAAAGATGTGGGAACCATCGCTTCTCTGTGGGAAGCAAATATGGAAGTCTTAGACCCGGAAAACAGCGGCATTAATCTTTTTGATGATGATTGGAAAATCTACAGCCGCAACAGCGGTATGAACGGGCATAAAATCGGAGAAAATGCAGTTGTGGAAAACTCCATGATCACCGACGGCTGCCGTATCAATGGTACCGTTAAGCATTCTGTTCTCTTTGCCGGTGTCCGTGTAGAAAAAGGAGCCATTGTGGAAGATGCTGTTATTATGGGCGGAACCCGTATCAAAGCCGGTGCTGTGGTGAAGCACTGTATCATTGCAGAAAATGTAACAGTAGAAGAAAATGCAGTTATCGGAGCAATGCCTGCCGGAGAGGAAAAAGGTGTGGCTACCATCGGTGCCGGAGTTACCATCGGTACAGGAGCCAAAATCGGACCAAATGCCATGGTAAGAAATAATGTAGAAGGTGGTGAAGCACTGTATCATTGCAGAAAATGTAACAGTAGAAGAAAATGCAGTTATCGGAGCAATGCCTGCCGGAGAGGAAAAAGGTGTGGCTACCATCGGTGCCGGAGTTACCATCGGTACAGGAGCCAAAATCGGACCAAATGCCATGGTAAGAAATAATGTAGAAGGTGGTGAAGAACAATGGTAAACTCTAACAATAAGGCGTTGGGACTTATTTTCCCAAACAGTTATGATAATTGGGTGCCGGAACTGGTAAATGTTCGTCTGATGGCTTCCATCCCTTTTGCAAGCCGTTACCGTATGATTGACTTTGTATTATCCAGTATGGCAAATTCCGGAATTGATAACATTTCCGTAATTGTAAAGAACAACTATCACTCTTTGATGGACCACTTAGGCTCCGGTCGAGAATGGGATCTGGTACGCAAAAATGGGGGATTGAATATTTTTCCGCCTTTTATGGAAGCAGATTCAAGAGCTTATGTGGGGCGTGCCGGAGCTTTGGCTAATACCCTTGATTTTCTCCGCTCCCAGAAAGAAAAGTATGTCATTATGTCCGACTCCAATATTGCCATTAACTTTGATTTTCGTAAAATGATAGATGCCCATATTCGTAGTGGTGCGGATATTACCGTTGCCTATAACGAACAGGAACTTCCTGCTAATTTTCTGTATCACGAAGCCAATGACCGTGATTATTATTATACTCTGGGAATTCAGGACGGACGCGTTGAAAAAATTCTCATTAATTCCAAAGAAAAAGGAATCCAGAATCTTTCCATGAATCTTTATGTGATTGAACGTGAACTTTTGATTTCTTTGATTAATGAAGCTTCTCTCAGAGGCTATGAATATTTTGAAAGTCAGGTGCTGGTTCCTCAATTAAGCAGACTGAATGTGCAGGCATACAAATACGAAGGTTATCTCACTAGAATCACCGGTATGAAGAGTTATTTTGACGAAAACATGAAACTCCTTGATGACTACAACGTGGATGCTTTGTTTGAAGGAGCGCCTATTTACACAAAGATTCGTGATGACAATCCTACTCGTTATATCGATGGTGCCAAGGTAAAAAATGTAATGGTCGCAGACGGCTGCGTCATTGAAGGGGAAGTAGAAAATTGTATTTTATTCAGAGGAGTAAAAATTGCCAAAGGGGCGGTTGTTAAAAACAGTATTTTAATGCAGGATACGGTGGTGGAATCCGGTGCAAATCTGGATTATGTTATTGCCGATAAGGATATTCTGGTTACCGCCGGTAAAGAATTAAAAGGAAATGATAATTTCCCTGTTTATGTTCCCAAAGGACACCAGGTATAAGTTTTTGTCATCTGATTTATTAAGTATAAGAAAATAGAAGTTTAAGATGCTTCTTTTATGAATGAGCGATTCTTTTGCATCCCACAAAAGAACCGCTCATTTTCTTTTCCTAATTTTCCCACCTTATGTTATAATGAAAAGACAACAAAAGAGAAATCGGGAGTATGACACTTATGAAGAAAAATACATTTATTACACTATTATTTGCTTTCATCACGGCTTTCTGCCTTCTTTTTATCTGCAGCAGGTCTTCTTTCCTGTATCTTTTCAACAACTGGGATGATGCCAACAGTTATTTTACCATGGGAAAGGTTATGATGAACGGAGGCGTTATTTATCGGGATTCTTTTGACCAGAAAGGACCTTTGTTATATTTTTTGTACGGAATCGGCTACCTTCTGTCTCCCACCTCCTTTGATGGTGTATTTCTTCTGGAGATTTTATCTTTTACCGCTTTTTTACTGGCTGCCTATAAAATTTTATGTCTGTATCTGCCCGGCTGCCTTTCCTTAAGCCTGCTGCCCTTAGCTGCTTTTATGGTAACGGTTTCCAAAAGCTTTTACTGGGGAGGCTCTGCTGAAGAATTTTGTCTTCCTTTTTTGGCTTGGGGACTGTTCTTCTCCCTGCAGTATTTTTCAAAATCCTATCCTGCTCCCATGAATCTAAAAACCTTATTTTTATGTGGGTTCCTTGCAGGATGCATTATGTTAATCAAATTCAATGTCCTAGGATTATATTTTGCCTGGATGGCAGTCATTGGTATTTCCAACTTTAACCGGACCCATTGGAAAAATGCCATACAGTCCTGTGTTATTTTTCTGGCTGGTATGATACTTCCCCTGCTGCCGTGGCTGATTTACTTTGCTCTCAACAATGCCCTGGATAACTGGTATCAGGCATATATCTATTGTAATGTGTTTCTTTACAGTGATTTATATTATGAAGAATCCCTTTCCATAGGAAACAAAATTTATGATTTAGCCAAAATTCTCTACTGGCTGATTTTGGACAATTTTGTTTATTTTGGCAGTATCCTATTAGGATTTGCGGGAATCCTTTTTGACAGGACATTTCGTATCCATGAAAAAATAAATATTTATGCTATGTTTGGTTTTCTCTTTCTGGGAATCTATATTGGCGGTACCAGCCTGTTTTATTATTCTCTGCCCTTATCTGTATTTTGTATTTTCGGCATTCTCTATATCGGAAAAGGTCTGAAATGGATAAAAAACAGGATAAAAATCAAGAAAAAATACTTTCTAGCCGGGTGGCTTCCGGTTTATGCCATTATTTTGGTTCTTGCCTGGAACCTGTCAATGAATACAGAATATTCTTCTCAAAAACAGGAAGATTTCTGGCTTTATGATTTCCGGGATATTGTGTGTCAGGAAGAAAATCCAACTTTGTTAAATATCAGCTGTCTGGATGCAGGTTTATATACACTGGCTGACATTCTTCCCAACTGCCGCTATTTTCAATCCAATGCCGTTCATGGCTTTGATGAAGTTGCAGACCAACAGCTTGACTACATAAAAAAAAGACAAACCGAATTTGTATTGGCAAGAGATGTTTATCCTGATGAGATTCTTACCACCTATCATCTGGTAAAAGAAAAAACATATCACTCCAACAATACAGAATTTATTTATTACTTATTCCAAAAAAATGAAAATTAAGCATGAAAATACAATATGTCCAGACAAAGCTTTGCTGTAAGCTGCTTTATCTGGACATATTTTTTTACTCTCTGTATCTGTCACTTTTTATGCCAGAAGCGGTTTCAGTGCTTCTGCCAGTTTCTCTTTCTGAGCCTGAGCTTCTGCCAAATCTTTTCCTAATGTAGTAAAATATGTTTTAATCTTAGGTTCCGTACCGGAAGGACGTACCACAACCGCAGCTCCCCCTTCCAGAGAATAAATTAAGACATTAGCTGCCGGAAGTCCTGTTTCTTCCGGTTTCTTATAATCAGTTACCTTCACAACCGGATAACCGCCAATTTCTGCAGGCGGATTCTGGCGAAGATTGTTCATAATCCCTGCCATTTTATCCATACCGGAAAGTCCGGGAAATTCGTAACTGTCTACTTTATTCAGATAACGGCCATATTTTTCATAAATTTCTTCCAGTCGCTGCTTAATGGAAGAACCAATGCTTCTATAATATGCTGCCATTTCACAAATCAGCATAGAACCAATCACAGCATCTTTGTCACGTACATAAGGTCCTGCAAGATATCCGTAGCTTTCTTCAAAGCCGAAAATAAATCTATCTACTTCTCCTGCAGCTTCCAGACCTGCTATCTGGTCGCCAATCCACTTAAATCCGGTCAATACACTTCTAAGTTCCACACCATAATTAGCAGCTACTGCATCTGCCAGCGGTGTAGACACAATAGATTTTACGGCAACTGCCCTTTCCGGCATGGTTCCGTTTTCTATCCGTCCGGCACAAATATAATCTAATAACAAAACTCCTACTTCATTACCGGATACCAGTTCATAGCTACCATCTGGACACTTCATGGCAATCCCTACCCGGTCTGCATCCGGGTCTGTGGCTAACATCAAATCGGCTCCTGTTTCGGTTGCCAGTTCCAGTCCCAGGCGAAGGGCTTCAAAAATCTCCGGATTGGGATAAGGGCAGGTGGGGAAATTTCCATCCGGGTACTGCTGCTGCGGCACCACAGTAATATCTTCAATCCCAATGTCCTTTAAGACTCTCATAACCGGAACCAGCCCGGAACCATTTAAAGGAGAATAAACAAGTTTCAATCCTGCTGTTTTACAAATTCCCGGACGCACACTTCTTTCTTTAATGGCATCATACAATGCTTCTTTACAATCTTCTCCCACATATGCAATGAGTCCGGCCTCTTTTCCTTCCTCAAAACTCATCAGCTTCGCTCCTGTGAGCACATCCGTCTTCTGTATTTGTGCATATACAATATCTGCCGCCTCATCGGTCATCTGGCAGCCATCCGGTCCATATGCTTTGTATCCATTGTATTTTGCAGGGTTATGGGATGCGGTTACCATGATTCCCGCATTTGCTCCATAATACCGGGTTGCAAAGCTTAATGCAGGTACCGGCATCAGGGCATCATAAATCCGAACTTTAATTCCATTTGCCGCCAACACGCAGGCTGCCGTTTTGGCAAACACATCGCTGTTAATACGGCTGTCATAGCTGATAGCTACCAACTGATTTCCTCCCTGAGTCTTTACCCAGTTTGCCAACCCCTGAGTTGCCTGACGAATAACATAAATATTCATACGATTGGTACCGGCTCCCAACACACCTCTTAATCCTGCCGTACCAAATGCTAACGATACCGCAAACCGATCCTTTATCTCTTCTTCGTTTCCTGCAATTTCTTCTAATTCTGTTTTTAAAGCCTCATCTTCCAAATCAGCTTCCATCCAGCGTTTGTATGCATCCAAATACATTGCCTTCACCTATCCTTCTCCTGATTATTATTATTCACTGCCTGAAAAACCAACAGCTCCGCCGTCCACTGCTTCCTTCGGATATCGGCAACTGCAAAATTTTTCTTATTTACAGTATAGGAAAATCCTATTGAAATGTCAATTAAATCTAAGGGAAATCCTGCTAAATACAAAGTTTTGTATTTTTTTCTTTCCTCATTGTTTCTTTCTTTTATCTAATGATATAATATACCCTAACGGAAACCAATCTTAGGGGGAAAATATTATGTCATTTATTAGTGTTTTTGATGTTTTAGGTCCTATCATGGTGGGACCCTCCAGTTCTCATACAGCAGGTACTGCTGCCATTGCTTATCTGGCACAGAAAATGATAACTCCACCTTTAAAAAAAGTGGAATTTATTCTTTATGGTTCCTTTGCCAAAACCTATCAGGGTCATGGAACCGACCGGGCACTTTTAGGCGGTATTATGGGATTTTCCACAGACGATGTAAGAATCCGCGACTCCTTTGAAATTGCCCATAAAAAAGGACTGGAATATGCTTTTAAAACAGAAGAAAAAGATACCGATATCTATCCCAACACCGTGGATATTGCCATGACTAATGAAAGCGGACAAACCATGACCATTCGGGGAGAATCCTTAGGCGGCGGTAAGGTAAGAATTGTAAGGATTAATGGAGTACAGGTAGATTTTACCGGTGAATACAGTGCCCTTATTGTTATCCATCAGGACAAGCCCGGTGTGGTTGCCCATATTACCAAATGTCTCAGTGATGATGGAGTTAATATTGCTTTTATGAGACTTTTTAGAGAAGCCAAAGGACATATTGCTTACAGCATTGTAGAATCCGACGATGCTCTGCCTTCTGACCTGACCAAAATCATAAAAGAAAATCCCAACGTTCATGATGTTATGATTGTCCAAAAATAGGAGAGAAAACATGGATTTCAAAAATGGAAAAGATTTACTTGCTTTATGTAGGAAGCACAATATGAAAATTTCAGAAGTTATGAAAAGACGGGAATGCCTTTTAGGAGAAACCACCTTAGCCGATGTTGACAGCCAGATGAAACATGTCTGGGAAGTCATGAAAACCTCTGCCGTAAAAGCGGTGCAGAGTCCTTCCCCCTCCATGGGCGGTTTAATCGGAGGCGAAGCCCATCTGGCAGCTGCCCATTTGGCACAAAACAAACAAATCTGCGGTACGGTTTTAAGCCGGGCCATGGCATATGCCATGGCAGTTTTAGAAGAAAATGCTTCTATGGGCGTAATTGTAGCCGCTCCTACCGCCGGTTCTTCCGGCATCGTACCGGGATTGCTGCTTTCTCTTCAGGAAGAATATCATCTTTCAGATGATGCCATTTTAGATGCCCTGTTTCATGCCGGGGCCATTGGCTATCTTGCCATGCGAAATGCTACCGTAGCCGGTGCCGTAGGCGGATGTCAGGCAGAAGTAGGCGTGGCCTCCGCCATGGCAGCTTCTGCCGCGGTTGAACTTCTTGGCGGCACCGCCCAACAATCTTTAAATGCCGCCTCTACGGTTCTTATGAATATGTTAGGATTGGTCTGTGACCCGGTAGGCGGCTTAGTGGAATACCCCTGTCAATACCGCAATGCTTCCGGGGTAGCCAATGCTCTGGCTGCTGCAGAACTTGCCTTAAGCGGCGTGCCGCAATTAATTCCTTTCGATGAAATGTTAGCTGCCATGTATTCTGTAGGCAAACGCCTTCCGGCAGAACTAAGGGAAACTGCTCTGGGCGGCTGTGCCGTAACTCCCTCTGCCTGCAATGCCTGCATGGGCTGTAAAACAACCTCTTTATAAGAAAAACAGCATTATGTACTCTGGAAAGTAACTCTTTACTTTGGTAAAAAGTTTTTGTACACAATGCTGTTTCTTATTTATGCTTCTGAGGTTATCTTCTCTGGGAAAGAATTGGAAATTTCCTTTTCTTCGCCCTCCCCTTTTTTCTCTTCTTCCTTCCGATGGATAATCGCCGTTTCCACCTGATGTTCTCTGATTTCCAGAACCTGAATGTTTATTTTTCCCAAATCCACTTCAATGCAGGTTCCGTCTTTGGGAATGCTTCCATATTCGTGAAATACCAGTCCGCTTAAAGTATCATATTCTTCTGATTCAAGAACCACTCCTATTGCTTCTGATACTTCTTCTAAAGTAACACTTCCCTGCACCTTCCATGTATTGTCTTCTAATAACTCGATATATCCTTCTTCTGTAACGGTTTCATTATTTCCCAAATCACCTACCAGCTGTTCCACTAAATCGTTAATGGTCACAATTCCTCTGGTTCCACCGTATTCATCTAAAATCACAGCCATACCATGGCGTTCTTTTCTCATATTTCTAAACAACGTATCTGCTTTTACGGTATCCGGTACCATGTATGCCGGTTTTACCGCCTCTTTCATTACACTGTCCCGGTCTTTATTTTCCAGACGAAAATAAGATTTCGCATTCAGAATACCTACAATCTCATCTGCCGAGCCATCACAGACCGGATACAAAGTATGTCTGCTGTTATAAATGGTATTTTTCCACTCTTCCATAGAATCTTCCATATCCAGCATGGTTACATCCGTTCTATGCGTCATAATTTCTTCTGCAGACAAATCATCAAATTCAAAAATATTCTGAATAAATTCCTTTTCTTCATGGTCGATGGTACCTTTTTCGCTTCCTGCATCTACCATCATACGAATTTCTTCCTCACTGACTTCTTCTATCTCCTCATCCGGGTCAATTCCCATAAGACGCAGGATGGAATTAGTAGAAAAAGTCAAAAAATTTACAATAGGTTTAAAAACCAATGCAATTCCACTGATCAATCCTGAAATCCAAAGTGCAAAAGGCTCCGCCTTTCTCATTGCCACCTGCTTGGGAACCAGTTCTCCAAATACAAGTGTAAAATAAGATAATATTAAAGTAATCAAGATAACAGATATGGAATGCAGTACCTTTACAGGAATCGGAATTCCCCAGCCTACCAATATCTCTACCAAAGCATCTGAGAAGTTTTCTGCCGCAAAAGCAGAACCCAAAAATCCCGATAAGGTAATGGCAATCTGTATGGTAGATAAAAACCGTGCCGGTTCTTTGGTTAAGTTCTGTAAACGGATTGCTTTTTTATTTCCTTCCGCTGCCATCTTATTTAATTTATTGTCATTTACTGAAATAATTGCGATTTCTGCACAGGCGAAAACTGCATTTAAAGCAATTAATACGACTTGCAGCAATATCATAAATATAATCGATTTTCCCATTATAATTTCCTCCATTTTCTTGTTGTGTAACCATTATTTCTTTCCATTTTTCCTAAAAATGGGTAAAAAAACAAAGCCTATTCTCACTCCCGTAAGTACAGACTACGTCTCATCCTTTTCTCTATGCTACACAAAAAAAATGTTACCGGATGTTTTGTCATCTCTAATGGAGGCTTATTATCCTTGGTATCGGCGTCTCCGTCCATTTCTATCTTCGTTCTCCTTTCTTAAGATATTCTCTGCTGTTTTATATCATAATTAATATAACGTGCTTATTATAACAGATTGATACAGAATAATCTATAAATATTTTATTAATTTTTCAAAGAATACTTTTACAAAATAAAAAACAGGATTCTGTCAAAAAAGGACTGACACACCAAGATTTCCCTTCTTAATGTGCCAGTCCTTTCTAATTTCTATTCTGCTATTGTTAATGCTGTAATATGTGGGTTCACTCCTTCATACCAGTATAAGAAACCTTCCATATTCACTACATCACCAATCTGTAAGTTCTTAACTGCGTTGTATACCTCAGTTGTGTTATCGCAAAGATAAGATTCTACCGTAAAGGTATAAGTCTGTCCATCCAGAGAAACATTAAAATATAAATCATTTCCATCTTCTCCGGAACCGTCCCAGTTATACAGGAATGGCACTTCATTGCCGTCTGCATCCTCGCTGGCTTCTACGGTCATCCCCTGAAAGGAAACAAACTGATTCTGATACTCTACTAATTCCTCAGATGCTAACACTTCCGTAACATCTTTGGCTTCTGCCACATAACTGCCGTCTGCAAATTCAAAAGTTGCATCCATAATTTCAACTTCGCCGGCCCACTCAGCCTTGTATCCGGTAACTTTAATCTTTGTCCCCGGTACTAAATTAGCATAGTCTTCTTCGGAACAAGCCATTTCATAGATAAAATAAGCACCATCTTTGTCCTGTGTATATACAGTGGCTTTTTCTTCCCACCATGCCTGCTTTGCCTGTACATAAGCTTCTACAACTACCAGTGAATCCAGTTCTGCTGCCATATATTCTTCATATGTCATAACACCTTCGGATTTTACATCTTCCGTCACTTCTTCTGCTTCAGCAGCTTCTTCTGTTTCTGTTATTGCTTCTTCTGCATTCTCCGGTACTTCCTCTGTCTTGCCGCCACAGGCAACCATAGAAAACGCCATAACAAATGTTAATAATAATGCTGTGATTTTTTTCATCTTTCTCCTCCTGAAACAGGGCTTTTCACACCCATTTATTCCATCTTTCGGGAAGCTTTTTGGCCTCCCAGGGTTTCAAACACATTATACCTCTTTTTTTCCTAAAATCAATGTGAATCTTGTCTAAATTCCAATGCTATTTGGATGAACTTTTCGTCTTTCTTTTCTCATATAGGAAATATCCTCCTATTCCCAGCCAAATAACAGCCAGAGTTCCTAAGAGGATTTCTGACTCCAGAGGCATTTCTCCCAGCTGCTGTTTTCCCTTGGAAATCCCTTCTCCTGCTTTTCCGTCTTCGCCCAGATGGTAAAGAGAGGCTACTTCCTGAAATAACTCTTCCATAAATTCATCGTTTATCTCTTTTTTACGTCTTACGGACTTCGCAGTACTTTCAATCAATTGCCCTGCCCCATCCCGCAGAGAAGCAGAACCGTGAAATACAGGTGTTACAAAAGCATCTTCAGTGTGTTCCAGCAGCAATCTGGTGGCCGCAATTTTTACATCATAATGAAGTTCGTCATCCTTTCCCGCCTCCTTAAGATACCTTTGATACTCCGGTGCATTCTGTGCCTTTAAAGTTACCGGAACATATCCTTCGGTCTGTGCATAACCAATCTGCACCTCATTGGTAAGCAGATACTGGGCAAATAGCCATGAGGCCAACACTTCATGATTGTCATTTTTATTAAAAATACAAATAGAAGGTCCCTGGGATATCATCTTGAGATTTTCCGGCTGAAACTGTGGAACACTGCGTACTACGGTTTCAAATTCCACTTTTCTTTCTTCCGGAATATCTGATAAAGGAGCCTCCATTCCCATCCAGGTTGCCCCGGCGGTGGAATCGATGGCAAACACACACTGACCCGCATTTAAGAAATTGGCCGGATAACTGGAGATTTTAAAGGTGGAAAAAGCCCCGGTTTTCACATGTTCTGCCACGGTATATAACAAATCTTTTGTTTCTTCATTAAACAAAAGAATCTCTCCTTCTTCGGTAGAATAAGGTGCTCCTTTCTGCCAAAGCATCTGAATCATCATATTATCCGTAGATTTATAGATAAAAGGAATCATCACCTTCTGTCCGTTCAGGAGGTAGTTTCCTTCCTCATCCTGTTTCGTGGCTTTTTCTGACACTTCCCAGATAAAATCCCAGGTAAGCACATCCGGAACGGTATAACCTAATTTTTCCACATAAGTTTTATTAATATAGCAGGCTTCCGTAGAACGCATAAAAGGAATGGCATAATACTTATCGTCTATTTTACAGCCATCCAGAAACTGGGAAATCATCTCTTCTTTTGTAGGCGCCTCATACTTTAACCTGCTTCCCCCAAAGCCGTATTTTTCATCTGCAAACAATTCCTCCAGCGAAACCACACTGTTATTTCCCGTCAGATACGTAGCAATATGGTCTGGGTATGTGATACATACATTTGGAGTTGTATTAGTAGAAATATTCGTAATAACATCATTATAGATTCTTCCATAATCTGTATATAACCGCATATTTACCTTTATGTTGGGATACAGTTTCTGAAACTCTTCTATGGCCTTTTCATAAACTGCCGTCTGGGTCTTATTGGTATCATTTTTTGCCCAGAAGGTAATCTCATATTCTCTGGTTTCCTCAAAGTTTTCCGGCATCTGAAACTCTGCCATCCCCTGAGACCCATGACAGGCGGTTAAGAAGCAGGCACACATCCCGGTAAGGAACAGCACAGCGAAATCTTTTCTGAGGGTTCCTTTTTCTCTGCCTTCTTCCTTTTCAAACCTGGAAAATCTTTTTATGGTTCTCTTAAAAATTTTTCCTATCATCCCTTGGTACCTCCTCTGGATACACCTTCCATAATCTTTTTATGGAACACTAAAAACAACAGAATGATAGGCAGAGAAATTACCACCACCGCTGCCATCATGGCAGGGATATTTTCTCTGCCGAATCCATTTTCACGAATCGACTGGATTCCATTAGAAACCAAAAAATAAGCTTCCTCATCTGTAACCAATCTGGGCCATACATAAGAATTCCAACACTCGATTACTTTCAAAATGGTAATGGTGATAATGGTAGGTTTGCAAATTGGAATCATCACCTTCCATAAAAATCTGAAATCACTGGTTCCATCCACTTTTGCCGCTCGATAAAGTTCCTCCGGCACCTGCGCAAAATTTTCTTTTAACAGATAAATATAAAACACAGAAGTAACCGATGGCAGAATCAGACCCATAAAGGTATTTCTCATCTCCCAATTGGTAATCGTTACATAATTGGTAATTACCACAAGCTCACTGGGTATCATCATCAATGCCAGAAAAAAGGTAAAGACCAGATTCTTTCCCTTAAATTCCAGTTTTGCAAAAGCATAGGCTGCTAAAATCGTTACTGCAAGCATAATTACGGTTGTTGCCAGTGTAAAAATAATGGTATTTATAAAGTAGGTTCCCAAGGGTGCCGTAGTAAAAGCATCTATATAATTTTGAAAAGTAGGCGATAATGTATACAATTTTGGAACAAACTCCGCATTGTAAGAGCCGTAACTTTTTACCGAAGTTAACACCATAAAATAAAAAGGAAACAATACAATCAATGCCCAGCCAGTCAGCAACAGATACGTAACCGTATAAAGCATCTTAGTCTTTCTTTTTGCTTTTTTTTCAAGTTTTTCAATTTCAAATCGGGTTTCCATTCTTTTCTCCCTTAATTTTGGAAACAGTTTTGCCTTTTGCCAAACCGCGTCTAATAATGTACATGTTTTTTACTGACCATTAAATTAATGCAGGTGATGGTCAAAACAATGAGAAACAAAAGAATCGCCGCTGCCGAAGCATAAGAAGGGTATCCTCCGCTGTTACCATACAGCATATCATATACATAACCCACAATGGTATTCATACCGGCCGCATTCAAATTCGTTCCAAACAAAGCCACCACATCACTGTATGCCTTAAAAGCCCCAATAAATCCTGTAATGATTAAATAAAACAACGAGGGGGAAATCATAGGCAGGGTAATCTTAAAAAAAGTCCGCACCCTACTGGTTCCATCCACTTTTGCCGCACTGTAATACAAAGGATTTACAGACATTAATGCACTGGTCAGGATTAAAATTTTAAAGGGCATTACCACCCAGATGGTATAAAAACATAACACAAACATTTTTGCCCAATAAGGTCCCTCTATGAAATCCACGGAATTTATTCCGCAAACATTCAATAACAGATTTACCATTCCATCACTATAGGGTGTTTTCTTAAATAAAATCATAAATACCAGTCCCACTGCCAAGGTATTGGTAACATAAGGCAGGAAAAAAATGGTCTGATACAGTTCCCGCAATTTCGGCAGTGACACAACTCCTAAAGAAATCAAAAGCGCAATTACGGTAGACAAAGGTACGGTAATGATTACCAAAAGAAACGTATTCTTTAGTGCCTGCAAAAAGTAGGAGTCGTGAAGCACATAAGAATAATTATACATTCCTACTCCAAAATAAGTCTGAGAAGCAAAATTATACCCTTCTTCCAAGGAATAAATAAATACATCTATCAGAGGATAAACCAGAAACACTCCTAAAAATAAGATTGCAGGCAGCAAATAAAGCCACCCTTTTATTTCTTTCTTCTTCATCTTTTTCTCCTAAAATCTGATTCTTTCCTGAGTATCTTTCTTAAAAAGAAACACTTTATTTTTACGCAAAGTAAAATGTATTTCTTTCTTTTTTGTATCTACTTTTGTTTCTGAAGGCATAATTGCCCGAATAAGAGCATTTTCCGCAGCGGGATGGGTACACACAATGCTGTTGTCTCTTCCCATAACCTCCATAGCCTTAAGACCGCAGGTAATTCCTTCCTTTGCTTCCTCCATTACAAAGCCTTCCGGACGGACAGCCACAAATACCTGCTGTGTCTCTACTCCTTTGGTTTCCAACACACACTGGGAGCCAATCCACAGTTTTTCCTCTTCCACTTTTCCTTCAAATACATTGATTGGAGGAGTTCCCAAAAATTTCGCTACAAATAAATTGGCAGGATCATCATAAACCTGTTGGGGTTCTCCTATCTGCTGAACTACCCCTTCCTTCATGACTACAATCATATCCGAAATACTCATGGCTTCTTCCTGGTCATGGGTAACAAACACTGTGGTAATTTTTGTTTCTTTTTGGATTCTGCTGATTTCCTCTCTGGTCTTTAGGCGTAATCTGGCATCCAGATTGGAAAGAGGTTCGTCCATCAAAAGCACATCCGGCATTTTTACCAAAGCTCTGGCAATGGCTACCCTTTGCTGCTGCCCTCCGGATAACTGAGCAGGTTTTCTGTCCATCAAATCTTCAATCTGTACCAGCTTTGCCGTCTCGTAGGCTTTTTGTCTCATTTCTTCTTTGGAAAGTCTATCTTTTCCTTTTCGGTTTTCAAGAGGAAACAGAATGTTCTGCAGAACCGTCAGATGGGGATACAGGGCATAATTTTGAAATACAAATCCTACTCCTCTGTTTTCTGCCGGAACCATGGTTACCTCATGGTCCCCGAAATAAATCTTTCCTTCCGTAGGTGTCAATAATCCACATAATAAATTTAATGTGGTGGTTTTTCCACAGCCGGAAGGCCCTAAAAGTCCTATCAGCTTTCCATCCGGGATTTCAAAATTAAAATTCTGAACTGCTACCACTTCTTCCCGGCATTTCTTGTTTTTGCCGGGAAAAGTTTTTGTAAGATTCTCTAATACAATCTTCATGTCTTGTCTTTTGGTGTTTCCGGAAAATTCCTTCACACCTGCCTCCTAATTTACATTACTTGCCACTATTTTTACTTTACTCCATAAATTACTGATTATTTTCCGCGTTCTTTCATTAAATACAAATACTTCATCTTTTTCATACCCGGAGCGGGGAATATAAGCATTGATTCCCTGATAAGCTCCCTCGGGTGCTGCCAATTCTTCCATCACCTCCTGATTGGGAGATGTATAGCCTACAAAAGCAGAATTATCGTAAGAAGCTTCATAACCACACATATAATTCATAAATTCATGTGCCAGTTCCACGTTGGCCGCATTTTGGGGAATCACCATGGCATCGTACCAGATGTTGGTTCCTTCTTTGGGTTCATAATATCCCATATTTTCATTCTCACTCATGATATATGCCGCATCTCCGGAATACACCAGTCCCAGGGCTTTTCTTCCCTGTGCCATATTATCGATAATTTCATCTGTAACAATTTCCGGCTCCATAGTTGTAACACAGCTTTCAAACCATCGGTATGCCTCCTGCAGTTCTTCTTCGCTTTCTGTATTCATGGAATATCCCAAAGCCTTCAGCGCCATAACAAAAGAATCCCGTTCTGAATCATATAGATAAATATCCCCTTTATACTTCTGATTTAAAAAGATATTGTATCCTTGTGTTTCCAATTCCTTTTCCGTAACTTTAGTGGTATCATATACGATTCCTACACTTCCCCAGAAATATGGAATGGAGTATTCATTTTTGGGGTCAAAAGACAGATTTCTTACCTGTTTGCTTAAAGCATCTGCATTTTCCATTTTTTCAATCTCTATCTTTTGTACCAGTTCTTCTTTTATCAGCCTTTCAATCATATAATCACTGGGAATTAGAATATCAAAAGCCTCTCCGTTTGCTACTTTAATGTACATCTGCTCATTGGAATCAAATAATTCTAAAACAACTCTTGCTCCTGTCATTTCTTCAAAAGCAGGAATCACATTCTCCCCAATATATTCTCCGGGACTATAAATACGCAAAGTCTGCCCTTGATAAGGTTTCTTGTTCTTTCCAATTCCTCCGTAAACAGAAACTCCAATCATGGCAACAATTACCAGACCTGCCACTGCACTTATCATCAGGCCCCGAGAAGCATTTCCTCTTCCTTTCTCCTGCTGCTTTGCCAGAAATACCGGTATAATGTTAATGGCAAGAAGCCCCACCGAAATAATGACCACGACTAAAGTAGAAATGGCATTTATACTGGGATTCACTCTTTTACTCATGGTATAAACCATAATACTTAAATTCTTTACCCCCTGACCGGTTACAAAATAAGAAATAATAAAATCATCTACTGACATGGTAAAAGCAATCAATGCACCGGAGATAATCCCCGGCGTAATCTGGGGCACAATGACCTTCATCAATGCCTGCATCGGGGTGGCTCCCAAATCCATGGCTGCATCCGCAAGATTCGGGTCTAAGGAACGTACCTTTGGCATTACAGATAAGATAACATAGGGAATACAAAAGGCAATATGCGCAAGAAGCATGGTTATATAACCTTTTTCCACCTGAAACGTAATAAACAAAAGCATAAATCCAATGGCCGTTACAATGTCCGGATTCATAATCGGAAGGTTATTCACCTGTTCTACTACATCCCGAATGACTTTTTTGGATTTGCTTAAGCCTATTGCCGTAATCGTTCCCACAATTGTAGAGATAATGGTAGATAAAATAGCCACACTAAAGGTAGTATATAGTGCCTCCATCATATCTCTGGACTCTAACATATGCTGATACCATTTCAGCGAAAATCCGGTGAAATTAGTTAATGACTTTCCTTCGTTGAAAGAAAATACAATCATATATAAAATAGGCGAATAAAAGAAAATGATCAACAGAATCATCAATACTCTCCCGAGTATTCTCTTGTCTTTTTTCATATTGATTACATTTCCTCCTTCCCACCATTATTTTTAACTTCCACTTTCTTTACTAACATCATCATAAGCATCATGATGATTGCCATGACCATGGAAATTGCACTTCCGAAATTCCACTCTCCTGCCGTAATAAACTGATTTTCTATCAGATTTCCAATCAGAAAGTATTGTCCGCCGCCCAGCAGTTTCGGAATAAAGAAGGAGCTGACTGCCGGAAGAAATACCAGTGTAATTCCATTAATGACTCCGGGAAGGGATAAAGGCAGTGTAACTTTCTTAAAAGTCTCCACCTTGTTGGCTCCAAGATCCGCCGCTGCTTCCAGTAAAGAATGATCCATCTTACACAACGCACTGTTAATCTGGATAATCATAAAGGGCACGAAATTATATACCATTCCTAAAAGAACCGCCCCTTCTGTGTATAAAAGTCCAATCTTGCCCAATCCTAAAAAGCTTAAAATCTTTTGTATGATTCCGCCTTCACTTAAAAGTCCTATCCACGCATAGGTTCTGACCAGCATATTAATCCAGGTGGGAATGGTAATCGCCATAATCAGCAAATGCTGCACTTTATCACTGCTTCTGGAAATAAAGTAGGCTGCGGGATAACCGATTGCCAGACATATAATCGTGGTTTTAAAAGCAATCATAATACTCCTGCCCAGTACCAGTAAAAAATCACTGTCCGTAAAAAACTTCTTATAGTGTTCTAAAGTAAAAGAAAAGGATATAATGCTGTTTCCATGCTGGGTTATGGAATACATGGCAATCAGTGCCATGGGAAGCACAAGCATCAACAACATCCATACAATATAAGGAATCGCTAACTGCGAAAATCTTTTCATTATTCGTATACCACCTTTGACATAACATGAATATCTTCCGGGAAGAAGGTCAAACCAACTTCCTGTCCTACTTCGGAATAATCCGTTGTATGAATCTTAAACTCCCGACCGGTTGTTGAAAATGTGACCTTATAAAGCCCCTCATTAATCTCCTCCGGTTCAAAATCATAATCAACACTGATATCTACCGACTGGTTCTCATCACTTAATTTCCAACCCTGTGCATTTGCCCATGTTTTAAGGTCTGTATCCAGAGCCTGTGATTCTTTGATTTCATCTACAGTAATAAAGAAATTAAATGCCATCACGGCTTCATTTGCTTTTTCATTTTTTACGAAGCGCTGATTTACCACAAAAATTTTCTTTTCTATGGTTGTTCCTCCGGCAGCATGAAATACCACAGGATAGGTTCCCAGTTCTTCTTTTAACTCATATTCAATTTTTGCAATAGAAGTATATTCATCCGTTTCAGGATTCCATGCCTGCGCATTGGAAAGAGCAATGATTTCTTTATCATCCAGTTTTGCTACATCTTCAATATCTACGTAAAAATCATTGGCACTGATTTTTTCTTTCCCGTCTTCGCTGGTAACATCCGTATTTCGGATGACATGCATATTTACGGTTACCGTCGTTCCCGGAACTGTTTCTACCATGATTTCATAATGTACCCCTTTAAAAAGAACACTTAAAACCTCTCCGGTCATTTTTCCCTGGGATACTTCTACAATATCAATATCCTCCGGTCGGATGACCACATCGACTTTTTCATCCTTCTTAAATCCAAAATCCACACAATCAAATACAATATCATCAAACTGCACTTTATAGTCTTCCAGCATCACTCCCGGAATAATATTGCTTTCTCCGATAAAATTAGCCACATAACGGTTGGCAGGTTCATTATAGATTTCTTCCGGTGTGCCCACCTGCTGAATCTCTCCTCCCTTCATAACCACAATTTTATCTGACATGGTTAAGGCTTCTTCCTGGTCATGGGTTACAAAAATAAAGGTAATTCCAACTTCCTGCTGAATCCTCTTTAACTCATACTGCATTTCTTTCCTCAGTTTTAAATCCAGCGCTGCCAATGGCTCATCCAGAAGAAGTACCTTGGGTTCATTTACTAATGCTCTTGCAATCGCCACACGCTGCTGCTGTCCCCCGGACATACGAGTTACATTCTTATTCTCATAGCCTTCCAGACCAATGAGTTTCAGCATTTTCATAACCTTCTGTTCAATAACGTCAGGACTCATTTTCTTGATTCTGAGACCAAAGGCAATATTATCAAAAACACTCAAATGTGGAAACAGAGCATATTTTTGAAATACTGTATTTAATTCTCTTTCATAGGACGGCTTGTCACTGATTTCTTCTCCATCAAACATCACACTGCCTTCGTCTGCCTCCAGAAAACCTCCCAGAATCCGCAAAAGTGTGGTTTTTCCACAGCCGCTGGGACCAAGCAATGTTACAAATTCATTTTCATATATATCAAGATTGACACCTTTTAAAACAAAATTACCATCAAAATTTTTCACAATATTCCGAAATTCAATAATTTTTTTCTTTTCCATATCCCGTCTCCTGATGTTTCAGACTCTTTTAATCATTATTGCTATAAATTATAGTCTATTTTGTAAAAAAATAGAATACCTTAATCTTATTTTCCCAGAATACTTTTTTCGGTAAAAATCCATGGTCACAGGAAATCCTTTCGCAACACAAAAAAGAGACTGCTTTTGCAGTCTCCTTTTGTTTCACTCTTTATCCTATTTCAAATTGTTGTACCAGTTCATTTAGAGTAACTGCCTGCGCTGCCAGCTCTTCACTGGTAGCAGAAGTTTCCTCTGCCATAGCAGAATTGTCCTGAATACTCTGGGACATTTCTCCTACACCGTCCCGAATCTGGTTCACACTCTGCATCTGAATTTCTGCTGTCTGGGCACTTCTTTGAATCATTTCATTGGCAACTGCTGCTTTTTCTACCGCTTTATCAAGTGATTCTACTACTTCATTCACGATTCGGTTTCCTTTCTCTATTTCATCCAAGGAAATTCCAATCAAATCACGGGTATTGTTTACTGCTTTTGCACTTTCATTTGCCAAAGAACCGATTTCTCCTGCAACTACTGCAAATCCCTTTCCTGCTTCTCCTGCACGGGCTGCTTCGATGGACGCATTTAAAGCTAACAGATTGGTCTGTTCTGCAATATCTTCAATGGTTTTAATGACTCCTACTACCTTTTGAGAAGATTCCTGAATCTTATCCATAGCCTCCCGCATCACTGCCATCTGGCGTTTGCTGTCTTCCATCATCTCTGCCACTTCTTTGGTGTGGTCTGCAGATTTCAAGGAATCATCCCGATTTTCTTCTACCTGTTCTGCAACAGTAGTGGCTGTGGCTAATAACTCTTATACGGCTGCTGCCTGAGCCTCAGAACCTTCTGCCATTCCCTGGGCGGCTCTTGCCAAATCATCAGAACCAACAGATACCTGATTTGCACTTTCTGTAATATTGGTCATAACATCCGTCATTGCCTTGGAAATATGATTTAAGGCATCTTTAACCTTTTCAAATTCCCCCACATAAGCATATTTTAAATGAATTGCCAGTTTTCCATCTGCCATGGCTGCCAATACTTCTGAAATCTCATCAATATAATCTATGTATTCTTTTAGTCTGGTTACGGTCTTATCGATGGAACGCCCTAAGTCACCTACCTCATCTTCTGTCTGTGCATTGATGGTAACGTCTAAGTTTCCTTCTGCCAGCTGCATGGCCGTATCATTTAACTCTAATAACGGTTTTACTATATTCCCTGCTGCTTTTCCCATGGTAAGAATAATAAATACCAATCCTGCCATAAACACCACTACCAACATGGAAATGGAGGTTATCAAAGAAGAATAATACTGCCCGGAAGGAATACAGCTGATTGCCATAAATCCGGTTTCCCCTACAGGAGTAATATATCCATACTTTTTCTCACCATTTGCAGTATATTTTAACATCTGGGCTTTCTGGCTTTCTACCGCTTTAATTACATTATCCGTAATATCCATGTCCTGAATCAAGGTATCAATCAGCTCTGCATTGGGATGATAAATAAAAGTTCCGCTCTGGGATACCAGCATAACATAGCCTTCTTCCCCAATGGTATAATTTTTCATTAGTGCCATAATATCCTCTATGGAAATGTCCATTCCGGAAACCCCTACGGCATTTCCCATGGCATCCAGAACCGGGGTGGCGGCACTTAAGATTTTCTGTCCTGTACTGGCATCTATATAGGGCTCTGTTAACATGGTCTTTCCGGTTTTGGTACAGGCATACCACGCACGAGTGGTAATATCAAAATCTGCACCGGAGGTAAATTTATCCGACTGTGTTAATACATTGGCATCAATATCCCCAATCCAGGTTGCCAGAATATTCTCTTCATCCAGTTCCTGAGTACTAATCATATTATTTAAAACGGTCAGATATTTAATGTTTGCCGTAATATCCTGTCCGGCTTTGGTACTGTTAATAATGGATTTTACGTCCGTATTAATCGCCTGCTGCTCTACCATTCTCTCGAAGGGTGCGAAATACATCTCTACTTCCAAAGCTGCCGCCTCAGAATCCTGTTGTAACTCTGTGTCATTGGCTTTTGTAAGCAGACTGTAAACTACCACCACAACCAGAATTATTACCAGTGCCATTACGGCACAGACACTGATTCCGATTTTGCTTTGAATCTGGTACCGGATTCCCTTCTTATTTTTAGGCTGTATTTTTGTATTTTTCTCTTTTGCCATATACCTATCCCCCAAACCCTTTCTTTTTAATTCTACATCTTACTAAAGTGTAACACTTTTATTTTTCCTTTTCAAGACTTTATAAAAACGAAGCTGTCGCATTTGCGACAGCTCCTAACTATTTTCACTTATTTTAGTTCAAATTTCTGTACCAGTTCATTTAAGGTAACTGCCTGTGCTGCCAATTCTTCACTGGTAGCAGAAGTTTCCTCTGCCATGGCAGAATTATCCTGAATACTCTGGGACATTTCTCCTACACCGTCCCGAATCTGATTTACACTCTGCATCTGAATTTCTGCTGTCTGGGCACTTCTTTGAATCATTTCATTGGCAACTGCTGCTTTTTCTACCGCTTTATCAAGTGATTCTACTACTTCATTCACGATTCGGTTTCCTTTCTCTATTTCATCCAAGGAAATTCCAATCAAATCACGGGTATTGTTTACTGCTTTTGCACTTTCATTTGCCAAAGAACCGATTTCTCCTGCAACTACTGCAAATCCCTTTCCTGCTTCTCCTGCACGGGCTGCTTCAATGGAGGCATTTAAGGACAACAGATTGGTCTGTTCTGCGATATCTTCTATGGTCTTGATTACTCCTACTACCTTCTGAGAGGATTCCTGAATCTTATCCATAGCCTCCCGCATCATTGCCATCTGTCGTTTGCTGTCTTCCATCATCTCTGCCACTTCTTTGGTATGATCTGCAGATTTTAAAGAATCATCCCGATTTTCTTCTACCTGCTCTGCTACCGTAGTCGCCGTTGCCAATAACTCTTCTACGGCTGCCGCCTGAGCCTCAGAACCTTCTGCCATTCCCTGAGCGGCTCTTGCCAAATCATCAGAACCAACGGATACCTGATTTGCACTCTGTGCGATATTTGTCATTACAGAATTCATAGCATCTGAAATATGATTCAGGGCATCTTTTACCTTGGCAAATTCTCCGGCATAATCATATTTTAATTGAATTGCCAGTTTTCCATCTGCCATATCCGCTAAAACTTCTGATATTTCATCAATATAATTTATGTATTCTTTTAAACGTGCTACGGTTTTCTCAATAGAACGTCCCAAATCTCCAACTTCATCTTCTGTCTGGGCGTTGATGGTAACATTTAAGTTTCCGGCTGCCAGCTGCATGGCATTTTCATTTAATTCCAATAAAGGTTTTACAATCTTGCCTGCAGTTTTTCCCATACTGAGAATAATAAACACCAAACCTACTGCAAACACAACTACAAGCATTGCAATGGAAGTTACCAAAGAAGAATAATACTGACCGGACGGAATACAGCTGATTGCCATAAAACCGGTCTCTCCAACCGGTGTAATATAGCCATATTTCTTTTCACCATTTGCCGTATATCTCAATTGCGATGCACTTTGCTTTTCAATTGCTGCATACACATTGTCCGTAATATCCATGTCCTGAATCAAAGTGTCAATCAACTCTGCATCCGGATGATAGATAAAGCTTCCATTGCTGTTTACCAGCATTACATATCCTTCTTCCCCGATAGTATAATTTCCCATCATATTGATAACGGCATCCACAGAAATATCCATTCCGGAAATTCCCATAGCCGTACCCTTCTCATCATAAACAGGAGTTGCTATACTCAAAACTGTATTTCCCGTACTTACATCCACATAAGGTTCTGTTAACGTGGTTTTTCCCACTTCCGTACATTTGAACCACTCTCTGCTGGTAATTTCAAAATCAGAACCGGAAACATAACCATCAGAAATGATGACTGCATTTGCATCTATATCTGCTACCCACACTGCCTGAACGTTTGCGCTGTCCAAACTTACTAACTCAGCCATATCACTCAATACATTCGCATACAAGACATTGGTATTCAGCTTCTGTCCTTTTCCAGTCTCCTTCAAAAGTTTCTTTACATTTTTACTAAGTGCCTGCTGTTCCACGGTTCTTTCAAAAGGCGCAAAATACTTCTCCACCTGTAAAGCCGCTGCCTCTGAATCTTGCTGCAGCTCTGTATTATTTGCCTTTGTAAGCAAACTATACACAACTATAATTACCAGAAGTGTTACCAATGCCATAACCCCTACTACACTGATTCCAATCTTGCTTTGAATCTGGTACATAATCCCTTTTTTGTTTATTTTTTTCGTTTTTTCCTCTTTTGCCATATAGACTACCCCTCTTTTTCCTTTTTTAGCTTCTAATTTCCATCCTAGCACCTTTTTTCGACAACTTCAAGCACTTCTGCTTTATTGACACACAATTTAACGATGAATTTTTCTTATACGTTTCCTGCCTTTCTTCCTTCTTTACTGAAACCACTCAGACAAATGGCTTTGAAATCCTTCGCTGTAGGTCACATTTTCCCCTTCCTCTATCCATATTGCCAATGCCTTCTGCTCTTTCAGCAACGTTTCCCCTTCTTCTTTTGTCACAAGAAACAGAGCCGTGGATAAGGCATCTGCCAGACCGGAATCCTTACACACCACGGTTACAGATTTCCATTTGTCTGCAGGATAGCCTGTCTTAGGGTCAATCAGATGATGATATCTTCTGCCATTGACTTCCATATATCTTTGATAATCTCCACTGGTCACTACACTTCCCTGCAGGATTTCTAACGTATCCACGTAAGAACTGCTGTCTGCCGGATTCTGAATCCCGATTTTCCATGGACTGCCATCCGGTTTCGGACCGGTAACACATACATTTCCTCCCACACTGATAAGATACCCTTGCGGTGCCGTTTCACTGACTTTCTGTACCGCCCAGCCTTTGGCAATGGCTCCCACGTCCAGACTCTGGTCGGCATCTTCCAGATACACAATGGCATTCTCTTTCTCAATGTTCACCTTATCAAAACTGCAATGTTTTCCCGCTTCCTCCAGTTTCGCTTTTGTGGGCAGAATTTCCTCCTTCGAAAGAGCTTCCTGCAAGTCCGCCTTATTTCTGGCTTCATGCCACAAGGATAATACACTTCCCATGGCGGCATTTACGGTTCCTTTTGTTAATCTTTCCATGTTTTTGCAATCTAAAAGCATAGAAATGATTTCCTCATTTACCTTTACCGGACGGATTCCGGCATTGTCATTAATGGTTTTCAGATTATTTTCTTCATATTCATGATAAATATCGAACCATTCATGATATTGTTTCAGCTGTCCATATAAATTCTGTGCATTCTGTAAAAATTCTTCTTCTGTTTTGGCATACCCCAGAATGGTGGTTACGGTATCAAATACATCATAATAAACAGCCTGATACTGCTGTGGCTGTGCCACTTTACTATTGAAGCCGCAGCCGGTCAGAATTTCTGCCCCAAATACCAACAGCATTATTATAGAAATCCCTTTTTTAATCACAATCTTTTCCTCTTAAAATTCTCTATTTTCTACTTCCGGTACCTGTCCATTCTTTAAAAAAACAGAAAACACCCTTGCACATACCGCTCCTATAAACATTCCTGTAAATAAAGATACCAGTAACAGATAAGGCAGATATCCTACAACATAAACAGACTGCATTAAAGCCACAGCTGCCATCACCTGACCAATATTATGGGCTGCGGCTCCCAAAATACTTACCCCATAAACGGAAAGACTTTTACTTTTCCTTGCCGCACTCATACATATCATGGCAAAAATCCCGCCTGTCACGGAAAACAAAAGTCCGGTAATATTTCCACTAAAAACAGCTCCCAGAAAACACCGGGCAATCAGTATCGTAAAAGCAGCTTTGCTTCCCCAAAAATATAATGCCATCATACTTACGATATTTGCCAGTCCAAGACGGATTCCCGGCAAAGGAATCCATAACTGCAGCGGAATGAATCGTTCCATATAAGATAATACCATTGCCACTGATATCATCACCCCACACAACGTCAGTCGCTTTGTTTTCCCTCTTTCCATATCCTTCCCCCGCTTTTATCTAACAATAAAATCCACTTCCCCTTTTCCTTCGATTCTGACCTCTACCCGGTTAGGCAGGCAGATGACACTTTTTCCCGGTTCCCAAATCCATCCACTATGCACGCAATCCATCCCCGGGCAGTCCGATTCTGCAATTGCCACCCGGTGGTCTTTTACCTTTATACAATTGGTATATTCTCCGGTTATCCAAACTTCTTCCTCATTTTCCAAAGAAACTTCCTGCATTTTTTCCCCATCTTTGTAAATAACTGCCACCTGCTCTTTTACACTTTTGGTATTCCAAAAGAAAACATTTCCTACCAAAAAAGCCAGCAGGATTATGAGAAACATGACAAAGGCATCTGCCTTTCCAAAGGACAGACGCATCCGGTTGTTTCTCTCCTTTTGTACTTCTTTATTCACACCTGATACCTCTTCCTGCATTCTTCCAAGAAACATTACCTATTTCTTATTTTTCAAGGGCTCCATATTCTTCCACAACCTGCTGAAACTGATTTCCAATTCGTTCCACCTCACCAAGAACCTTCTCAATCTTTTCTTTCGTTAAAAACCAGTTTTCTCTGCTGATATCTTTTGTTACCGTAGGACAAACCAAAATCTCGGTTTCAGGAAACAATATCTGATAATATAATTTACATCTTCTTGCGTGAAATGCCTGACAGCAAAGAAGAGCCCGTTTTATGTCCTTCTTATTTTCATCCAATATTTTTCTGGTATTTATGGCATTCTCATAGGTATAAGTTGCTTCCCTCTCTTTCAGTATTGCCGTTTTTGGAACCCCTTCTTCCTCTAATATCCGGGTAAAATAATCACACTCGGTCTCGTATCCTTCCACACCGCAGCGCCCCGCCCACTTGGCATATTTTCCGGATGGAACAATCACAGGTGCGTATCCTTTCCCATAAAGCCTGGCTGCCGTAACCGCCAGACTTCCCTCGTTAGAACCGGGAAGAAAAATAACGTCCGCTTCTTTGGGTGTATCTTCCAAGAATATAAAATCTGTTATCTCCTGCAAAAATTTTGTCATAGTATCTTATTTCCTTTTTTTATCAAAATGAGGCTGCCATCAAGAATTGTGACAACCTCATTTTTTTAAATATTTAATAATTCACTGTATACTTTTAAGGCTCCCTGTGTGTCATGGGCGAGAACTTTTTTCGCCAAGACTTTACCAAGCTGTACCCCTTCCTGGTCAAAGCTGTTCACATTCCATACAAATCCCTGGAACATGACCTTATTTTCAAAATGAGATAAAAGGACTCCCATAGTTTCCGGATTTAACTGTTCTCCAATTATAATGCTGGAAGGACGTCCTCCTTCAAAATATTTATTACGGTCATCATCTTCTTTTCCACAGCCAAATGCTACAATCTGTGCCGCCACATTGGCACAAAGTTTCTGCTGACTGGTACTTCCTTCAATTACCACATCCGTTCCCATCTGACTGTTTTTAAAGCCTACAAACTGTAACGGTATGATATCCGTTCCCTGATGCAATAACTGATAGAAGGAATGCTGACCGTTGGTTCCCGGTTCTCCGAAAATCACAGGACCGGTTACATAGTTTACAGGTTCTCCGAAACGGTTCACACTTTTTCCATTGGATTCCATATCTAACTGCTGCAGGTGTGCCGGAAAACGGCTTAATGCTTGAGAATAAGGAAGTACTGCTGTGGTTCCATAGCCTAACACATTTCTTTCATAAACACCAATCAAGGCATCCAGCATGGCTGGATTTTCAAGAAGTTCTTCCTTCTTTGCTGTTTTGTCCGCCTCGTGGGCACCTTTTAAAAATCTTGCAAAAACTTCCGGTCCAAAAGCCAGAGAAAGTACCGCTCCTCCCACGGCAGATGTGGAAGAGAAACGTCCTCCGATATAATCATCCATAAAGAATGCATCTAAATAATCCGCACTCTTTGCCAAAGGAGAAGTTTCACTGGTTACTGCCACCATATGTCTGGAAGGTGTTAAACCTGCTTTTATTAAGGCATCTTTTACAAAAGATTCGTTGGTTAACGTCTCTAAAGTTGTACCGGATTTTGAAACAAGGATAAACAAAGAGTGTGCTACATCAATATTGGCTAATACTCCTGCTGCATCATCCGGGTCAACATTGCTGATGAATTTTGCTTCCATTTTCAGGGTGTTATTTACTTTTGCCCAGTTTTCCAGTGCCAGATAGATTGCTCTGGGACCTAAATCGCTTCCCCCAATTCCAATCTGAACTACGGTTGTAAATTTTTCTCCCGCCGCATTGGTAATTTCTCCCTTATGAACCTTATTTGCAAAGGTTTCAATTTTCTTTTGCTCCTGTTCATAAAACTCACGTTTATCAGCACCATCTGCCACTACCTTCTCTCCCAGCTGTCCCCGGGTCATATGATGAAGGACAAGACGTTTTTCTCCGGTATTGATAACCTCTCCATTGTAAAGTGCAGCAAACTTTTCTGTCAGCTGTGCTTCTTTTGCTAATTTTTCAAGAACCTTTAAAATCTCATCATTCATCGGTCTTGAAGCATAGTTAAATGCCATTCCTTCTGCCATAGGCACACTGTATTTTCGTACACGTTCTGCTCCCTCTTCCCCGGATAAAACCTTAGGTAAATTTACAGGATTTTCCTTCTCCAGTTCATGGTAAGAAGCTAACGTATCTAAATTTTTCCAACAAACCATAATCAATCGTTTCCTCCTAAAAACATTTTTGTTTTATTAAAAACTTAACGTCAAATATTATACTATCAAGTGCAGACAAATTCAAGAACATCCCAAAGAATCCATATCCAATCCCAAAGAATCCATATCCAGACGAAGTTTATCAAAATAAGCAAGCTCCAACTCTTCTGACACATATTCTTCACTGGAGAACACTACATGAAACTCTTTATCCAAAATGAAAACACTGTTCACTCATTGCATCCATTGTATAAGATACTTTCTCTGAAAGCAAACCCAAATTCCGCTCTTTTCTTTTCCTAATTTCATGCAACAGTTCTGTTGGTCGTAATTTCATGATTTTTCTAAAGCTGCCGTGTTTACATTCCGCAAAAAATATACTAAAATAGTGGATGGTTAAATTTGATTTAAACAATAGGTAATTGTGAAAACCTCAACTGCCTATTAAATTAAAAGAAAAGGAGATAAAGAAATGAATATTTCACCATTACAAAAAGCAAGATATGAATATGCTCCGAAGCTTCCCGGCATGCTCAGAAACGGGATTGCTGATATTTGTGTAAAAGAAGGAGCTGAAACTGCCAGTGTGGCTGATCAGGATAAAATCAAAGCTCTTTTCCCAAATACCTACGGTAAAAAGGAAATTACTTTTGAAAAAGGTCAGAATACTTCTGAAGCTAAAAAACAGATTGTTGGTGTTATTCTTTCCGGTGGACAGGCTCCCGGAGGACACAACGTTGTTTGCGGATTATATGATGCTTTAAAAGCTACCAACAAAGAAAACGAACTGTATGGTTTTAAGGGCGGCCCAAGCGGTTTAATCGAAGATGATTTCATCGTGATGACTGACGAGTATATTGACCAGTTCAGAAATACCGGCGGATTTGATATTATCGGTTCCGGAAGAACCAAATTAGAAACCAACGAACAGTTTGCCATTGCTGCCGAAGTTTGTAAAAAACACGGAATCACAGCTATCGTAATCATCGGTGGTGATGACTCTAACACAAATGCTGCTGTTCTTGCAGAGTACTTTGCAGCCAATAACACCGGGGTTCAGGTAATCGGCTGTCCTAAGACAATCGATGGTGACTTAAAGAACGAAGACATCGAATGCTCTTTCGGTTTTGATACCGCTACCAAGACTTACAGTGAAATTATCGGTAACATCGAAAGAGATGCTAATTCCGCTAAAAAATACTGGCATTTTGTAAAAGTTATGGGACGTAGTGCTTCCCACGTTGCTTTAGAGTGTGCTTTGGAAACACAGCCAAACATCTGTCTGATTTCCGAAGAAGTTGCAGAAAAGAAAATGTCTCTTTCTGCCATTGCTGATTACATTGCTGATTCTGTTGAAAAACGTGCAAATAACGGCATGAACTTTGGGGTTGCCATTATTCCGGAAGGTGTGGTTGAATTTGTTCCTGAATTCTCTGTATTGATTCATGAAATCAACGAACTTCTTGCAGGAAGCAAGGCTGATGCCTTTAATGCTCTCCCTGGCTGGGCTGAAAAATATGCTTTTATCGAAAAAGGATTATCCAAAGAATCCATGGAAGTATTTGCTATCTTACCTCAGACTATCCAGCAGCAGTTATTCTTAGAAAGAGATCCTCATGGAAACGTACAGGTTTCCCTGATTGAATCTGAAAAATTATTCTCTGCTTTAGTAGCAGATAAATTAGCAGCAAGAAAAGCAGCAGGCACATATAAAGGTAAATTCAGTGCTCTTCATCATTTCTTGGGATATGAAGGAAGATGTGCTTTCCCTTCTAACTTTGACTCTGACTACTGCTATTCTTTAGGATATAACGCATTTATGCTGATTCAGTATGGTTACACAGGATACTTATCCAAAGTTTCCAACCTTTCTGCTCCGGCAAACGAATGGGTTGCAGGCGGTATGCCAATTACCAAAATGATGAACATCGAAAGAAGACATGGAGAAGACAAACCGGTTATTCGAAAAGCTTTGGTAGAATTAAACGGTGCTCCATTCAAATACTTTGAGGCTCATCGTGAACAGTGGGCAGTAGAAACCTGCTTCAAATTCCCGGGTGCTATTCAGTATTACGGACCATCCGAAGTTTGTGACATTACTACCGTAACATTGGCACTGGAACAGGCAAAATAAGCATTTTGTATTATGTGAACAGATAACAAAAGTGAGTGGGGTTTGGGTATTCCACTCACTTTTTATTTTGTTTCTTTATTCATCATTGCAGTATCATGAACCGATTCTATCCGCAGCCATTTCAATTTTATTAACAAAATTTAACATATCTTCTTCAATTTCTCTCCATTCAGCTTGAAGATTAATTGTCTTTATCAGAATAGGAGTATCTTGTATAGGAAAGACTTTTCCCTTGCTTAAGTCATGATTAACCGTAGGATACAGCAATGCACCTACCTTTTTTCCCTGATATTCGCTATCCAGCAGATACCCTCTGATTTGATTCAAATGACCGCTCCTTACTCTTTCCTCTTTTTGCCCCATATAGGATGTTACCAAAGTTTTTTTATAATACTTTGCATCAAATATCATTTGGATTTTCCGCTTTTTATTTTCTATCACAATATCCGTTCTTCTGTCTCCAGGATTTTCATCCACATCAAATATATCTCCCCAAATATCTGCCGCTGTTTCTTCTATCTTCCAAGTGATTTTAGGAGCATGTACCCGATAACAGTGCCTGTCCAAATGCAAAGCATAAAAATTCAGAATAAATAATTCAAAAATCCTGTGCATTTGTTCTTCACGCCAAAAATCTTTAAATACAAGGGTTCCTTCTTCTTCGTTTACAGCAGTTCCTTCATATATCATAATAGAAATATGTATCAGTAATTTGTAAATAACATTATTTCTGTTAAAGGAAAGCTTTTGTCGGTTTTCTTTTGTAGGCGGTTTGGTCTCTATTCCACAAAAAAATACTTTCTGCTTTTTTATTTTTGCTTTCGTTTCCCTGCTTACTTCTGAATTTCTTAATAATGAATCCATTGTATAATTTAATATCTGATTAAACATATCATTGGATGAATATTCATCATAGGTACATACTAATCGTTTTCTTTGCATTGACATGGAATTTATACTATCTCCAATAGAGATTTTACCTCTTAACATAGATAATTCCTCAGTCTCTTCTATGTAAGACCTATGAAAACCCAGACGTATTAATTTACCAATCCCAAAGGAAAATACCCTTGCCAACAAATCATATGCATCTTCATAATCATCACCGTCAACTTGAACCTCATCCTTTATATTCAAAATATTCCAGGCATAACAAAGCATGTAAAAAAGATTTTTAATTGGAATAATACTTTCTTTTTTACCCATATTATTTTTTCTTCAACTCCTTTATACAATCCTCTGCTTTTCCCTTATCATCCCACCAATATTCATTAAGTAATGGGGCAATTTCAAAATCTATGATTGTTTCATACCACTCTTCCTCTGTTTGACCATTTACAGGTGGAGAGCAAAAATAGCTGTGTCCTATGCAGAAACCTTTTCCCAAACCCGAGGTGTTTTCATCCGCAATCTTATTATTCAGTTCAATTAATTTGTCTATGACTCTGTCTGCAACTCCGTCAACTTTCAGATATTGTAAAATATAATTTTTAAACTGAGATTTCCCAAATGCCGGTTCTATCTCGTAAAAGCCGAATCTTCGCCGAAGAGCATAATCCATCAAAGCCAAACTTCTATCCGCTGTATTCATCATACCAATAATATACACATTATCCGGTACTGCAAATAACTCATCCTTATATGCCAGCTTAATTTTATCATTACGTTTATCGGCCTCCAGCAATACCATCAACTCACCAAATATCTTACTTAAATTTCCTCTATTTATTTCATCAATGATAAAAAATACTTGCTTTGTGGATTTCTGTCTTTTTCTGCTTTTTTACAAAAATTATAAAATACACCTGCTTTCAATTCAAAGCCTTCATTTACAGGTTTATATCCCATAATAAAATCTTCATATCCATAACTTTGATGAAATTGCACCATTTCGACATATCTATCATCCTTTTTGCCAATTAAGGAGTAAGCAAATCTTTTTGCCAGGTAGGTTTTTCCCACCCCCGGAGCCCCTTGAAGAAGAATATTCTTCTTATAAAGAAGAAGAGTCAACAATTTATTATATTCCTCCTCATCCATAAAGACATCCTGCAGAAAATCTTCCTTAGTATATTCATCAAATGACTGAGTCTTCTCATCCCTATCCGCATATAGTTCGTTCAAAAATTTCTCATACCAATTTAAAGCCGGTCCTAAATATCTGCTGTGTAATATATTAATCTCATTATAATCGTAATGTGTTTTTATTAAATTCTTAATTTCGCAAAACAATTCCATATTAATGATTCTGAATATATTGTCCACATCCGGATATTCAATAATATCCATCTCTGTACAAACTTTCTTCAGCGCCGTACAAGTACTGCTTATCATACACGCTGTACATTTTCCTCCCGCAGCACTTGTTTGTAAAGACATCCATACCCTAAATGATTTTTCTGTTTCATTCTCATTTACAAAATCAAAATTATGTTCTATTTTTTCTGTGCCGATAATATTTTTATCAATATTATATATTTTAAGATTTCGTAATCTATCCTTGTACTTTTTTAGATATGTACTGCAAATGCTGGTTCCTTTTGTTCCATTTATCTGTTGTGAACTTAGCACACCCCATCTTTCCAGAATTAATATAGGTTTCGGATCCGTGAACTTTTTTACAGACCTGTCTAATACAATCATTTTCGCATCATAAACGGCATTTTCATCGTCCTTAGGTGATATGATTTTTTTACCCTCTGCCCGTATCTGCTTAATTTCTTTAACTGTATCAGTATAATTCTTCCCTTCATATTCCATTCTGGAAATCAAAAAAGCAAATTCTGTATTGGTCAAATAATCCAAATCCATCATGGCTCTGAGAAACAATGCAGGTGGTTCAATATCCGAATCACATGTCATACAGGCATAATTATTTCTGCCAAAGGTTACTTCTTCCAATGCTTTCATTATATCTTCATAAATGGCATCCCAATCCTTAGCATTATAATGCTCTAAAAATTCACGCCCTCTTGGTGTTATTCTTCTGGGAGATGTCTTTTTCTTAATATCCTGCCATTCTAAAAATCCATAATAACAACCTATTTCTGTCTTTTTGGTATATGCTGAAGAATCATTATCATCTCCTATAATCCCTATTTTATTTTTGTATATTTTTATATAATCTGCATTAGCCAGCCAATCACCCGCATCATAATATATCTGAATAGCTCCCATTACCTCTTCCATTGTTGCTGTATTTTTTGGAATGACCATTTTCCCCATAAGCTTCTCCCTTCTAAATCTGCTTAATTAACTCCTCCATGATTCTTTTAACCAGCAACGGAGGAATCCCTTCTCCAATTACATGCCTTATCAAACTTTCTTTTGCCCAATTTGGAATCTTCCAATCTACAGGTAATGATGATACGATCAATAGTTCATATATTGAAAATACTCTGGCATCAGAATACAATTCTTCTCCATTATCGGATATATACCGATATCCCGGATGTACACAACACAACGAACTAATCACACCATTATTTTGTGTAATTGTCCTGCATGGCTTATTCCAATCGTGTCTTCTATATTGATTTTCATGGGCAGATATTCTCGTTCCATCCGGCTTTTTAGGATAATATACTTCATTGTATATGGAAGAACATCCTGAAGGTGTATGCATCATCCATTCAACGTGTCTTTTATTATGTGTTGGCGGATAATGCCACTTTGATACTTCCAATCCTCTTCTTTTTTTATTTTCATATTCCGGAAACATCTTAAGTGTTTCTTCATAGCCTTCTCGCAAAAGTGGATCTAACGATGGAATATTTTTTAATGCCTCTTTTAAAGTTACAATTCTTCCCTCCGGTTTTGGAAAATTCCATATTATTCCTGTATCTTTTCTTGTTAATAAATATATACATCGTGGTCTCATTTGAGGCACACCATAATCCATTGCTTTTACTCTCGGGTCTTCATTAATATTGTAATCTTTGCCAAGTTCTTCTTGCAAGTAGTCTGGAATAAGCATTGTTTTTTGATTCACAACTACTTTTGTGTTTAAAATCTGTGGTACATTTTCTAACAAAACGTACTTTGGATTTACTTCCCGAATAATCTCTACTGCATAATATATAAGCCTATTTCTTACATCATTGGGATCCATGGAACCCAATTTACTCATTCCCTGACATGGGGGTGTGGCGATAATAAAATCAACCCCCATTTTCTTTGCCTTTTCAATCATTATTCTTTGTATATTCTCATCCGTTATATCTCCACATATCATTTCGGTATCTTTATATACATCTGAATAAAATCTGGCACGTTCTTCTACCAGTTCATTTGCCAGAACAATATTTACACCAATCTCCTTAAAATAGGCCTCTGCCACCCCTACATTGGAAAAAAGGGATAATCCAGTCAGCTTACTCATCTTCCAATTCCACCAATTCTTTCATTATTTTTTTTACTAATAAAGGAGGGATTCCTTCTCCTATTACACATCTGATAAAATGATCTGATACCCCTTCCGGAATATTCCAATCCTTAGGTAAGGAGGTCATTATCATCAACTCATATATTGTCATTACTCTGGCATCGGAATAAATATCATATCCGGATTCATCTTTTCCAATCAGCCGTCCGGGATGTACATTTCCTTGAGAACTTATTTCTCGACTATACATCGTAACTGTTGTACCCGGTTTATCCCAATTCTGTCTTTTGTATGTATTTCTAAATCCTGATACCAATTCCCCATTTTTCTTTCGTGGCTGAAATTGTTCCATATTATCAAATGCTGTTGCACCGGTGGGAGTATGCATCATACTTACTACCTGTCTGTACACATGCTTAGGCGGATAATGCCATTTAGAAATTTTCATTGCCTCTTTTTTCTTTTTTTCATATTGCGGCAATAAATTTATCATATCTTCATATGAAACGTCATAAATTTCCGGATCAACTGATGGCAGTTTTCCTATTGCTTCTTCTAATGTAACCATTCCTGTTTTGGGTGGAAAATTCCACTTCCAATTCAAATCTTTACGAACCAACAGCATAATTGCCCGTTCTCTATATTGAGGTACTCCATAATCCGCTGCCTCAACGACAAAATCATCATTAAATACATACTGTTCTTCCAGTTCTCTTTTTACATAGTCAGGAATACGGATAATTTCACCTTTATATTTTATTTTTGTAGTTAATTGCTGGGGAACATTTTCTAAAAAAACATACTTTGGTTTAATTTTTTTGATTATTTCTACTGCATGACAAATTAATGTATTTCTAACATCCCACTTATCCATTTTACCAGCGGTGCTCATTCCCTGACACGGCGGAGTTGCAAGAATCAACTCTACCTTGTTATTAATAGAAGCTTCCACCACCTTGTTTTCAATTTCAACATCCGTAATATCTCCAAGAATCATATTTGTTTTCGGATAAATATGACTATAAAAAGCCGTTCTTTTAGGATCGATTTCATTGGCAACTACCACATCAATGCCAATCTCTTCAAGATAAACTTCTGCAATCCCTACATTTGCAAACAATGAAAGAGCCTTTATTTTCTTTTTCATACTTACGTTACTCTCCCAATTCCTTCCTAAATTCTAAATATAACTTAATCGCCTTTCTTATTTGTGATTTCACAGATGCCGTCATATCTTGAAATTCCTTTTCGTTTGATAAATAAAATAAATAAACATCTTCAACTACCATCGGGTGTATTTTATCTGCTCTTTTTAATCTGGACACGATATCACTTTTGGTAGCTTTTTTATAATTAGTTTTTTCATCCAGCCATTCTCTAAATTCTACTATATTTTCCATATTATCCTCACCCAAATTAGAAATGTACTATTTCAAGAATAACTTATTTTTCTTATAGCGTCAATAAATTGACGCTATAAATATTTTAAAACAGAATCTTTTTTGTCTGCCTTGAAACATAACTCTCTAACATGTATACTATATAATAATTTTAAACAAAGAAAGAAGGTATTTTATGCAATTTTTAATTCTATTTCTTGCTGCCGTGCTCATAAGTGCCATTGGCTTCAAAAAATTTGTGTGGTTCATCTCGTTGGGATATGGGTTCTCCATAGCCGGAATCGGTGCTTTATTACTATTACTTTTTAAAAGTAATTTAACTCCTGTTACCGTCATTCTTTCCCTGCTTCTTATTCTGTATGGATGCAGACTGGGCGGTTATCTTCTGATTCGGGAGCGCAAAAGTACGTCTTACCAGAAAACTATGAAAAATGATATTAAAGATGGTTCTGACATGAACTTTATCCTGAAAATTGTTATCTGGCTTTCCTGTGCCCTTTTGTACTGTCTTGAAGCTTCTCCGGTATTTTTCCGTCTTTATAACAATGCCGGTACCGATGCTCTCTCCATTGCAGGTACCATAATCATGGCACTGGGCATTTTATTGGAATCTGCCTCTGACCTTACAAAAAATAAGTACAAAAAAGCGCATCCTGACCGCTTCTGTGATATCGGTCTTTTTAAAATAGTACGATGCCCTAACTATCTTGGTGAAATCCTTACCTGGACCGGTGTATTATTATCCGGCATCACTGCCTTAGAAAATCCTTTACAATGGATTGCTGCCATCAGCGGATGGGTATGTATTATCTATATAATGTTTGGCGGTGCCAGAAGACTTGAACTTCGCCAGAATAAAAATTATGGAAGCTACCCGGAATATCAGCACTATGTACAGACAACTCCGATTCTGCTTCCCTTTGTTCCTTTGTATAGTGTGGCCAAATATAAATGGTTGGTGGGATAAGATATCCCACCGACTTTTTCAGCACTGCTACAGCATTGCGGCAGGCAAACATATTCTTTACTCCACTTTTATCGGATTCCACGTTCCCCTGACATACACAATTAAGAACAGTACAAACAACAGCATATTATGTGCAATCATACATGCCCATGCAGAAACCAAACCCATACCAAGCAGCTGCGTACAAATGAAAGTTCCTGTAATTCGGATTAACCACATGCCAATAATGTTATATACAAAAGGCTGCCTGGTCTTTCCTACTCCCATCATCATTCCTTCGATGATAATAGAAAAACCATAGAAAGGTTCTGATACTGCCACCATGCGAAGAACTATAGAGCCTAGGCTGATTACATCTGCGCTTTCCGAGAAAAGACTTACCAAAGGTGGTGCCGCTGCGAACAAAGCTGTGCCGGAAAAAATCATCAGAATAACCTCGATTGGGATAAACATCTTAGCGAGATTTTTCATGCGTTTCCCATCGTTGGCACCATAAGCATTCCCCGTAAGAGTCGCTGCAGCAGTCTGCATTCCATAGCCCGGAATATAGAACAGAGACTCCACTGTGTTGGCAATGGTATGAGCCGCAGCCGCTACCTCTCCCAAGGAATTAATCATGGCAGCAAAGACCACGTATCCAAGGGATGTACCAAAACGCTGCAGCATGTTAGGTAAAGCAACCTTCATACAAGGAAGAAGGATATGCATATCCGGGCGCAGCTTTTCACCACGTGGACTGACCATTGGATGATGCCACAATACCATGGTAATCAGAATGCCGCCTACCGCAAATGCCACTGCACTGGCGGCTGCAGCACCTAATACACCCCAACCTGCACCGTACATCCTGCATTCCAAACCAAATGGCTCAATAATTACTGTACGTGTAGGATAAATCAGCAAAAAGTTCAACACAACATTCATGATATTCACAAATGCACCAACCTTCATCGGTGTCTTAGTATCTCCCGCTGCACGCAGCACAGTACCAAAAATGATACTGGCAGTACGAGGTAACATTGGCAGATACAAAATAAAAAAGTAGTCCGATGCTAATGGTCGTATCTCTTTCTTTACCTGCATCCATATAGGAACCATATCGCTCAAGGAAAGGGTCAATACCGTGAAAAAAGTACCCACTGCCAATACCGTCAGCACCGCCTGAGCTGCCACTTTCTTAGCCTTTTCTTTTTCTCCGGCTCCGCAGGCCCTGGCAATATAAGATAAAAAACCAATGCTCAACGCAGAAATGCTTCCACTGATCAACCAGTTAATGGTACTGGTAGCTCCCACCGCTGCGGTTGCCTGCGTTCCAAGCGCCCCCACCATAGCAGTATCGATATACTGCACTGTGGTCTGCATCAACTGTTCAAGCATTGTAGGCCATGCCAGACCCAAGATTACAACCATTATCTCCCAAGTCTCATTTCTATTCACTATTTTATTATTACTTTCGTTTTTCTTTCTCTTTGCTCTCTTATCCATGCTTTCTCTTTCGTTCATATGCTTTCTCCAATTCCCCATACGAAACTTTACTGGTTCTTCAATAAAAGAGACGCATTCGGACAATTCCTGCCTTTGCGCCTCAATAATATCTGTAATTTGCGGTGTGTAACATAACTGTCACCTCTCCGACCTTTGGATATGCTCTCTGATAGCTGCTTCGTGCTCTTTACAATAAGCATAGCTATTCCATACGTGAAACCATACAAAACGAATAATCTCGTGTATTCCACCACCGATTGCACCTCTTTCGCTGTTTAAGTAGAATGTGTCATAGCGGTGCTCTTTCAAAAAGCGAGGTTCAACAGGATTTATACTCAAATTGCACTGTCCATGATTCGCTGAATCCTATAGTCAACACCAGGATTTACAAATGTTACTTTCATCAAACTCCTCCATCATATACATAACGATTTTGTATTCTTCTAATCAATCCAACCATTTATGTTTTCTTAAATAAAGTATATCAGAAAATCATGAAGAAATCTACCATCTCCGCAATAACGTTTGTGTCAAGAATATCTAATAATTTTTCAATCAACACCAGCAGAAAAATTTCCACCAGTGCTGACCACCCTTAAATCATCTTCTCTAATATTCTATGTATCATTTTCCATTTCAGCTTGCCTTTATACTTCTTTTCCATCTGATACAGATAAATCAGTGAAATTCTTTCAAAGAATGTATCAGGCAATATATTTCCCTTAAACAGATTTCTGTAACATACTATATTAGCAGAGGTGATATATATGGTTGCAGATAGAATAAAATTCCTTAGAGAACAAAAAGAATATACACAAACAGAATTAGCAAAAAAATTAGGAATAACTCGCTCTAGTGTCAATGCTTGGGAATTAGGAATTTCCGTTCCGTCAACACAATATATTGTCGAGCTTTCCAATATCTTTTCTGTTTCAACTGATTATCTGCTTGGGGTAGAAAAAACATCTACAATAGATGCAAGTGGATTAACTGAAAAAGATATGGAAATGGTATATAAACTAACTGAATATTTAAAAAGCAAAAATCACTCATAAACCGCTAAAATTTAAGGGACATTCCAATGGAATATCCCTTTTTTGTATGTCTGCTTGTTATAAAATTTTTGAACGTGTTCTCTTTGGTCGTAAATTGGTCGTAAATTTTGACTTCCAATCTCTGAAACCCTTGATTTTCCTAGCTTTATTTGTCTAAAGATTTCATTGTCGGGATTTCACATCAATTTAATTTACATTGACGCTTTTTCCTTTAATAAAGCC
>CAZSWC010000004.1:0-54912 GCA_964610665.1 uncultured Lachnospiraceae bacterium
GCCTCATCCTCTGTATACTTTTTTTCATAAATATTATAATCACGATAGATTATTTTTTTTATTTTAAACATATTTGAGAAAAGAGCCTTAAAAACATCATTTACTTCTTCCGTTATCACATCATAATTTGTATAAGGAATTTGCATAAAAGGGAAAATATAATTTTTGTTTTTTCCGTAAATTCCAATTTTATGCTTTTCTCTTCCGGTATATACTTTTTCTGTATAAGTTTTAGATAAACTTTCAGAAATGGGATATTCACAGATAAGATAAATATCGCCATCGGCTTTACAATAGCGGGTTTCCTGTAAAGAACCATCTTCCGCCGGAATTTCGACTTTCCCGGAAATGAGAACATCCCCTTTTTTTACGGTATCCCCTTTTTTTACCAGCAAGGTTCCCTGTCGAAGCAGAGTGGAGTCCACAACACCATTTACGGAAGCGGTTAAATCTTCACCATATTTTGTATTTTCATTTTGAATTTCACCGTCATTTTCTTTCAAATATATCTGAAGTGAAGTTCCTTTCAGATACATCGTAACCCATGTTATTTCATCATATTGGCTGCGAATATCCGCTTTTAATTTTGAAATAGGAATCTTCTTCAGAGGCATTCCATAATAAATTCCCTCTGACTGTAAAAAATCTCTCAGCATATCATTTGTTAAAGAATAATTCCCATTAATTTGTATATTCCATAAAAAATGGGAAGCCAGCCATAAAAGAAGCAGACCTAAAAAAGGGGCTATCATAAATAACTTCCTTTTTGTCTGCTTCTTAAACCAGAAAACGGCGCCTCGCTTCTGTATGATTCTAATTTTTATCTTTGATTTTTTTACGAAAGGTTTCAGACGAAAAAAATCTTTCGCTAATAATTTGAAATGACAATTTTTATCAGAGAAAAAAATATCATATAAAATAATCTCATGATAGGAACACAAATTAAAAAAACGTTCCATATCTTCTCCGGTAATCACTACTTCAACTACGTTTCGAAATAACAAAAGAACCTCCATTATAAAAATTTAATTTCATGAATCTTTCCTTTTATTTTTATTTCTTCTTTTGAATATAGCTCTATCTCTAACTGACTGCCGGATATCCGTATCTGGTTTCCTTTGCATTGAATGGTTAATTGTTCAGGAAAATATTGAATTATATTTTTAAAATTCTCAATTATAATTTCTCTATTTCCCGTCATTGAAATAATAGAAGCTCCCAAAAAAACATCTTTTGGGAGCTGGCATGCAGTTATAATCTGCTCATAAACAGGATAATCTTGGTTTTTCTTCATACTAAAATATATGCCTCCTGTTTTCTATATATGATTTCCTTTTTCTGATTTATGCAAAATTATGATATGAAACCAAATGCTTGTTTCATCATTTATGATAAGGTTCTCCTAAATTAATCCTGTATGCACGATATATCTGTTCCGATAAAATAACCCTCATAAGTTGATGCGGAAAGGTCATATCCGAAAAACTAAGCAGCCTGTCTGCACGTTTTAAAATACTGGAATGCAAACCTAAAGAGCCTCCTATGACAAACGCGATGGAACTCTTTCCCTTTAACGCCAACCCTTCTATCTGCTTTGCAAAAGAAACCGAATCTAACTTTTCTCCTTTAATGGCAAGTGCATATACATACATGTCAGGACGAATCAGTTTTAACAATTTTTCTGCTTCTTTAGAAAGAATTAATTGCTCTTCTGTTTCGCTGCATTTATCCGGTGTCTTTTCATCTAAGACTTCAAGAATTTCAAATTTACAGTATTTTGACAAACGTTTTGCATATTCATCAATCGCATCTCTATAAAATTTTTCTTTTATTTTACCTACAGATATAATGGTAATCTTCATCATTCAAAAATCTCCGGATAGATATCATCAACAAAACTATCTAAAAAAGCAGCATCCAGATTCATAAATTTGTTTGAAATCATTTCTTTTATTTTTTCAGTTCTTTTAAAATATTTCAACTCTTCACTTTCTTCTTCCATGTCACTATCAATAATATCCTGTTTTAAATTTTCTTTGCACCAAAAGGTTAAGTTCTTGGTAAGATTATTTTCTTCAGTGGCTTTAATGGTAAAGGTTCTGTAAGATTTTATTGACAGTAAACCCATAATAATAAAAAGAAGAAATAAGGTGCCCATAACACCAAGAATCAGGTATTTTGAAAAAAGATTCATGGAAAGCGGAATGATATCCAATAAAATCAGGACTATAAAAATCAATCCGATTCCGCCTACAAAAAGTAAAGAAAAGGCACCGGATTTAAAATCCTGCGCTTTCTTAGAAGATTCTACATAAATACCATGGTTATCTTCTAAATGCATTCTTCTGGATAAGGCTTCATTTTGGGTATCTTCCAGAAATTTAGAGGCATCTTCTTCACGGAAATCCTGAATAATACTTATTTCTTCCCTTAAAGAAGCTGTCTTTTCTTCCTTTTCAGCCAATTCTTCCACTAATTCAGTGCCGCAATCAGCACATACTAAAATTCCTTCCCGATATTCGGTTTCACACTTAGGACACCAGGGCATACTCTTTCTCCTTACTTATTTCTTAAATATTCATCAATCCCTTTTGCACCGGCTTTGCCTGCTCCCATGGCCAAAATAACAGTTGCTGCACCTGTTACGGCATCACCGCCTGCATAGACGGCTTCTTTGCTTGTTTTTCCGAACTCTTCCTCTGCAACAATACACTTAAACTTATTAACTTCCAAGCCTTCTGTCGTAGAAGAAATCAGAGGATTCGGACTTGTACCTAAGGACATGATGACGGTATCTACATCCATTACAAATTCAGAATCTGGTTTTACCACAGGACGTCTTCTTCCGGAAGCATCCGGTTCACCTAATTCCATTTTCACACATTTCATACCGCACACCCATCCGTTTTCATCCTTTAAGATTTCAACCGGATTCGTTAAGAGATCGAAAATAATTCCCTCTTCTTTTGCATGATGTACTTCTTCTGCTCTTGCAGGCAGCTCTTCTTCACTCCTACGATATACAATATGAGTTTGGGCTCCCAACCGTAATGCAGTACGGGCTGCGTCCATTGCCACATTACCGCCGCCAACAACGGCTACTTTTTTTCCGCGCATGATAGGAGTTGTTGAGTTTTCGTCAAATGCTTTCATCAGATTACTGCGTGTAAGATATTCATTGGCAGAGAATACACCATTGGCATTTTCGCCGGGAATTCCCATAAACTTCGGAAGACCGGCACCGGAACCAATGAAAACTGCCTGAAATCCTTCTTCTTCTATTAATTCATCAATGGTAATGGATTTTCCAACTACAACATTGGTTTCTATCTTAACACCCAGTGACTTTACGTTTTCGATTTCTTTGGCAACCACCCCTTTTTTGGGAAGACGAAATTCAGGGATTCCATACACCAAAACTCCGCCAGCTTCATGCAAAGCTTCAAAAATTGTAACATCATATCCTGCTTTGGCAAGATCTCCGGCGCAGGTAAGTCCTGCAGGTCCCGAACCGATTACGGCAACTTTTTTTCCATTCTTTTCTTTTGCGCCTTCCGGTCGGGTTCCCTGTTCAGCGGCCCAATCGGCAACAAAACGCTCTAATTTGCCAATAGAAACAGGATCCCCCTTTATTCCTCTGATACATTTTCCTTCACACTGACTTTCCTGTGGGCATACACGGCCACAGACAGCGGGTAATGCAGAGGATTCGCTGATGATCTGATAAGCTTTTTCAATGTTTCCTAATTTTACCTGTTCAATAAATTGAGGAATCTCAATAGAAACCGGACATCCTTTTACACATTGTGCATTTTTACAATTAATACATCTGGAGGCTTCTTCCATTGCCTCTTGCTTGTTATATCCTAAGCATACTTCCTCAAAGTTTGCTGCTCTTACTTTTGCATCCTGTTCTCTTACAGGAACTTTATTTAAAACATCCATCTTTATACCACCTTTACACGATTAATCGCAATTTCCGCATCCACCATGATGGGTGTCGCCTTCTTTTGCTTTTAAATATGATCTTCCTTCTTCTGTCTTATAAAGCTGTTGTCTCTTCATTGCCTCATCAAAATTTACTAAATGACCGTCAAACTCAGGACCATCTACACAGGCAAATTTCACTTCATCGCCTACAGTGACACGACAGGCTCCACACATACCGGTTCCGTCTACCATAATTGGATTCAAACTTACAATCGTGGGAATTTCTAATTTCTTTGTCAGCAGACATACAAATTTCATCATGATCATCGGACCAATAGCAATACATATGTCATATTTAGCACCATTTTCTACTAAATCTTCGATGGTATTGGTAACCATACCACTTCTTCCATAGGATCCGTCATCCGTTGTTATGTACAAATTTCCACTGACAGCTTCCATTTCTTTTTCAAGGATCAAAAGATTTCTATTTTTAGCTCCTACAATAACATCTGCTTCTATCCCATGTTCGTGCAGCCATTTTACCTGAGGATATACAGGTGCAGTTCCCACACCGCCGGCTACAAATAATATTTTCTTATTTTTTAAAGTTTCCAAATTTTCTTCTACTAATTCTGAAGGTTTTCCTAAAGGTCCCACAAAATCATGGAAAGCATCCCCCGTTTTTAATTCTGCCATTTTTAAGGTACTTCCACCAACAATCTGGAATACAATGGTAATGGTTCCTGCTTCACGATTATAATCGCAAATCGTAAGAGGAATACGTTCCCCATCTTCCGACATTCGTACAATAACAAATTGTCCGGGCTGACATTTTTTGGCAACTCTTTTTGCTTCAACTTCCATAAGATAGATGTTTGTTGTTAATTCCTCTGCTCTTATGATTTTATACATACTACCTCCTATCCGTCGTAAAAGACATTGGCTTTCTTAAAAATGTTGTTTTTTATCTGTATAAAAATACAACTAATTTTTATAATTTCATTTTATCATAATAGCTTTCTAAAAAAAACGCAAGTAAAACGTCAAAAATGTATCTTGCTAAAATTACCATCTGCATTCCGCACTAACTTATAGATATCCTTTGAAATCACATTCACTCCATAAAAATTGCCTAAGGGATTCTTAATCTGATTTTCCAGATAATGTTCTTCAAAGACATAGTAATTACTTCCCGATTCATAAATCGGATATTTATAAAAATATCCAAAAACCCCGTAACGATCCTTTACAGCTCCATTGCTGTCTAAAATATGTCCAGAAGAAATCAATTTTTGAATCAGCAAATTTTTTGCTTCTTCTACAGATACCGTGGTTTTCATATTCAGCACAAAACTGCGTGTTGTGATTTCACCACCAGTTCCATTTGAACTATAGGCAACAAAATTATAGTTGCTTTCTCCTAAAGAAAGAGGAATTGGTTCCGTATATTCTGTACTTTCCATGGAAGGCAAAGACAAATCTGTGGTATAAAAAACTCTGGTTCCTTCCTCCACATCTATTTCTATCCGCTGTGCGTCTGTATAACTGCCAGAAGCCGGCATAACAATGGGAGCCAGCGGAATGTCTGAAAATATCTGATATTCATAAACTTCCGGATTTCCAAAGATTCCTACTTTATTTCCATAAATAACAGTTACCACATGAGGTCCATTTCCTAAAGGAATCGGCGCTTCGTAAATCAAAGATGTTTTGTCCGGAATGGAACCATCCAATGTATAATATATTGTTCCTTCATACCCATCATCAAAAGTAAGAAATAAACTATGGTCATAAGTTCCGCTTTCATAATTTGCTTCCGGTACCCTGCCGGAATACTCCCAATATTTATTACAAACTTCTTCAAATTCACATTCCCCAAGATACTGCTTCATTTCCATGTAATTTTCTTTTTTTTCTAAATAAGACAGTAAAAAATCATAGGCTGTCTCCCTATGTATTTTTTGTTCAACGGCCTGTAATGCCAAACGATATGCCTGCCCTTCTTCCCCAATAATAAGCTTATATTCTGCTTCTTTCACATACCAGTAGGCATCTTCCGCATTTCGTTTTCGTATTTTCTCGTATATTTGTGCCGCACGATAATAATCCTCCTGTTCAACCGCCGCTATTGCCTGTTTTTCCTGATACTCTGCAGAATTTGTATATCTGAAATATACAAAAAACAGACAGGCAAAGATGACCATAACTCCAAAGAAAATAATTCCTAAAGATGGTCTTTTATTTTTTTGAGTTTTGTCGGCAGATTTCTGTTCTTTGACAGAAATATCATCATTAATATCAACACGAATATCAGACAGACTCTCTGCAATACTATTCTCTATTTCAGGTTCAAAATCAGGAACAATCTGATATTCCGCTCCACAAATGTCACAATATAAATGACCGGGAACCAAATCAGCTCCACATTTTTGACATTTCATGCTATCCTTCCTTTTATTATAAAACTTATTATTATGGACTGTTATAAAGACTCTTCTACATATTGTTCAAATTGTTCTAAAGACATAAGCACCTTTCTGGGCTTTGTCCCTTCCTCTTCTCCAACAACTCCCGCTTCTGCCAGCTGATCCATAATTCTGGCCGCACGATTAAATCCAATTTTGAAAACTCTTTGAAGCATACCGATAGAGGCTTTATCTTTATCAATAATAAATTTGGCAGCCTCTACAAAATAGGCATCTTTTTCATTGGCACCCCCGGAAGAACCGGCGGCATTGGAAGTGCCCAGATTTTTTATTTTATCCTCAATATCTTCACAATATACATTACCCAGATTTTGATTTTTTAAGAAATCCACAATATTCCCAACTTCTTCATCGGATACAAAAGCTCCCTGTACTCTTGCAGGTTTGGGATATCCCTGAGGATAGAAAAGCATATCCCCTTTTCCCAGCAATTTTTCTGCACCATTCATGTCAAGAATCGTTCTGGAATCTACACCACTGGACACAGCAAAAGATACACGGCTTGGCATATTAGCTTTGATCAGACCGGTAATGACATCCACACTTGGTCTTTGGGTTGCAATGATCAAATGAATTCCTGCCGCACGAGCTAACTGCGCCAGACGACAGATGGATTCTTCTACCTCCCCCGGAGCTACCATCATTAAGTCTGCCAACTCATCAACAATAATAACAATCTGGGGCATTTTCTTTAGTCCTTCCTCATTGCCTGCGGCAATCCTTCGTTCTACTTCTGCATTATATCCTTTCAGGTCACGTACATTAAAATCTGCAAATTTCTGATAACGCTCTGTCATTTCTGCCACTCCCCAATGCAATGCTGCTGCTGCTTTTTTGGGGTCTGTTACAACCGGAATTAATAAATGAGGAATACCGTTATAGACACTAAGTTCGACCACTTTAGGGTCTATCATAATCAATTTTACTTCTTCCGGAGTTGCTTTGTATAACAAACTCATAATTAAAGTATTGATACAGACAGATTTTCCGCTTCCAGTTGCACCTGCTATCAGCATATGGGGCATTTTAGCAATATCCGCAACCACCACTTTCCCTGCAATATCTTTGCCAACGGCAAAGGCAAGCTTGGAAGGAAATTCCTTATATTCTTTACTTTCCAGTAATTCCCGTAATCCTACAGAAGAATTTTCCTTATTAGGTACTTCAATACCAATCGCCGCTTTCCCGGGAATGGGGGCTTCCATTCGGATATCCGTTGCCGCCAGATTTAATTTTATATCATCCGCAAGTCCAACAATCTTACTGACTTTAACCCCTTGTTCCGGCTGCAGTTCATAACGGGTAACGGCTGGTCCTTTACTAATATCTGTTATTGTAACCTTCACTCCAAAGGTACTTAATGTCTGCTGAAGACGCATGGCCGTTTCTTTCAGTTGTTCCATTCCGTTTTTGCTGTTTCCGGAATCTATTTTTTTCAAATAAGAAATAGGTGGAAAAACATAAGGTCTGTTTTCTTTGCTCTGAGCCTCTTTCATAGCTTTTATATCCTGCCCGGCAGCTTTCATTATTTTATCCTTTTCCGATAATTCCACTACTTTTGCCACCGGTCGTTTGATTTTTGCCGGACTGGGAGCAATTTCTTCAAATCTTTCCTGAATAGCTTCTTCTTCAATTACGGCTATATCATTCAAATCTTCTCCTGCATCCGTCTCTTCTGTTTCCGGCAGTAATTCTACCATGTCGGCTTGTGCCGAAGATGACCAACTGTCTTTGGTATCATAAGATTCTTCTACCTCTATCTGATGTGCTCCATGAATTCTTATCTGGTTAAAATCAAATTCTGTTTCTACTGGTTCCGATACTTTTTCGTAAGTTTCTACTTCCTGTTCCAAATCATTTAATGTGATTTCATGCAGATTATCATGCCTTGTCTGTTCAAAGGGTTTCTTTTCTTCTAATTTGGTGTCTAACATCACGCCGGAAACTTTTTTATCCATGCGCAATATTTTTTCATCCTCTTTCCTAACAAGATTTTCCTTTTCCTGCAAAGACTTCATTTGCTGCGCTTCTTTATTTTGTTTCGCCAGTTGTAATTGCTCTTCTCTTCTGCGCATGGCCCGTTCACGACGATACTTTGCATCATCTTTGGCAGACGATACCACATAACGGCTTCCTTTCTTTACACCATTAAAAAAAGATTTTTCCGTAATGATCACCACACATGCAATGGTCAAAACTAAAAGAATCAATACCGAACCGACAGTATCCATCAAAGAATACAGTAAATAAGAAAGAGAACCGCATATCACTCCGCCTCCCTGTTTAAACTCTTTTCCCAAAGTATAAATTTCAGACACAGAATATCCTGTACTTTCAGTTAAATCTGCCTGAAAAATATGTAAAAAACAACCTGCAATCAAAAATAAAACCACAGCAGCCGCTAATTTCAAAGTTGCGATAAAATTTCCCTGATTGGAAATGGCAAAAGCTACTGCTATAAAAATAAAAACAGGAGCAATATATGCTAAGACTCCAAACAAACCAAATAATACACCTGAAATCGTATTACCTACAGGACCAATAATTCCAAAATTACACAAAAATAATAAAAGTGCTATTAAAAAAAGAATTAATAAAGAAAGTTCATTGCTAATCATTCTTTCCTGCTCTGTTCTTTGTCTTGGTATCGCTGATACCTGTTTGGATGAATTTCTCTTGCCGGTTGTATTTCTTGTTGTATTTTTTGCTGTACTTCTGGCCGCATTTTTTCTTTTGTTTGTGCCTGAATTTGTTGCCATATATTATCAAACCTTCCTAAAATGTTCTAAATAGTGAAAAAACACCTAGGATAGTATAACATATATTTTTATTCATTTTCAATCATTTCGTGTAATTTTGAAACTGCCATGGAAATCCCCCCGACTTCATCAATCAGCCCCTCTTCTACTGCTTCTTTTCCCACAAGAATGGTTCCCACGTCCTTTGTAAGAACTCCTGTCTGCATCATCAATGTTTCCAGTCTTTTCTTAGAAATACTGCAATGCTTACTGACAAAATTTGTAATTCGGTTCTGCATTTGTTTAAAGTAATCATAAGTTGGCTGTGCTCCTATAACCAGACCGTTCAAACGTACCGGATGAATCACCATGGTTCCGGTAGGAACAATAAAGGAATAATCGCTGCTGACCGCAATTGGAACGCCAATGGAATGACTGCCCCCAAGAACCAGCGAAACGGTAGGTTTACTGAGAGATGAAATCATCTCTGCAATGGCAAGCCCTGCTTCCACATCTCCTCCCATGGTATTTAATAACAATAAAACTCCCTGCACGTCTTTGGTATCTTCTATAGAAGCAAGCAGCGGAAGAATATGTTCATATTTTGTAGATTTTACATTATTTCCCAATACATCATGACCTTCTATTTCACCAATAATAGACAACAACTGTATTTTATGATTGGAAAGATTGCTTTCTAACATCACTTTCCCGTCTTCTTTTATCTGTTCTTCTTCCCACTTCTTCTTTTCAATCTGTTCTTCATTTAAAGTTTTCTCATTCTTGTTTTTTTCTGATTTATTTTTTGCCATAATACGCCTCCTGTTTTATATCCTTTAGGATGGCACAAAAAAAAGAGCTTATTCAGCTCTTTTTAAAGTTCTTTTAAATCATAGTCATCATCCAGTCTGTAATTGTTCAAATCATAATGCATCTGGTCTGAGGAAGGATCAAAAGCATAATTTAATTCTTTTTTTACATGTTTTTTGGGCAATGGCAATGGATTCTTGATAAGCTTTACCTTATTTTTTTTCTCTTCTTCCGGTTCCGTTTCTTCTTTTGGTTTGTCTTCTTCTTTTTTCTTCTGTATGATTATACTTTCCTGTTTTTCTTCTAATGGCTGATTTGGAACCATTGTGACAAGCATTTCACTTTTCTTAACTTCCTCGTCTCTGTTTCGCTCAGATAAAATAAAAAAAAGAAGGCAGCAACCAAGCATAATGACAATGCAAATATATTGTTTTAAGTGTTCAGAAGAATTGAAATATTCCATCTTATCCCAGAACCACTGTGAAAATAATATCCAGTTCCATCTATATTGATTCCATAAAACAAAAGTACATCCGAAACTAAGAATAGAAGCAAAAAAATATGTCAAAAACATTTTTTTATTATCTTTAAGTCTATTCTTTTTCGAAAAGAATAGGAAACATATCAAAATGCTCCAGACTGCAGTTCCAAGAAAATCTACATAGCAAAAAAAGCCAACACAGATACCGGACAGCATCCACTTTATTTTATTCCCAGACATATCATAATATAATTTAGTACATACAAAGAATAAAAATCCTGTCAAAAACCAGACCATATGCATAGAAGTATCTGCAATTACCGGATAAAAAACAATACTTAATATGGCACCTGTCACCGCCAATATGAACGGATATACATAAGAACCCATCTTTCGGATTCCCAGATAAAAAAATCCAATCCCTGCCAGTTTTAATATTAAATTAAAAATAAGAACAATTTCTTCTTTATTTCCTAAAAAAGAAAAGAGGATGGATAATACATAGATATAAATACTTTTCTGATTTAAGTATGTAAGGGCAATTCTGTCTGTCGACCGAATAAAAGCCTGAAAAAAAAGTTCTCCGCCTAATGCCACTCTCCAATGATGTACAATTGCCTGATATATTTCAAATCCAACAATTACATTGATAATCATAATCAGAAATCCGGTTTCAAACAATAATTTTCCCGTTCTCTCTTTTCTGTCTATGCTGTTTTGTTTCATGCATCTGCCTTTTCAATCGCCTGTTTTAAATCTGCAATAATATCATCTACATTTTCGATTCCTACAGATAACCGAATTAAATCCGGTGCAACTCCAGCTTCTACCAACTGTTCATCTGACATTTGACGATGAGTGTGGCTGGCAGGATGCAGCACACAGGTTCTGGCATCTGCCACATGGGTTACAATAGCAGCCAGTTCTAAGTGGTCCATCATGCGGCTGGCTCCTTCACGTCCGCTTTTCAGACCAAAAGAGATAACACCGCAGCTTCCCTTTGGCATATATTTTTGCGCCAGTTCATAATATTTATTTCCAGGAAGTCCCGGATAATTTACCCACGCAACCTTTTCATTCTTTTCCAGAAATTGTGCTACTTTTAAAGCATTGCTGCAATGGCGCTCCATACGAAGAGGTAAGGTTTCCAAACCTACATTTAATAAAAATGCATTCTGCGGTGCCTGAATAGAACCTAAATCTCTCATCAGCTGTACGGTTGCTTTTGTAATATAAGCACCTTTTCCAAATTTTTCGGTATAAGTAACCCCATGGTAAGAATCATCCGGAGTACAAAGTCCCGGAAATTTGTCTGCATGGGCATTCCAGTCAAAATTACCACTGTCAACAATTGCACCACCTACTGTCATGGCATGTCCATCCATATACTTTGTCGTAGAATGTGTTACAATATCAGCCCCCCATTCAAATGGATTACAATTAATCGGTGTTGCAAAGGTATTATCCACTATCAACGGCACCCCTGCTTCGTGAGCAAGTGCTGCAAATTTCTCAATATCCAAAACTACCAGAGCCGGGTTCGCAATGGTTTCTCCAAATACACACTTCGTATTCGGTTTTATTGCTTTTCTAAGTTCTTCTAATGGTGTGTCCGGTTCCACAACAGTACATTCAATTCCCATTTTTTTCATGGTAACCGTAATCAGATTATGAGTTCCTCCATATACCGTGGAAGACATTACCACATGGTCTCCGGCTTCACAGATATTAAAAATGGCATAATAATTCGCGGCCTGACCGGAAGATGTCAGCATTGCTGCCACACCGCCCTCCAGTTCACAGATTTTAGCCGCCACATAATCGTTGGTTGGATTTTGAAGTCTGGTATAAAAATAACCATTTTCTTCTAAATCAAACAATCTGCCCATCTGCTCACTGGTCTCATATTTAAAAGTTGTGCTCTGATAAATCGGCAGGATTCTTGGTTCTCCATTCTTTGGCTGCCATCCGGACTGTATGCATATAGTTTCTTTTGCGTAATTTTTACTCATAACGATTCCTCCTCGTTTACTTCACCACTATAGTTTATTCATCCCAATTATGATATACAGACTGAACATCATCATCATCCTCTAATAAATCCAGTGTTTTCTGAAGATTTTTGATTGCTGTTTCATCTGTCAGTTCTACATAATTCTGCGGAATCATGGTTACTTCAGCACTTGCCATAGGAATCCCTGCTTCTTCCAATGCTTTTTTTACATCATCAAAGCTGTCTGGAGAAGTTAAGACTTCATAGCTGTCTTCTTCTTCATTAAAGTCATCTGCACCTGCATCCAAAGCTGTCATCATTAAATCATCTGCATCCAGATCGCATTCTTCTTTGTCTATAATAATCTGACCTTTTTCATCAAAACTAAAAGAAACACAACCGGGGGTTCCGATACTTCCCTGCCCCTTTGTAAAAGCACTTCTGACATTAGAAGCTGTTCTGTTCTTATTATCGGTTAAAGCATTTACGATAATGGCAATTCCGTTAGGACCGTATCCTTCATATGTAACATATTCATAGTTAACATTTCCAAGATCTCCGGCTGCTTTCTTAATTCCTCGTTCAATCGTATCATTGGGCATATTATTTGCTTTTGCCTTTTCAATTACTTTTGCTAATTTAAAGTTATTGGAAGGGTCGGAACCGCCTTCTTTTACAGCAACGGCAATTTCACGGCCAATGATGGTAAAAATCTTTCCTTTTGCTGCATCATTTTTCTCTTTTTTGTGTTTAATATTTGCAAATTTTGAATGTCCTGACATATGTTTTCCTCTTTCTGCCATATGGCTAAAATTTCTCGCGTATCTTATAAAATATATCACTCTTGTAAAAAAACGTCAATGTAATTCAAGACTTATCTTCAATGCTTCATTGACCTGTTCCATAATAAAATCATCCAGATGACATACTTTATCTTTTAATCTTTTTTTATCTATGGTCCTAAGCTGTTCCAGCAAAATAACGGAATCCTTTACCATTTCATATTTTGCACAGGCTAAATCTATGTGAGTAGGCAATTTATGTTTTGTCAATTTTGAAGTTATGGCAGCACAAATTACCGTAGGACTATGTTTATTTCCCATATCATTCTGTACAATCAATACCGGTCGAATTCCGCCCTGCTCCGAGCCTACTACCGGTCTTAAATCTGCATAATACACGTCACCGCGTTTCAAAATATCACTTCCTTCTTCTAATATAGCGTTTATGTAATCATTCAGCCATCTCCTTTTGCTGAACAATCACCCTTTTATCACATAAAAAAGTATTGCCACATTATTTGAAGGTATACTAAAAAATGTAACTGAAACTAATTTTTCATTCCGGTTACTCTATTTTATCATAACTATAGTCATCGAAATAATCTTTTGCATAACATCGGTTTCCTTCTTTATAATAAATTCTGGGAACTCTTTTCCCTATCACACATACCAGTTCATAATTAAAACGATTGGATAAGTCCCCCAGTTCCTCCATGGTAATGGTCTCATCCCTGCTGTTTCCAATTAAAACTACTTCATCCCCTTCTGTTACCTGAGGGATTTCCGTAACATCCACCATAAATTGGTCCATACATATTTTCCCAAGGATGGGTGCTTTTTTTCCTCGTATCAGTACATAACCCACATTGGATAATGTTCTGGGATACCCATCACCATAGCCCACGGGAATGGTGGCAACCTTCGTCTCTCTCTTCGTTACATAAGTGCCGCCATAACTGATTTCTTCTCCTGTCGATAAGGTTTTTAGATAAACAATATGGCTGTGAAGCGAAAATGCCGGCTGCAAATTCCAGGAATCTTTCTTGATTTCCTCAGAAGGCCATAAACCATACATGGAAATGCCAACTCTGACCATATCCATATGTGTCTGCGGCATTTCTAAAGTTGCTGCACTATTTGCACAATGCTTCCATGGTATGCGAATCTGCATTTCTTTCTCTGCTTCTTCGCAAAAAGATAAAAACTTTTCAAATTGTTTCTTAGCATCTTCTTTTTCTTCATAATCTGCTTTTGCAAAATGGGTAAAAATCCCCTCTGCTTTGATATATTTGCAGTCCATTAACATCTTAAAAAAATCCAGCCCACTATCCTCAGGAAAAATGCCGATTCTGCCCATTCCGGTATCTACTTTAATATGAACAAAAGCTTCTTTTTGCAGTTTTTTTGCTTCCTGTTCAATTTGAAAAAGCATATCTTTCCGAAAAACAGTAAAACGGATATTCTCCCGTATCATCTGTTCATAAGCATAAGGGAAAACATATCCCAGAACCAGAATGGGTTTTGAAATTCCGGCTTTTCTAAGAATAAAAGCTTCCTCTGCCGTTGCGGTAGCAAAGCCGGCCATATAATCTTTTTCTTCCAATTCCTTTGCAATGGGAACTGCACCATGACCATAACCATCCGTTTTCACAACTGCCATGATTTTTGTCTTTTCAGATAACTTTTTATGAATCATATCCATATTATGAGAAACAGCATCTAAATTAATTGCTGCATAGATTCTTTCATAATGCTTTTCCATAGTTCCTCCAAAGAGTCTGTGATTTCATTCTCAAATTACTTTTTACCTATCAATGCGGTGCCGCCAATGCGCAGTCAGCTCTCCTTTAAATAATTCCGCAAATTTGAAATACTCCATCGTATTTTTATCATATGTCTGCACCAGAACACTTGTTACCTAATATCTTGTTTCCTTTTTCGAAGATACTTTTAAATCTCTTTTCCGTTTTTTTTCTGCTGATATTTTTGTGCATTTTCCTGTTTTATGTCAAAAATTTCTACTACATCCGCCCCAAAAATATCATGCATATAAGAATATAGTTCATAATTTTTCATTTCTTTTTCCTGCTTACGTACAATATTCTTTTTCAGTTCCACACGCACCTGATTGATCCATTCTCCGATTTCCTCAATTTCTTTTGTATTTACCTGAAGAACTTCATAACACATTTCCATAGTGCGCATCATAAGCTCATAATTTGCTTCATCAATCTTTTGAGGAATATCCAATAACTGATCCTGATATTCCTCTAATTTTTCATTGCACTCTTCTATTAACCGCTTATTTTCATCAACTTTTTTTCTAGAGGCAGCATCATCAGTTTCCATCAGCTGTACAATTTCATCCATCAGTTTCTTTTTTATCTTCCGGATACTTTTGGATTCTGTATTCCACTTCCCCTGTAATTTAAGCAGTGTATTCAGATTATCTTCCAAACGTTTTAATTCCCGATCCGGTTCCATCATGGAAAACAAACGATACCACTTATTATCTAATGTAAGAACTGGAATTCTTTTTCCTTTCAAGGCGGATTTATAAATATCTTCCTTTTTTGCCATATTACTCTCCCTGTTCTTTTGTCTCAATTTTTTTCTTAATTTCCTGATACCGGCTGCTGTTATAGGATAGTTTCATAAGACTGTCTGATAAATGTACATTCTCCACCTGTACCGACTCCGGCACCACTAAATCTACATGTGCAAAATTCCAGATAGCACGAATATTGCATTCCACCAGCTTTTCAGCCACTTTAACGGCTCCGCTTTTTGGAATCGTAAGTACCGCAATATCGATGTCATTCTCCTTAATAAAAGAACTCATCTCCTCCATGGGTCGAATTTCTATCTCTCGTATTTTCATACCATGCAGCATGGGATTCTCATCAAAAATCCCTTTAAATATAAAGCCTCTTCTGGCAAAATTATTATAATTTAAAAGCGCTTGTCCCAAATTACCGGCACCAATCAAAATCAAATAATGTTCCTTGTCCAATCTTAGTATCTTTGCGATTTCCCGATAAAGATGCTCTACATTGTAACCATAACCCTGTTGTCCAAAGCCCCCAAAATGATTTAAATCCTGCCTGATCTGGGATGCTGTCACCTGCATTTTGCGGCTTAGTTCCTGCGATGAAATTCTTTCCACACCCTCATCTTTCAATTCCCCCAGATAACGATAATATCGGGGCAGCCGGCTGATAACAGCTTGAGATATTTCCTTATATTCCATCTTATGCCCTCCTGATGAAATTATATTATACCTGCATGTTAAAATTATGTCAATCAATTGCCCTTTCCACCAAATTAAAAAATGCTTAGGAACATGAATGCAAACCGAACACTTTTACAACTGTCAAAAACAAAACAGTTGCATAGGTCAGAATGAAATTTAGTTTCACCTTTTAAACTTTAAACATTAGTGTTATAATAACCTTTGTTTTGTTTCCATTTTAAAAGATAAGAAACAAAAAAGTAAAAGGAAGAAGCAAGAGGAAATAAATATGATTTTATCCGTATCAAATATACATAAAAGTTTTTCAGAAAAAGTAATTTTAGAAAATATCTCTTTTCATCTTGAAGATTATGATAAGGCTGCCTTAGTGGGTATCAATGGTGCCGGAAAAACAACACTCCTTCGCATTATTATTGGTGAAATGTCTCCTGATGACGGACTGGTTACTTTTGCTAAAGGAAAAAGTTATGGCTATCTTGCCCAAAACACAGAAATTTCATCCCAAGAGACCATCTATGATACTCTCTTGAAAGTAAAGGAACATTTACTTGTTTTAGAGCAGCAAATGCGCTGCGTGGAGCAGAAAATGAAGGATGTGCAGGGAGAAGAATTAGAAGCACTAATGAACCAATATTCCAATATGACACATACCTTTGAAAGGGAAGGCGGTTATCAATACCAGAGCGAACTTGTGGGTGTTTTGAAAGGCCTTGGATTTTTGGAAGAAGAATTTAACAAACCTCTTTCGACACTCTCCGGCGGACAAAAAACACGGGTTGCTTTGGGAAAACTGTTATTAACTAAGCCGGATTTGATTATTCTGGACGAGCCCACAAACCATTTGGATATGGCATCCATTTCCTGGTTAGAAACTTATTTATTAAATTATAAAGGTGCAGTTTTAATTGTTTCCCATGACCGTTATTTTCTGGATAAAATAGCCGGAAAGGTAATTGAGTTGGAACAGGGAAAGTGTAATGTATTTCAGGGAAATTATTCCGATTATGCCGTTAAAAAAGAACAGCTTCGCACTGCCAGATTAAATGCCTATTTAAAACAACAACAGGAAATCAGACACCAGGAAGAAGTGATTGAAAAACTGAAATCCTTCAATCGCGAAAAATCCATCAAACGGGCAGAAAGCCGGGAAAAAATGCTGAATAAAATGGAAGTAATTGAAAAGCCGGCTCAGTTAAATTCTGAAATGAAGCTTCAGCTGATTCCAAGAATTATCAGTGGTAATGACGTTCTTTCGGTAGAAGGACTTGCAAAAGCATTTCCAAATCACAGACTTTTTTCGGATTTGAATTTTGAAATCAAACGTGGAGAACATGTTGCTATTATAGGGGATAATGGAACCGGAAAAACAACCATTTTAAAAATCATTAATGGGATTATAGAAGCGGATTCCGGCTTGCTGCGTCTGGGTACCAATGTAACCATCGGTTATTATGATCAGGAACATAATGTTTTGCATAAAGATAAAACCTTGTTTGAAGAGATAGCTGATGCCTATCCGAATTTAAACAATACCCAGATAAGAAATACTCTTGCAGCTTTCCTTTTCACCGGTGATGATGTTTTTAAAAAAATCGGCTCTTTAAGCGGCGGAGAAAAAGGACGGGTTTCTTTAGCCAAATTGATGTTGTCTGAAAGTAACTTTTTGATTCTTGACGAACCTACCAACCATCTGGACATTATGTCAAGAGAAATTCTGGAGTCTGCTTTGAACCATTATGAAGGAACCGTTTTATATGTCTCCCATGACCGTTATTTTATAAACAAAACAGCTGCCAGAATTTTGGAATTATCCAACCAGGCATTAACAAATTACTTAGGTAACTATGATTATTATCTGGAGAAGAAACCTCAGATACCTGCTTTTAATACTGCTTCTGCTTTTATGCCACCCCTGACTGCAGCAGCTTCAAATCCACAGAAAGAAAACTCTTCTGACAGGAAAACAGAATGGAAACAACGTAAGGAAGAACAGGCAGCTCTTAGGAAAAAGGAACGTGAACTTGCCAAAACAGAAGAACGTATTGCTTTTATTGAAAAGAGAACTGAAGAAATTGATGAAAACATGGCACTTCCGGAAATTTGCTCTAATTCTGTAAAATTGCAGGAATTACAGAAAGAGAAAGATACCTTAGAAGAAGAACTTCTTCTCCTAATGGAACAATGGGAATCCTTAAGTGAAGAATTGACAAATTAAGAAAAAACAGCATTCTGCATAAAACAAAACATTACTTTATTTTAAAGATGTTTTCGTATACAGAATGCTGTTTCTTTTATCATAATTCAGTGGTAACTATCTTTGTTTTATACTCTCTTTAAAAGAACCTCTTTTTCATAAGCTTCTATTTCTTCATAATAATTATCTGCCGCCACCTTACATTGTCTGCAATATTCTGCCCATACAGCTCCAATAGGAAGCATTTTGCAGTCTTCCATAGCAACCATCTTTTTAGAAAATTGATTAGTATCCTGCAATTCTTTCAGCATGGCACTTGGAGTACATAAAGCAGTAAGCAAAGCTTTCTGCATACTTCTATAGCCACTTACCCATGCAGAAACACGATTTATGGAGGCATCAAAATAATCTAAAGCAATATAAACTCTGTCCAAAGCATTGCATCTTACGATTTCTAAAGCAATTTCTTTTGTTTCATCATCCAATACTACCACATGGTCAGAATCCCAACGAATCCCACGGGTTACATGTAATGCAATTTCCGGGAAGAAACAAAGTAATGCGGGAATCTTATCTGAAACAACTTCTGTTGGATGATAGTGTCCATTATCCATTAATGGAAGACATTTTTCTTTATTTGCAGCGGCATAACTTAAAGTAAATTCTGCACTTCCACAGGTATATGCCTCGACTCCTATTCCGAATACTTTTGATTCTACACAAGGTTTTACCATATTAAAATCATATGGTTCTGATAAAATTTCATCAATGGACTCTTTATAACGCATCCTTGGTTCCATACGGTCTGCAGGAACATCCTTAAATCCGTCTCCCGTCCAAATATTCATAACACAGGGAATTCCTGTTTCCTTTGCAAAGTAATTTGCAATACGAATACAAGCCTTTCCATGTGCAATCCAGAATTTTCTGGTCTCTTCATCAGGACTGGAAAGAGTTAAACCATCTTTTACCTTTGGATGGGAGAAAAATGTAGGATTAAAATCCAATCCCATTCCTCTGCTTTTTGCAAAATCTACCCAGGCTTTAAAATGTTTTGGCTCTAATTTATCACGGTCTGCAAATTCACCTTCTTCAAAAACCGCATAACAGGCATGTACATTTATTTTTTTTGTTCCCGGCATGAGACTCATAGCTTTATCCATATCTGCCATTAATTCCTCCGGAGTTCTTGCTCTGCCCGGATAATCTCCAGTTGTCTGAATTCCTCCTGTCAGACCGCCTTCATGGTCAAAACCAATTACATCATCTCCCTGCCAGCAATGCAAAGAAACCGGAATCTCTTTACATTTTGCAATTGCTGCATCCGTGTCTATTCCATATTTTGCATAAACCTCTTTTGCTAATTCATACATTCTGTTCATAAATCTTTCCTCCTAAAAATTATAAGTTCTGCTTTCTTAAGGCTTATTCTGCCTTCCTGTATTCTACAATGTGAAAAGAATTACGAATACAGGTTCTTGCTTCTTTCAAATCCGCCAAATCTCCTGCATATATCATCTGTACTGCCAAATTTCCAAGTGCCGTTGCTTCAGTCGGTCCTGCATATACATCTTTCTTTGTATATTTAGCAGTTAATTCATTTAAATAGCCGGCATTTGCACCGCCGCCTACAACATGAATCCTGTCATAGACTTTTCCCGTAACCATTTCCAGACCACGAATGGTATCTTTATAGCACTTTGCCAGACTGTTATAAATAACCGCTGCCAGCTCTCCCACGGTTTCAGGCACTTGTTGACCGCTTTCCCTGCAAAATTCCTGCACTGCTTTCGTCATACTTTCCGGTGCTAAGAAAACATCATCATTGCAGTCTACAATCGAAGTAATCTTCTCTTTTGATGCCATGGCACAAATCTCACCATAAGAGAACTCTTCTGCCACTTCTTTCTTCACTGACTGAATCATCCAAAGTCCCATAATATTTTTTAAATAACGAAATCTATAGTCATAACCGCCTTCATTGGTAAAGTTTTCTTTCATACTTTCCATAGAACAATCTGCTTCTTTTCGTTCCACTCCCATTAATGACCATGTACCGGAACTGATATAAATGGAATTATCATCAAGGGCAGGAACTGCCAGCACTGCAGAACCGGTATCATGAGTTGCCGGAAGAACTACCTGACAATCGAATCCTACTTCTTTCTGAATCTCCTCAGTAAAGCTGCCTACCAGGATTCCCGGCTTTGAAATCTCACCAAACATATCTCTTGGGAACTTAAGCATATCAATTAACTCATAATCCCAATCTTTTGTATGGGGATTCAATAATCCTGTAGTAGAGGCATTGGTATATTCTGTTTTTTTAATGCCGGTCAGTAAAAAGTTAAAATAATCCGGAATCATTAACATACTTTTTGCCTTATTCATATCTTCAGGATTCTTTACTTTTACAGACATCAGCTGATAAATAGTATTAAAAATCTGCTTCTGAATCCCGGTTCGTTCATATAACTCTTTGGGAGAAATGATTTCATATACTTTATCTTCCATTCCCCGGGTTCGATTATCGCGATAACCATAAGTGTTTCCAAGGATATTGTCCTTTTCATCTAAAAGAACATAATCAATCGCCCAGGTATCGATTCCCATATATGAGGGTATTTTCCCAATTTCTTTACACTTTTTCAGCCCATTTACAATTTCTTGAAAAAGACGTTTTGTATCCCAGCATAGAGAACCCTGCTTATCCTCCATACCATTCCAGAAACGATATACTTCCTCCAATATAATTTTACCATCTGCCAGTTGGGCTATTATATGTCTTCCGCTGGAGGCACCAATATCTACCGCTAAATAATATTTTTGCATATGCATTCCCCTTTCACCCAATACTTCAATATTTGTCAGTAACTACCCATATCCTGCTTTTCATTATAGAAGAATACCTCCTATAAATAAAAGGACGGTATTTTATTAAAATACTGTCCTTATTTTCCAAAAAACTTATTTAACTATTCCTCCTGATTCTCAGGAAATTTTTATTCTTTCTTTTAAGATTTCAAAGTTTCTCTCTTCCGGTATTCTTTGGGAGTCTCGCCGAATTTCTTTTGAAAAACCCTATAAAAATAGCTGGTATTATCATATCCTACGGCCAAAATGATATCCCCCACAGAAAGTTTTGTCGTAGACAATAAGAAGGCTGCCTGATTTAACCTTTTGGTCTGCAGCAGTTCTTTAAAATTATGTCCTGTATTTCTCTTTATAAATTTACTAAGCTGAGAGGGTGTCTGATGAACCATACAACACAGCTCTTCCAAGGATGCTTCACGATAATTTGTTTCTATGTAAGAAAGAATCTTTGCAATACTTTGTTGTTCATAGGGATTACTGCTTCCATACCTTATTTTCTCATTTAAATTTACCAGATGAAGGAACAAGAGTCCCATGGTAATCTGATTAATATTACGTCGGTTTTCCTGTTCATGAACGTTTGCCCATAGCATGTTTTCCATAAGATTTTGAACCGGCAATTCCTCACTTGCCTGAAAATACAAATAAATAGAACGATTGCTCTTCGTTGTCAAAATATCTACCAAAAAGTCCCGCAAGAGATTTTCATCCTCCATCATCCGAAATGCCACATCAAAAAATTCCGGCTGTACAATAAAATTAACCGCAATATCTTCTAAATGTGCCGGCAGAATCTCATGCTCTGCGTTCTGATTTAAAAATAATAAATCCCCCTGCTTGAGAACCACTTTTTCACCATTTCCCAAAATATGAGTAGTAGAACCATGATACATGTATATAATCTCCACATAATTATGCCGATGTTTTGGGAAATGAACAAAACGGGTGTGATGTCTTACATCAATTAATTTTCCCTTTTTTAGAAGTTTTCCACTGTCAATAACAAAATCTTTATCACTGGTATAGATTGTTTTTTGCACGGCTCCATTCTCTTCTCTTAATATAGCTCGTTCTTCCTCTGATATTCTGCCAAAATAATCATATAATTCCTGATTCATACTCCTCCTAACGAATTAATTATGCCAGCATATTCTTTGAATCGTTTCATGACATTGTCCGGTAATCCAATCTACATCATTCGTAAGCCAGCTCATAATTTCCAACATTTTCGTTTCCCATGCAATGTCCTTCCGGCAGTCTTCCTGTGTTTTATCCCTTTCCATGGTGGTATCAATCTCATTATAACCGAAAATGTATCCTCCTGCACTCCAAATAGAAAAATTACTGTCCGGTCCCTCTGTTATATTCTCTCCTCTTGCGGTTATCAAAGCATCATGCCGAGCTTTATATTCTTCTTCTGCTCCGGGAACTAATTTGGTAATAAATACTCTGTGTCTGATAAGTTCTTTGCTTTTTCTTACAATTCCAAAATCATGGTACATCAGCCGCATTTCTTCAAACGGAACTGATATCCAGCAAAAAGAGTCCTGACATTCTTCTTCCCATTGTTTCACTTTCTTTCTGTCTTGCTGGGAAAAGATAAAATCATCTCCCGTTTCGTAATAACCAAACACGATTCTTTTTACACTCCACATGCTAAAATTACTAATTTTCTTTTCGTCTAAAAATAGGGTTAGTTCCTTCCACAGCTTTCCTAAATTGCTCCGAAACAGGAATGTTTTATTGTCCTTAATTTCCATAGCAAACGCATGTCTTTGCATACGATTTCTCCTTTCAATAAAGGGAAGTAATTTCCAGTATTGAAATCACTTCCCTTTTATTTTATAAGTTATTCAGTATAAAAAATATACCTCAATCGCTCATTTACAGATACTTTAATCTTCTAATTAAAGAACATCAATCCATTCTGCCATATTATCTTTATAGAATACGTAAGGAACACCTGCAAGAACGGCAGTTCCATCACCACTCTGGTATGCTTCATAAGAAGTAGCTTCATAATCGCGGAATGCATCCATTTCAAATGAAGCACCAACTTCACCGGTAAAGCCATCATTTACTGCTGCATATGTAGCTGCACCTGCAGTTGCTCCTAAGTGAATAACATCCCAAAGCATCATATAAGGACACACTGATGCAAAGGCATCATCCTCAGCGGAACCAGGCATGAAGGACTGCATTTCAGAAGGAAGTCCAAGACCTGTTAACTTAATTTCGCTGTTAGAATTTTTCAAAACCTGTCCTGCAGCTGCAATACCTACTGTAGTTGGGGAAATAATACAATCTACTTTATTTTCTGCAACAAATGCATTGGCCTGTGTTGTAGATTCTGTTAAGTCATCATTTCCATATTTTTTATCCAGTGTTGCAGAAACTTTACCTGCATAACAAGCATCTGAAAGTTCATCTTCCATAGCTGCAATCCAGCTATTCTGAACAGGAGTGTCAATAGAAGCTGAAAGAACGCCTAATACGATTTCTTCTCCGGTATAAGATGCCAGTGCTTCTTCTACTGCCGGTTTCATAGCCGGACCTTCTCCCGGATAATCAATACCAAGTGTAATTAAAACAGCTGCCTGTACTAAGTATGCACCAATATCTGCTGTTTCAGCCTGATTTGTATGGCACACACGATATTCAGGATTTGCTTCAGAGTCAACAGAAACAATCGGAATTCCTGCAGCTTGTGCTTTCTTGAATACTTCATCATATCCTGCATCTCCATTGGTAGAAATGGTAATAGAAGCAACTTTCTGTGTAATCAATTCATCTAACATCTGTACCTGTGCAGCAACAGTTGTTTCAGCAGGAGAAGTATATGCTGTTTTTTCTCCTTTTGCTTCCATATATTCTGCAAATCCTTCGTACATCAGGTCACCAAAAGAGTTACCTGTGGATTTAAACATAAATACATGTGTTCCTTCCATAGAGTCACTGCTGCTTGCAGTGTCTGATGCAGGTGCATCTGTCTGTGTGCTTCCCCCGCCACATCCTACTAACAAAGATGCCACCATTGCGACACTTAAAAGTGCGCTTAAAAGTTTCTTTTTCATATTAAGAACCCTCCTTAAAAAAATTTTTATATAGATAGCTTTTGCTATTTATAACTTCTTGTTGAAAAGCTCTTTGGCTTTTCTTTCATCTTCTGCCTGTTCTATTAACCAGGCTGCCGTCTGTTCCTTACATTTCTTCTGTAAAGAAGCAATTCTGTCTTCTGCCTTTTTAATTTTTTCTGCCTTCACATTTTCTGTCAGAGTATTATCTTTTCTCAGTTTTTGAATTTCTGCTTTTAATATCTTAATATCTTCCGAAGTTCTAACATTTAAAGCTTCCACATTTTTATTTCCCTTATAGAGAAACCTCAATTTTAAGTCTGCAATCAGCTTATGATTAATATTAGGAATCAAAACTGCAACAATCAGGATAAGTCCGGTCACTATCTTACGGCTGTTAGCATCTACATTCAGAAGTCCTAAGGTATATGTTAAAAAAGCGAAAATAAAGGTTGCAATAAAGGGACCGTATACCTTTCCTTTTCCTCCATTTGTAGATACACCACCCAATACACAGATTGCAATTGCGGTCATTTCATAACCGGTACCCATAGTGGAAGATACGGAACCACCCATACGACCAACAAAGAAGATGGAAGCAATTCCACTCATGGCACCCATCAGTATAAATACGATTAATTTTGTCCGCTTTACATTAATGCCTGAATATTGGGCACAAATCGGATTATTTCCGATCACATATAAGCTACGGCCAAATTTCGATTTTTGAAGCAAAAATACAAATCCTACAGTCATAATTACAAATATCACCAATGCAATTGGAATTCCTGCTATATTTCTCCAACCAATGGCAGTGTAAAACTGCGGGAAATTCTTAAGTACATTTACATCCAAAACAATTTTTACAATTCCGCGAAACAGCATCTGAGTGGAAATCGTTGTAATAACCGCCGGCATTTCCATATAAGCTACAAAAAATCCATTAAATGCACCACAAGCCATACCGGCAACAATTCCCATAAGAACTGCAACGATGGCAGGAAGTCCCGCATCCATACAAAGTCCGGTTGCCATAGATGCAAAAATCATAGTAGATGCGGCAGATACATCAATATCTCCAAGCATCAGAACTAAAATCATTCCCAAAACCAGCGGTGAAACATCCAGACCTGACTGAATAATAGACTGTACTGTTCCGGAAGCAAAGTAAAGGTTTGGTTTCATAAGTATTAATACAACGTTAATCAGTATTAAAATGTAAATAAGAACCATTTCCCATGAAACTAAAAAACTTGAAAGTTTAAAATCCTGTTTAATCGTTAAATCTCTTGCAGGTACATTTGCCTTATTTTCACTCATTAGATTAATGCACCCCTTTCTTTTAATGCTCTCTTTTGAGCAGAACGTTCTGTATATAAATTCATAACTACCGCTGCAATAATGATGGCTCCCTGAAGTGCATCAGACCACACACTTAATCCCGGAAGCAGACTGATAAAATAAGTAATGATTGACATCATTATGAATCCTAAAAATACACCATCTACTTTTCCTTTACCACCATTGATGCTTACGCCTCCTAAAATACAAATGGAAATAGCTGTCATCTCATACCCTTCACCAATTCCATAACTTCCGGTAGCATAGTTAGCGGTATAAAGCATACCGGAAAGGCCAGCTAATGCTCCGCAGATAACCATGGCATAAAAAGTAACTTTCGCTTCTTTAATTCCTGCTACTTTTGAAGACTCTTTACTGGTACCAATGGCATAAATTCTTCTTCCTCCAGATGTATGACCTAAAAATACAGCTGCAAAGATAAATATAATCAATACAAAAATCAAGATTGTAGGAATACCTGCAATTCTTAATGTTGCAAACTTCTGATATCCTTCCGTAAACTGGTGTGGAAACCACCATTGTCCCCCGGATACCAAAAATGCCAATCCTCTGAATATGTACATGGTACCCAGGGTTGCAATCATAGGTACCATTTTAAAATACCCAACAATCAAACCATTAAAGGCTCCACATAACGCACCTAACACAACCGCCAGGAATAACCAGACAATTGCCGGTACATTCGGATTTTCTGCCATAAGGCGGGTACATACGATTCCTACAAAAGAAAGAATGGAACCGATAGAGATATCAATACCGCCTGTTAAAATTACCATCATTTCAGCAATGGCAAGAATCCCATATACTGCGTTATTTTGCAGCATACTTACAATGGAATTAAAGGAATACATGGTTGGCGTAAGAATCTTAGCTGCAATCAAAAGTACAACTAAACCCAGACACAGACCAAAATTTCTGCTTTCTGTTATCTTCTCCACCAAAGATTTCTTGTTGCCCATACTTAACTTTCCCCTCCTTCTACTGATTTTAAGGAATGTTCCAAAATCATTTCCTGCGTCAGCTCTTTATTTTCCAATATTCCGGATACCCGACCATTTCTCATAATAACAACACGGTCTGCCATTCCCAACACTTCCGGCATTTCCGAAGATACCATAATAATCGCATAACCATGAGATGCCAGTTCATTCATAATTTCATAAATAGAATACTTTGCTCCTACGTCGATTCCCTTTGTCGGCTCATCCAAAATCAATAATTTCAAATCACGATTTAACAATTTTGCAAACACAACTTTTTGTTGGTTACCACCGGATAAGGAAGAGGGAGGTGCAGAAATATCGCTTGCCTTTAACTGAATCTTCTGACAAAGTTCAATCGCTGTCTGAATCTCCGATTTTTCGTCCATAGCTCCGCCTTTGACAAATTTATCCATATTAGCAGAAGATACATTCTGATAAATGGGAAGTTCATTAATCAATCCTTGTGTCTGACGATCTTCCGGCAATAAACCAATCCCTGCATTTAGGGCAACCCCCGGATTTTTAATATCTATGGTTTTTCCTTCCAGTTCAAAAGAACCACTGTCAGGAGTTAAAATACCAAATAAATTCTGGCAAACCTCGGTACGTCCTGCACCAACCAATCCCGTAAGTGCCAGTATTTCTCCCTTTCGTACATCAAAAGAAACATTCTTAAACAAACCTTCTTTTGAGATATTATTAACTTTAAAAATTACTTCTCCTATTTGAGCCGTCTTTTTAGGATACATGGCAGTAAGTTCACGTCCTACCATATGTTTGATCAATTCCTCATTAGAAATCTTATCAACATCCCAGGCACCCACATACTGGGAATCCCGAAAAACCGTAACTCTGGTTGCCAAACGATACATATCCTCAAATTTATGCGTAATTAGGATGATGGATACCCCTTCATCCCGTAGTCTTTCTGCAATCTGGTACAACTCTTCACATTCTTTTTTAGAAAGAGAAGCTGTCGGTTCGTCCATAATCAGGATTCTTGCATCCCGGGACAAAGCCTTTGCAATTTCTACCAATTGCTGCTGTGCTACGGAAAGTGCACTCATAGGTTTATTCACATCTATTTTTTTACTTAAAGGTGTAATCAGTTCTTTTGCACGTTTGGTCATTTCTTTCCAGTTATATAGTCCAAACTTATTTTTTATTTCCTGCCCCATAAATATGTTTTCTGTTACCGTCAAATCCGGGAAAGAGGTTACATGCTGATAAATCGCTGCAATTCCTAATTTTGCCGAATCTTCTGTATTACGAGGGGTAACTTTATCTCCTTCTAAGAGCATCAAACCACTGTCAGGCTGATGTACACCGGTAATTACTTTAATAAATGTCGATTTACCGGCACCATTCTCTCCCATAAGGGCATGAATCTCACCTTTTTTTAACTGAAAATGTACACCGCCAAGAGCAGTAACACCACCAAAAGTCTTAACTACATCTTTCAGCTCTAAGATATAATCGCTCATCTTTTCTCTTTTCCTTTCTTATTTTTTATTTTCTTTTCAAAAACGCCTTTATTTGCTCTTAGTATTATCATTTTAACTATCCAATTCAATATCGCTTTTTGTTATTCAATTATCGTTTATTGCTTTTTTAAGCTTTTTGCCTTATAATATAAAAAATTATACTTTTGTTTTGTTCATTTTGAACAAAATATACTTTTTACTTTTGGAGGGTATTCACATGCGTATTCCTAATCGTTCTTTTCCTGATTTTTCTTATCAAGAAACAGTAAAACCAAATTATATTGCAGAAGCATATCCTTTTTTTATAAAAGAATTTGGATATACGTGTCATAAGAAATTAACCTTTGGAAAAAAGAATGATTATAACCATTATCTTCTTCTTTATTCCATTGATGGCACTGCACGATTCACAAAATCCAAATCTACATATTATATTCAACAAAATACAGTTGTAGTAACCGCATGTAATACTCCCATTACTTTTACAACCGTATCAAAAGAATGGCATTATTATTACTTTATAATAGATGGTTCTCATGCCAAATTATTTTATAATCAGATTCGAACCAAAAATAACATGATTATAGATAACCCTTTTACAAATATATTAGATAATTTTATGGATATTTACGATTTAATGAAAAATACAAAACCCAGTTTCAATGAAACCTGGAAATACATGAATGTTTCCATGCTCTTACATAAAATTTTTGTATCAATTTATGACTTAAATGAAAATATTAATGCAATAAAAAAAATGACACCAGCTCAGGAAACTCACGTAAATCTGGCTGCCAAATATATCATGGAACATTATAAAGAACCAATAAATGTAGATAGTATATGTAATGAGATTGGATTTTCTAAATATTATTTTTGTAAATTATTTAAAAAACAACAAGGTGTAACACTTCATCAGTATCTGACCGATTACAGAATAAAAAATGCCAAAGAATTGCTTGCATACTCTAAATTGTCCGTAAATAACATTGCCACCCATGTAGGATTTAAAAATGCCCTGACATTTATCAGGGCATTTGAGAAAAATGTAAATATGACACCTAGCGAGTACCGCAGATACTATCAATAATTACAACATATTTTCTAATTCCTTACGGATTTCTTTGATAAAACCTTCACTGTTTAATACAGTCACATCTTTTAAGGAAGTAATCAAGGCAAGGTCTTTTGTCATTCTACCGGATTCAATGACAAAAAGGGTTGCCTTCTCCAACTTATCTGCAAAATCCATCAATTCCGGAAGGTGATCCAGCTCTCCGCGTTTTCTTAAAGCTCCGGTCCATGCGAAAATAGTAGCAACTGAGTTGGTGGAAGTTTCTTCTCCTTTTAAATGTTTATAATAATGTCTCTGTACCGTTCCATGAGCAGCTTCATATTCATAGACACCGGTAGGAGATACTAAAACAGAAGTCATCATAGCAAGAGAACCAAAGGCGGAAGAAACCATGTCACTCATAACATCTCCGTCGTAATTTTTACATGCCCAGATAAATCCTCCCTTTGCCTTCATCACACGGGCTACGGCATCATCAATTAAAGTATAAAAATATTCTATCCCTAATTTTTCAAATTTCTCTTTATATTCCTTATCATAGATTTCCTGAAAGATATCTTTAAAGGTGTGGTCATATTTTTTAGAAATGGTATCTTTGGTAGCAAACCATAAATCCTGCTTTGTATCTACAGCATAATTAAAACAGGCTCTGGCAAAACTGGTAATGGATTCACAGGTATTATGCATTCCCTGTATTACTCCTTCTCCGGTAAAATTATGAATCACTTCACGCAGTATTGTTCCGTCTTCTGCCGTAAATACAAGTTCCGCTTTTCCTGCCTTTGGTACTTTTATTTCTACATTTTTGTACACATCACCATAGGCATGTCTTGCTAAAGTAATGGGCTTTTCCCAATTTTTTACACAGGGCTCAATTCCTTTAACAACAATTGGGGTTCTAAAGACTGTACCGTCTAAAATAGCCCGAATGGTTCCATTGGGACTCTTCCACATTTCTTTTAAATTGTATTCTTTTACTCTTGCCGCATTAGGTGTAATGGTAGCACATTTTACGGCAACACCATATTTTAAGGTTGCTTTTGCAGAATCTACAGTTACTTTATCCTCCGTTTCATTACGGGCTTCCAGTCCCAGATCATAATATTCCGTCTTTAAATCAATAAAAGGAAAAAGGAGTTCTTCCTTAATCATTTTCCATAAAATACGGGTCATTTCATCCCCATCCATTTCTACTAATGGCGTTACCATTTTTATTTTTTCCATCTTCTTTTTCGTTCCTTTCCATCTTTTTCATTTCTCTAAAGATTATGATTTAAAGTATCCTTTATTTTTCACTGTCATTTGCGGCATATGCCTCATAAAGACCATTTTTTACCATATTTTCATAAGCGCTTATTACATGTTTATAAGCTTCCGCTTCTGCTTTTGCCGGATCTTTTGACTTAATCGCCTCTAAAATAAATTTATGTTCTTTATTAGATTCTGTACTTCTCTTATTTTCTGCCAAAGTCTTTTTACGCACACGCAAAACATAATCATGAAAATCCCGCAGCTGTTTTTCCAACATTTTACTATTACAGGCTTCATACATTATCTCATGAAAACGATTGTCCAATTCTGCAATCTGCTGGGTATGACCTTTGGCTGTATGAAACTCTGTTAAATAAACATTTTCTTCCATTTCTTCCAACTGCTGTGAACTGATATTCTCTGTTGCCCATCTGGCACACAGTCCCTCCAGCAAAGAACGAATCATATAAATATCTTTAACGTCTTTAATGGTAATTCCCGTTACATACGCACCTTTATTTGGAATAATGTGAATCAATCCCTCTAATTCCAGCTGCCGAAAAGCTTCCCTTACAGGAGTACGACTGACCCCCAACTCTTCTCCAATGGCCACTTCTTTTAACTCTTCATTGTCCTTGTACTTTCCGCTCAGAATATCTTCCCTGATTTTATGAAACACTCGTCCCCGCAGTGAAAATTTGTCTGTATCATCTTTTTTTACACTATAACTTCCCATGTTTAACTGCTCCATTTCTATTATTTCTGTTCCTTAATTCATTATGTTAAAGAAATCCCTAATTTATCACATACCTCTCCAATAACTTTTAATAGCTCCTCATCTGTCAATACGGTAACACGTCCTGCTGCATATTCTTCATCCACCCACACTTTAATCTGTTTTACCAATTCCGATGTCTTGTCCACATGTTTTTCTTTTGGTAGTTTAAAATACGTATTTATCCAGTGTGCAATTCCCGCCAGTCCGGAAGTATTACTAACAGCACAAAGAACCGGTCTGTTAAGATATTTTTCAGTATCGAAAATATTATATATTTCTTCATTCTTCAATAATCCATCGGCATGAATTCCCGCACGGGTTACATTGAAGTTTTTACCTACAAAAGGAGTCCGGGGTGGAATTTTATAACCAATTTCCTTTTCATAATATTCTGCCAATTCTGTAATGACTGTAGTATCCATCCCATTCAAATCACCCTTCAGCTGAGCATATTCAAATACCATGGCTTCCAGGGGCGTATTTCCGGTTCTCTCACCAATGCCAAACAAAGACGTATTGACGCCGGAACAGCCATAAAGCCATGCCGTGGTAGAATTTACAACTGCTTTATAAAAATCATTATGTCCATGCCATTCTATTAAAGAATGAGGAACGCCGGCATGTTTATGAATGGCATAAATAATTCCCGGAACACTGCGGGGAATAACCGCCCCCGGATAATTTACTCCATATCCCATAGTATCACACGCCCGAATTTTAATCGGAATCTTATATTCCTCCATTAATTTCATTAACTCCAGACAAAAAGGAACCACATAGCCATAAATATCAGCTCTTGTAATATCTTCCAGATGACATCTTGGACTTATCCCTTCTTCCAGACACTCTCTTATCACACTTAAATAATGATCCATCGCCTGACGTCGTGTCATCTTTAATTTCATAAAAATATGATAATCTGAACAGCTTACTAAAATTCCGGTTTCTTTCATGCCGATTTCTTTTACCAATTTAAAATCTTCTTTACTGGCACGAATCCAACTGGTTACTTCCGGAAATTCATACCCTCTTTCCATACATTTATATACCGCATCCCGGTCCTTTTTACTATACAAAAAAAACTCACTGGCACGAATCATACCATTGGGACCGCCTAATTTATGCAAATAATCATAAATCGTTACAATCTGCTCGGTAGAATAAGGTGCTCTGGACTGCTGACCATCTCGAAAAGTTGTGTCTGTAATCCAAATATCTCTTGGCATATTATGAGGTACGGTTCTGTCATTAAAAGGAATTTTGGGAATCTCCGAATAGGGGAACATATTTCGAAATACATTTGGTTTCTTTACATCATCCAAAATATACATATGTTCTTCAATTTCTAACAAATGATTCTTTGGATTCATACTAACTGGCCGATTCATAAACATATCCTGATTTGACATTTTATTATCCTCCTAAAAATAAATAAAACACAACACGTATAATTGTATACAATTATACGTGTTGTGTCAATGTCTATTTTATAAATCCAAGGCTCTTTCAATATTTAGCATTCCCCAACCCTGTTTATTCCATGGTTCCTTCAAGTCTGTCGCTGTATAGCAAAGACGATACTTTATTTCCTCAGGTGTTAATTTAGAATTTTTTTCCAATAAAAGTGCCGCTGCTCCACTCACTAAAGGAACTGCAAAGGACGTTCCGCTTTTAGCTTCATAAATGTTGTAAAAACTTTTTCCTATTCTTTGACACTGGGAACTGGTAGAAAAAATATTCGTACCCGGAGCAACCAAATCCGGCTTTTTCAAGGAAAAAGTACTTGGTCCCCGCCCGGAATAAGTTTCGCACAAAGTAACTCCCTCTTTATGATAGTCTAAATCATGACAGCCTACTGTTAAAATATTCTTTCTCATACCTAAAGGAGAAATACTTTTTGCTTTTGGTCCTTTATTTCCGGCAGCAGCAACAATCAAAATTTTTTTATGCCAAAGAAGTTCTAAAGCATCAATTAATTTTTGAATTTTCTGTTCTGAAACTTTATTTTCAAAACCAATGGATATATTCAGAATACGTATATGGTAAACATCCTTATTCTCTAAAATCCAATGAATGGCAGATAACATATCATCAATATTACCTTCCCCATTTTTATCCAATATTTTACCAACGATTAAATTACAGGAAGGAGCAATTCCACAAAATCTTCCTTCCGATAAATATCCATCTCCCGCCAGACATCCTGCCACATGCGTTCCATGTCCACAATCATCATAAGGAGAATTCTTTCCATTAACAAAATCTTTGAAAGCTAACATCCTTCCATCAAAGTCAGGATGCAAAAATATTCCGGTATCAAGAATAGCTACCGAAATATTTTTACCGCTATATTTCTCTCGTACTTTCGATGTACAAGCTGTTTGTTCTTTAACACGCCACACCACATACTCCCGCTTTTTTTATAACGTATGCGACAAAATATGACTTGTTACACTTCTTTTTTCTTTCTTTTAGGTTTGTAGACTATAAATGCCACCCCTAAAGCACTCATTCCAAATGCCGCAAACCATTTAGGATGTATGCTGGCATCTCCGGTATTCGGTGAATAATCCTTTTTCCCAGATACAGCAGTTAACTCTGCCGTACCATTTGAAATCCCAACACTGCCATCTTCTCCCATGGCATAAATTGCAAATGTGGAAAAATGGTTCGTAGAAAATTTAACATAATCTTTGCCAGAAACATTTATCAGCTCACAGGATAATCTTTCCAGTTGTTTATCTCTATCCATTGCTGCAACGTGTATTGTATTTCCTGCAATTTCTTTCGGCAAAGGCACCGTAACATAAACAGGATTCTCCCCCAGCTTTGTAAATTTTACAGCATCCGTAGCATCCCATAATGTCATATCAAATACTTTCATTGCCGGAACATTTTTTCCATAGACACGTTGGAATGCTTCCTCCACCTGCGCCTTTGACTGTTCCTTTATTGCTAAATGATACTTTCCGCTGGCTGAAAAAGAAACCGAAATCTCCTCTTCCCTCCATTCCTTATCATCACAGGAAACAGCTACACCATTTTCTTTTACCGAATTTAGAGTATGTGTAGAAAATACCCTATGATTTCCCAATTCATCTTTTGTTGCAAGCTGCCCTTCAAACCCATAAGATTCATTGACAAATAATGTGTTTGCTAAATCTATATCCTTATCATTTAATACCGCAATCCAATTTCCCGAAAATACTGGGGTTAATGCATCATTTTCAAAATTAGAAGTACGTTCTGTAAAGCCAATCCCGGGTAAATCCTCTCCTTTAAATATTACCGTTCTTTCTTTTCCACCATCACACATAAATGCACCAATCCCAATTTTTTCTACTGATGCACTAATTGTTATATTGGTAATATCTGTATTTTCAAAAGCTCTGTCCTGTATTTCCTTTACATTGCTTCCTCCTTGCACATTATTAAGTGAACTGCAATTTTTAAAAGCTTCTTCCCCAATAATTGTAACAGACGAAGGAATCTTAATATCTGATATTTCCGTATGATTCAAAAAACAGGCCGGAGCAATAACTTTTACCGTATTTGGAATCTCAACATATTTAGAAGTTCCCTTATATGCCAATAAAATTCCGTCACCAACTATCAGAAAATCTTCCGAAGCTGAATTTCCTGCCCAGGCATCGAGCCATGCTGTATATGCAAATGCGGATGGTTCAATCCAGGTAACAGATGATGGAATGCTGATTTCTTTCAAATTATCGCAATGATAAAAAGCAGCATAACCAATTTCTTCCACCCCTTTAGGAATATTTATGGACGTAAGATTACTTCTTGCAAAAGCAAAATCTCCAATTCGCGTTATATTAGAAGGAATTGTGTAAGTAGTTAAATCCCCTTCACCATAATATGCATAATCTGAAATATGGTCATACACAATGGCATATTTCGGAAGTGCTTCTCCCTTTGTATCTTCACTCTCTGCCATTGCCTCTTTCTGTGCTTCTTCTTTTTCCGACACATCCCTGTTGTTGAGCATGGATGCAACGTTCACACTAGAATCCATCAGAATCACTGCATTCTGCCCTACAACCATAGTTTTTCCCAGAACTCCTTCTTCGTCTTCCGCAATAGGGTCAAATTCTGGAATATAATCTACATTGCTAGGATCATGAAGTGCATCTGCAGAAGATACACTATTACTGTCATTTTTTTCACTTATAGTCAATTTTCCATCACTGCCTACCGTATATACATTTCCTCCGGAATCTACAACCGTATCCCCAGTTTCATTTCCAGAATCTACACCGGTATTATTTTCCAATTTCCAATTCTCATAGAACTCATTAGCAACCGTTCCGGAATCTGCAGATATCACTAATTTCGGACATCCATCAAATGCCGTGGAATGAAGATAGGAAACGGATGCCGGAATCATAACTTTTTGTAAACTGATGCAATTTTCAAAAGCTTTCGACTGAATACTTTTTACAGAATATGGTATTGATACAGCCAAGAGATTTCTGCAATTTGAAAATGCATAACTTGGAATTTCCTTTAAATTTGTACTAAAAGAAATTTCCTTTAAATTATCATTTCCCCAAAAAGCATATTCTTTAATATCTACTACCGTATCGGGCATAGAATAACTTGTCTCTTTACTACCGGATGCATAACTGTAAAGTATGGTTTTATCTTTATCATATAATCCGTTTTTATAAAATGTAAAATATGGATTCTCTTTATCCACCGCAATCGTAGTCAGATTCTTACATCCGGCGAAAACACCGGTTCCAATCTTTTCAAGATTTTTAGGCAGTGTAATTTTTTTTAAGGATGTATTATTACTGAATACTGAATTTCCAAGAGTAAGTAAAGACTCAGGAAGCTTTATGGTACTTAAATATGTACAATCTTTGAAAGCGCCATATTCTATTTCCGTCACATTGGAACCTATGGAAATGGAAGTTAAAGAAGTATTTCCGGCAAAAGCTTCCGCTCCAATCGTTTTCACAGAACTTGGAATCGTAACTGAAGATGCTGTGCCTGTATATTTTACCAGTTTTGTTTTGTCTATTTGAAAATCAGAACTCGGCGCTGCACTGGCAGGCACCACCGGAATCTGTGTAACTAAAAGTGCTGTAATCAAAAGCAAAGCACCAATTACCCTGCGGATAATTCTCATATCTTAAACCACCTCCTCTTTCTCTCTTAATAATCAAACAAAAGACTGTCATATCCAAAATTTTATTTAAATTTTGTTATTATGACAGCCTCCTTTGTTTTCATTCTTTTTTAATTATCGATATGCCCTGACGGTATATCTTTTGTCCTTCTTTGTAAAAAGAATTACAGAAATGCATGCAAGTCCAAGACTTAAGAACCATTTCGGATGAATTGCATCCCCGGTTTTTGGTGTAGAATCCAGAGTGTCTGATACTGTCAGATTTCCGGTATCTACATAAATTGTATAAGGTGAAAAGTGTGTGGCGGTAAAGCTTACACTTGGTACCCCATCAATAGTAGTAAACTTAGGATTCAAGGTCTCCAGTTCTCCATTTACCACTGCTCCTACCCTGTTATTACCTGCATAATCTTTTAATGCATCAGGAATAGGCATGGTAATATTTACCTTCAATCCGGTAGTATCCGTAATCTTAGTTTCTCCTTTGGCATCATATAAACTGATATCCATTGCAAAATACTTGATTCGTGTCATATCCGGATATTTTTTCTGTAATGCTTTCTGAACCTCATCAGCCGCATCCAGACTTTCTGAAATTTTAACAACAAAATTATCAGAAGAACCTGTTACATAAGCAGATGCTTTATCCTTATCCGAAATTCCATCCTTCGTAATAACAATACTTGTACCATTCTGTGATGGTTTATTGTTAGAGGTTGAGTTACCACTGATACTTCCGGTATCCGCATAAGTCGCAGTTACCTTCGCATTGGAAGCAGGCATTGTAATTACGGTAGTTGCTTTTGTAGAACTCTCAATGGTAAGTCCGCTGGTACTGCTTACCCAGCTGGCAAATCTTCTTCCCTGCGGTGCATCTACTGCTGAGATTGCAACTTTGGTTCCAGCTGGATAACTTCCGCTTCCGCTTCCGTATACAACTTCCAATGTGTATTGACCCACATAATTTGCAATGACGGTTACATCATCCGCAATCATGGTAAGGCTCGTATTCGGTTTCGTTGAATCATTAAATATCAGGCTGGAATTTGAGCAACTCCAATATCCAAAGGTAGCTCCCGAGGAAGCTGCACCTGCAGATATATTTATAGTCTTTCCTGCCGGATAATAACCGCTTCCTTCTCCATTTGATACAGTTAATTTATAGAGCTTATTTCCATTTTCATCTACATCCGGAATTCCGTCACCATCGGTATCGATACCGCCGCTGACGTTGTTTCCGCCGCTACTTCCATTTCCACCATTACTGCCGGAGCCGTTTCCACCATTATTTCCGGAACCATTTCCACCATTATAATAATCTTCATCGGTTACATACTGAGCCACAAAATCCTGGTCTTTGGTAATCGGTGTTGTTTTATAATCAGGATACCATCCGGTAAAGACATACTTTTCTCTTGTTGGAGTAATCTTAGGGTCTTTTGCATAACCCATAAATTCTACTTCCTGAACTGCATAGTCTTCTCCTTCAAAGGTACTGCCATCATAATCTACAAAACGAACTGTATAATAGTCTTCTATTATTTTTACTTCCACATTTTCTGCTTTTGAAAATGCATTATATGCAGCAGAATCCGGCAATGCATATACTACAGCTTTCTTGGTACCATCAAATGCATTCTTGGGTATCGAAGTTGTATTTCCTTCCACGGTAACTTCAACAATACCATCACTTTCCGCAAAAGCAAAATCACCGACTCTAAGAATCTGTTTCGTCAAGATGACTTCCAGATTATCTGAACCAAAGAAGCATTTTTCTGGAATTTCATCCAATTTTTCTGCATTTTTAAAATTCACAGTTTTTAATTCTAAACAATCGCTGAAAGCACCCATAGCAATTTCCGAGGTCTGAGCCAGCAAAGGATTATTCGTTGTATTAATTACTCCAGCTTTTCCACCTAATACCTCAACAATCTTATATGTACCTTCCTCTGACTTTTCATATAAAACACCATTTTCACAAGTGAAAGGGTCAGATGCACTAACATTGGTTAATTTATAGCATCCTTTAAAAGGAAGTTCTCCTACATCTTCCATAGCCTCCCCTAAAATCACAGTCTCTAAATCCTCACAGCTGTAAAAAGCACCCATAGCAAGACCATTTTGAGCAATCTTGTCATTTGCAGCACTTGTGGCTCTGGATGATGTACTTTGTGTATTTGTTGGCAGATACTTTACGGTAGCCATGGTAACTCGTTTAATGCGGTCATTACCAAGTTCCTTTTTTTCGTCTGCTACTGCAGATGATGCAGAATCATCTGCAGTGTTACCATTAAAAAGACCATAACTTCTATAATTAGTAAAACGTTCAGTGTTCAATTTATATCTTTCTATATTATAGCCATTTGCATTACCATCTAATAGAAATCCCTGTACATCAATAGACTCTACACCTGCTGGTACATCAATATAAAGTACAGATTCAACAGCTTTCAGTTCCGCTGGTGTCATTTTCTCTTGATTATTTTCATATTTTTCTTGAAGATTTATTATATTTCCTTCAGTGTCTGTATAAGTTTTCAAATCATTATACTGTGGATAATCAATCAATGTCGCAAGATTATTTCTATTATCTAGAATAACTGTCATTCCAAGTTGTTCAGCAGATTTATAGCATACCCGAACACCATTGTCCTTATCAACATAATTGCTCTCTTCCATAGCCCATTCAAAAGGACCATATCCCTGTGTAATTACTCCAATTACAGTCAAGCTTTCACTGCCCGTTGTTAATGCATCTTTTCCAATATTTTCCTTTGGAAAACTTGCAGTTCCATTTACAGGGTTTGAAAATGTAATCTTAATTAATTTTATACAATCTTTAAATGCTTCGGCTCCAATATTAGTTACATTTTCACCAACTCGAACTTCTTCAAGCTTGGAACATCCTTTAAAAGCTCTAGTTCCTATATCCACTACTGAATTTCCAATTTCTACATATGCAATATTCGTACAACCTTCAAATACAGAATCACCTATTGTAATTAAAGAATCATCTTTAATAATTACTTTTTTTAAATCACCTTTAACGGCATCATTAAAACAACCTTCATCCAGTTTAACAACTTTATATGGTCCAACATTAGAAGGAATATTCAATTCTCCCGTTGGTGTTGAAGTCACTCCATCTTTAAATTCACATTTTGATACACTAGCTGTCGCATCATCTACTTTTTTTAAACTCAGAAGATAATCCCCACTTATTACTTCGTAATAAATTTGACCATTTTCTTCATACATGTAAGGAACTGCTTCGCCAGAAGCATTCATACAACTTCTTGTAGCAACACGTTCTAACGCCAAATCACTACTGCCATATTTTTTTGCAGGTCCTTTTACTGCAAAATATTGATTTAATACATCTGAAAATATCGATTTATCATATGTTATCCTTCCAGAAACTTCTGGAAATTCTAACAATTCTAAATTTTGGCATCCTTGAAAAATATTTGTAGGAAGTGTTTTATCCTCATTTACACCATAAACATTTGGCATTTTTACTTCTTTCAAAACACTCCTTCCACTAAATACATAATCTTCAATTTCTGTAATTTTACTTTGTTCCAAATTTACACTGATTAATTTATCATTTCCATGATCACTTGTTGCAAAAGCCCCTTTAGCTAATTTTTGAATAGCAGAATTACCTATTGCTAGATTTTGCAATGGACAATTATAAAAAGCCCCTTCTCCTACTTCAAGTCCTGCTGTCGTTGCTTTAGTAAAATCAACATTTACCAAAGATGTGCATTTGGCAAACGCACCATATCCTATTTTCATAATCTGATAGGGAAATTCTATGTTTTTTAAAGCTGTACAACCATGAAAAGCTTCAATGCCAATTTGTTTAACTGCATTCATAGTAACAGTGGTAAGTTGCGTACATTTTTTAAAAGCCTGATGATCTATATATTCAACACCTTCCAATGTAACATCTTGAAGGAAACAGTTACTAAATGCTTCTTTTCCTATATATCTGATTTCACTGGGAAGTGTCAAATATTTTACATTTGTAACTTCATTAAAAGCCTTATCACCAATAGCATATATAGATGCCGTTTTTTCTACTACATATCCGTAATTATCTACGATTAAAGAATTACTTGCTGTGCCATTATATTTAAGTAAATATACATAAACATCTTCTGAAGAAGTTGTATTTCGTTTATCCATAACCTTCGACAACGTATAATTTCCATCTTTGTGTCCTTTTGCATAACAATAATATTTAACTTTATCATTATCATCCAAATTATTGGGAATTATAGTCAACGTAGGTTTGCTTCCAATTTGGTTTTTATTCCATTCTTCCAATTCTTTTTTATATGTTTCTAATTTATCACTGAATAAGGTTTCAAACAATGCTTTAACATTATCTTTTCCCTCCTCATATGTAATTGTAACATTACCACCTTCACTAATAGCTTGAGAAAAATCACTATTTATATCAGTAGTTGGAGTTCTTTTAAAAAATTCGTTGTATTCATTTGTTGTTATCACGGTATAGCCAATAAAAATACTGGCTCCAAGTTTGATTGTTTCTGTCGCAAAAGCACTGTTATATTTTTTGATGACAGCATACGTGCTGCCATCAAATTCTTGATCAAAGTAATCAAATTGCTTGTACAATTGATGTTGTCCGTCGGAAGAAACTCTAATGGTTAATGATTCATTTGGATTCTTACCAGAACCTGACAAATCAGGCATCTCTTTTTTTTCATCTTCTGTAAAACTAGTTTTTTCTACATAAGCATATGCTTGTAATGGATTAGATACAGCCTGAGTAACCACACCACTTTGACTAGTCGCTGCCGCATCCGGAAATGGAATTGCTGCTACAATAATCGCTGACATCAAAAATAAAGCCCCCAGGGTTCTCCTTACCGATTTACGCAATCTATAATTTCTTTTTTTTCTTTTCTTCGCCATGTTATTTTTCTCCTTTATTAAGGGATTTCTCTCTAATTTATTTTTTTAGCCACTACCACAAATCTTCCATCCTGCTCGGAATAATCACAGGTAGACAGGGTAATCAGCTTATCGCCATAAGTTGCCGTAACTCCTGTATCATAAAGTGACAATTCTGCCATTGCATTCATATTAGAATCAAACTCTTCGGGAGTCGATGCATCAAAAAATTGATAATACTTAAAAACGATTTCATCTTCGTTATAAATTCGAGACCGGAACACATACATCACTCTGTAGGTTCCTTCCTCATAAATCGTGTCAAACTGAATCAAAGGATGTTCTTCATAATAAGATTTATTACTATATAAATCTAATTTTCCAAACATCTTACCGGAACTCATATGATGTCCATAAATAATCATATTCGCGCCAGGATTTGTAATATCACAATCCTTATCCAGAAAAATAGAACCATTTTTATCATATTCCTGATTATAATTATGATTCAGATAATACTCATTATTTATGGTCTGCATTACAGGATAATCTATATTTGTATCGGCAATTTTTATCCATCCGATTAGACTTTTATTCTGAGAAAATAATTTTTTGTATTTTTCCAGAACAACCAGTTCCTTTGCACCTTCTTCTTTTGTATAATTTATATGTACTTTTTCATCGCTGGTTTCTGTTTTCAAAGAAGCCAGATGTTCATATTCATTAGAATTTTTTTCATATAAATAGTAATAAAAAACCACATATCCAATACAAAATATTGCAATCAGAGAACATAAAAAAACAACTCTTCTTCTCTTTTTTTCCTGTAAATATAACTCTTGTCTGATGCGTTGCTGCATCTGAATATCATAATCCTCTAATGCTTTTGGTTTTTTTTCAATTTTTTTTATAGATTTAACTTTTTTTTCTGTTTTATTAGGGGCTGTTTTTTTTATATTCTTTCGTTTTTGAACCGCATTTTCTTGTTTCTTTTGGTGTTTATCTTCCAGTTCATATATAAAATCTTCCCCTACCAGGGTTTCAAACTTAATATCTCCTTTTCGTAGGACATTCATAATATGTTCTTTTCCGGCAGCATCCGCTGATTCATATTTTTTTATTATCACACTGATTTTCTTCTCATCTCTAAGTGCCGCCTGATAATCTGAACCATTACGGAAAGAACGTCCTCTGACAGTATAGTCATCCATTCACATATATACTCCAAAATAATTTTCTACACATGTTTTTATTTTACAACATCTTGAAATTTATGCAAGTATTTTCATAGAATTAGTAATTTTTTAAATATTTTAAAATTAACCTCCAAAAGATAAACATTGACAAGTTCTCAATCATAAGATAAAGCATAGAAAATTTTGGAGGCTTATATATGAGCGATTTAACAGCAACCAGCTGCGGTTGTGGATGCAGCAATTCTAACAATAACAATGGATGTGGCAGTTGGATTTGGATTATCCTTCTCTTATTCTTCTGTGGTGGATGTGGCAATAATGGAACTAGTTTATTCGGCAACGGCTGCGGATGCGGTGACAATAATAATAGTTGTGAATGGATTATTATTCTGCTGATTCTCTTCTCTTGCTGCGGAAATAATGGTTCCTGCTGCTAATCTTTTACAGGCGTCGTTTTACGGCGCCTTCTTACATAACCATCCAATGCTAAAATAGCATAAATCTGATATCTACATCATAGGATAAAATATAATAATTCAAGGAGCCGGATATGCAAAAGTGTTCTGACAAAAATGAAGATGCCACCAATGCCATTCTGGCTTTTGATACCTTATACACTACAAATCATATGAAAATCTTAAAACTGCTTCTTCCCTACTTAGATGCTAAACACCAGAAAAACTTAGCAATATATATTAAGTGGCAGGAATTAACATTTACTTTACAATTTTTCAAACAATACTCTGTCAGCCTTTATAATTTTAATGAACAGGGAAAAAAACAGTTTAACCTGCAGGAATTATTACCTTTAATAACACCTTATTGCAGCACCCCCGAAAAAAATCTTCTCTCACATTTTTCACAGTTACAAAACATGATGAGTATGATGGATAGTTTGCAAGAATATCTGCCTTTCATTCAACAATTTATGTCTTCTATGACAAACGAACATGAAACAAATCAAAACACCGAAACCAATAATAATATTATGGATATGTTAAAAAACATGATGTCTGAAGAACAACAGGCCATGTTTTCCATGTTTATGAATAATACAGAATAAATATTTTGGGAGGATATCTTTTATGAACGCAAATATGGAATGGATGAATGACCCTTCACTTCTCAATATTCCAATTCAGAAGTTACAATTTCTTCAAAATATGTTGTTTGAAAGCAAAAAACATACCGGAAAAGAAATGCTGCCTTTTTTTATGTCTTTAGCCATGAAAGCCAAATCTCAAAGTATCTCTTTTACCGATGAAGAAATAAATCTAATCATCCCGGTTTTAAAGAAATTTGCTACGGAAGATGAAATAAAACAAATGAATCAGGTAATTCAGATTTTTAAAAATCAAAAAAAACAGTTCTAAATTTTCTTGCAAAAAAATAAAAACGTGGCTGCCGCATTAAGAAAAAAGCAAAAATGAATCTTAATGCGGCAGCCTTACATTTTTAATCTATTATTTTACAACAATATTTACAATTCTTCCCGGAACATAAATTTCTTTTACAACATTTCCCGTCAATTTATCTCCCAATGCTTCTTTTGCAGCTGCAATGGCACTATCCTTATCCAGGTCTTTTGCTAATTTTACAACTGCTTTTGTTTTTCCATTAATCTGAACAGCAATTTCCACAGTCGCTTCTACTGTTTTTGCTTCCTCAAATACAGGCCATGCGGTCTGATATACTCTGCCTTCATTTCCTAAAATCTGCCATAACTCTTCTGTAATATGAGGAGCTACCGGATTCAATAATGTAATCAAAGTTGTATATTCCGCTTTATTAATTTCATTCTTCTTATAGAAATCATTTATCAAAGCCATCATAGCAGCGATTGCAGTATTAAATTTCAGATTTTCAAAGTCATTGCTTACCTTTTTAATGGTCTGATGCATCTTGGTTTCCATATCTGCACTATAAACATCACCATCTGCCAGAATATCCTGTAACTTCCAAACACGATCCAAGAATCTTCTGCAGCCTTTTACTCCATCATCAGACCAGGATGCGCTTAAATCAAAGGCTCCGATAAACATTTCGTAAGTACGAAGAGTATCTGCTCCGTAATCTTCTACGATTTCGTCAGGATTTACTACATTGCCTCTAGATTTGGACATTTTTTCTCCATTAGAACCTAAAATCATTCCATGAGAAGTTCTCTTCTGATATGGTTCTTTACATGGAACTACGCCCTGATCATATAAAAACTTATGCCAGAAACGGGAATACAGCAAATGCAATGTGGTATGCTCCATTCCTCCATTGTACCAATCAACAGGAAGCCAATATTCCAAAGCTTCTTTACTTGCTAAAGCTTCTTCATTTGTAGGGTCTGTATAACGAAGGAAATACCAGGATGATCCTGCCCATTGAGGCATGGTGTCTGTTTCTCTTTCTGCCGGACCGCCACAGCAAGGACAGGTTGTTTTTACCCATTCTGTCATAGCAGCAAGTGGAGATTCTCCATTATCTGTAGGCATATAGCTTTCTACATCAGGAAGCTCTAATGGTAATTCTTTTTCATCAATTGCCACATAACCGCATTTTTCACACTTAACAATCGGAATCGGTTCTCCCCAGTAACGCTGTCTGGAAAATACCCAATCGCGAAGTTTAAAATTAGTTTTTGCAGTTCCGATTTCTTTTTCTTCCAGAAAAGCAATAATCTTTTCTTTCGCTTCTGCTACAGAAAGCCCATTTAAAAATTCGGAATTGACTAAAGTACCTGTCGCAACATCTGTATAAACTGCCTCTTCTACACTTACTTCACTTCCTGCTACCACTTCAATAATCGGCATACCGAATTTCTTTGCAAAATCCCAGTCTCTTTCGTCATGTGCAGGAACTGCCATAATGGCACCGGTTCCATAAGTCATCAATACATAATCAGAAATCCAGATAGGAATTTCTTTTCCATTTACCGGATTCACAGCACACAGTCCGTCAATCATAACTCCGGTCTTATCTTTCGCAAGTTCGGTACGTTCAAAATCAGATTTACGTGCAGCACACTCTCTATATTCCATTAAAGCATCATAATTTTTAATTTCATCCTTATATTTATCAATGATAGGATGTTCCGGAGAAACTACCATATAAGTTGCTCCAAACAAAGTATCCGGTCTTGTAGTATATACACGGAGTTTGTCTTCTTTTCCGGAAATTGCAAAATCGACTTCTGCTCCCTGAGATTTACCAATCCAGTTTTTCTGGGAAACTTTTACTCTTTCAATGTAATCGACAGAATCCAAATCCTGAATTAATTTATCTGCATATTCCGTGATTTTTAACATCCACTGGCTCTTAACCTTGCGGACAACTTCGGAACCACATCTTTCACAAACACCATTTACTACTTCTTCATTTGCCAGACCTACTTTACAGGAAGTACACCAGTTAATTGGCATTTCTGATTTGTAGGCAAGACCTGCCTTAAATAATTTTAAGAAAATCCACTGTGTCCATTTATAGTAATTAGGATCAGTAGTATTGATTTCTCTATCCCAATCAAATGAATATCCTAAAGAATGGAGCTGATTTTTAAATCTCTCCACGTTATTTTTAGTAACAATCTTTGGATGAATATGATTTTTAATTGCATAATTTTCTGTTGGAAGACCGAAAGCATCCCATCCCATAGGGTACAATACATTATATCCCTGCATTCTTCTCTTACGAGCTACGATATCCAATGCTGTATAAGGTCTTGGATGACCTACATGAAGTCCTTGTCCTGACGGATAAGGAAACTCAACCAATGCATAATATTTTGGTTTTGAATAATCTTTGGAAGTTGCAAAAGCCTTTTCCTCGTCCCAGACTTTCTGCCATTTTGCTTCCAACTCTTTGTGATTATAAGGTTGTGCCATTTGTATCCTTCTTTCTACCTATTTTCCTCAATAAGTCTCTAATATAGTCCTAAATATTTTATCCTTTCCGTATATTTCTGTCAAGAGACGAGATGCCGGAGTTGCTTCAAGTCTGGTTGTCTGGTTGTTTTAAAATCGTTGCATTTATTTCAAAATAAACAACAACATAAAAGGTACTTTTTACACCTGCAGTCACATCTATCACTTTTTTTGAATCTGTGTTAAAATAATCATAATTTTGAAAGCAGAAAGGAAATTTTATGACCTCAAAAAAACAAAAAAATATAGCCGTAATCAATGACCTTGCAGGTTACGGAAAATGTGCTCTTACCATCTCCATTCCGGTAATTTCCTCCATGGGAATTGCCTGCTGTCCCATTCCTACTTCCATTTTTTCCAACCATACCGGATACCCAAGCAGTTATTGTAAAGATTTAACATCTGATATGCCGGACTATATAAAACAATGGGAACAATTACATTTTACTTTCGATGGGATTCTTTGCGGATATCTGGCTTCAGAAAAGCAGATAGATATCGTAACTGATTTTATTCATAAATTTAAGGAAAAAGATACTCTTACGGTAATAGACCCTGTTATGGGAGACCATGGAAAGCTTTATTCCTCATATACACCTTCCATGTGTGAAAAAATGAAAGCCTTAATACAGCATGCCGATATTCTTACTCCCAACCTCACAGAAGCCTGCATATTAACAGATACCCCTTATGAAAAAACATGGACAACTTCCGAACTTATAAAGCTTGCCGAAAATCTTTCCTTTATGGGACCTAAAAAACTGGTGATTACCGGAATAGAGCAACAGGACGAAATGGTAAATTTATGTTTTGAGAAAAATAAGCCTCCGGTTTTTATCCAAACTCCCCAAACAGGGACCGGAAGACATGGAACCGGAGATATTTTTTCTTCCATTGTTGCGGCTTCCGTCGTTAAACAAATGGAATTTACCGACTCGGTACAAAAAGCCGCTGACTTCATCCAAAAATGTCTTGCCCACACCATGGAAGCAGACGTAAATGAACCGGAAGGTGTTTTATTTGAAGACTTACTATATTTATTAAAATAATTTCCTTGTATAAATGGCAACTCTCTTTTTATTCATTATGCAAAAAACGCCATCTATATAAATAAAGCAACTTTCGAACGAAGTGAAATGGAGCTTCATTTATATAGATGGCGGCACACATTCTACAATTTACTTATTTTTACCGCAGCATTTTTTATATTTTTTTCCGCTTCCACATGGACATGGGTCATTAGGGTATACACGTTCTTCTTTTACAATGGTTGTAGAAGATTTCTGTTCTTTGTATAAAGCTTTTCTGGTTTCCTCATCAAAGATATCGTTCCATTCTTCTAATTCATATAACCAGTCTGCCTGTGCAGCCACCATATTCTTGTAAAGAAGGGCTTTATCAAATCCTAAATTCACAACCGTATCTTCTTCCATCTCATCAATCGGGTTGGGATTTACCAAACTGTCATTGATTCCATCTAAGAATCCGGTCATAGTCATTACGCTTACTTCATACTTATCTGCCAGTTCTTTCACTGTACCGGTAACCACTTCGTCAGGATTCTTTAAAAGTTTTGCATAAATATCTCTTTCTGTTTCAAAATAAATATTCCAGAATCTCTGCAAATCTCCTTTATTTGCTGTTTCAGAATATGCAGTATCTCTCCATTGTTTTAATAATGCCATAATATTTTTCCTTTCTGTATTCACATTATTTTCATCATTTTTCTTTCTTCTTAAGAAAACTACTAAACTCATAACCTAATTGGTAATATAAGTTTAAGTTACTATCCGAACCATTTGTAGTATACATGAAACCCTTTATAAAGTCTAGTATTTTTCAAGAGGCAGTCCTTCAATCACTTTCTCTTACACCTTTTCGCTAAAGATATTTTTATATCCTTCTCCGTAAATTTCTGCAGCACTGGAAACAATCATAAAAGCATTGGCATCCTCTTCCTTTACAACCTCTTCAACCTGTGGTGAAATCTGTTTTCTCACAACGCACATAATCACACGCTTCTTTTCATTACTATAGGCTCCTTCCCCTTCCAGATAGGTTACCCCTACATCCAGTTCCTGTAATAATCTTTCTGTAATTTTCTGCCATTTATCACTGATAATATAAATCAGTTTTGCTCCATCCGCCCCATAAAGCACAAGATCAAATACCACACTCATTAAAAATACGCCAATGGCAGCATAAAGTGCCGAATCTCCTTCTTCAAAAACAAAGGATGACAATAAAACCACAAAAAGGTCACACATCAAAAACAATCGTCCCGTCTTCAAATGCGGAAACTTCAAACGCAAAACCTTTACTATAATGTCGGTACCACCGGTGGTAGCACCGCATTTAAAAATATTTCCTATGGCTACAGATGCTAAGGCGCAGCCACAAATCGTTGCCAGCAAAGGATCCTGCGTAATTGCCGGATAAGCTGCCAGTAAATTGGTAAATACAGAACACATAAACGTTGCATAAATTGTAGATATTAAAAATCGAATTCCAAATTTATAAAGTCCCAACAATAAAATCGGAATATTAATCATCAAAATAAGAGTACCTACCTCAATATCAATGAGACGATTAATGATCATGGCAAGTCCGGAAACCCCTCCCGGTGCAATATCATTGGGGTCCAAAAACTGACTGATTGCTACTCCGTAAAAAAAGCAGGCTATGGTAATAATCGTATAATCTTTTACATGTGTAATAAGTGTCTTTTTTTCATGAATCATATATTTGTTCTTACCACCTTTGGCTGATATCCTTCTTTGCTTAATGCTTCCATAATCTGATTTTTATGTTCCGTTCCAAATGCTTCCAATGTAATACGCAATTCTACTGCCGCATTCCGGTTTATGGATATAAACTGATTGTGTTCCAGCTTAATTACATTTCCGCTTTCTTTTGCAACCACTCCTGCTACCCTGCTTAATTCTCCCGGTTTATCCGGAAGCAACACGGAAACAGTAAAGATGCGGTCTCGCAAAATCAGCCCCTGCTGTACCACAGAAGACATAGTTATAACGTCCATGTTTCCACCGCTAAGAATGGAAACTATCTTTTTGCCTTTCACATCTAACTTCTTTAAAGCAGCAATAGTAAGAAGACCTGAGTTTTCTACTACCATTTTATGATTTTCCACCATATCAAGGAAAGAAACCACAAGTTCACTGTCTTCTACCGTAATAATATCGTCTAAATTTTTCTGAATATACGGGAAAATAATACTTCCCGGTGTTTTTACAGCCGTTCCATCTGCTATGGTATTTACGCCGGATAAGGTGGTAACTTTCCCATTTTTCAAAGATTCCTGCATACAGTTAGCTCCGGCAGGCTCTACTCCAATTACTTTTATTTTAGGATTCAACAGCTTTGCTAAGGTAGAAACCCCAGTGGCCAATCCGCCTCCTCCGATAGGGCACAAAATATAATCCACTAAAGGCAGTTCTTTAAAAATTTCCATGGCTATGGTGCCCTGTCCTGTAGCAACAGCCTCATCATCGAAAGGATGAATAAAGGTATAACCATGCTCTTTTGCCAGTTCATACGCCCGGTTACAAGCTTCGTCATAAACGTCCCCATGAAGCACCACCTGAGCTCCATATCCTTTGGTTCGGTTCACTTTCATCAAGGGTGTCGTGGTAGGCATAACAATGGTTGCTTTTACACCATAGCATTTTGCCGCATAAGCGACTCCCTGTGCATGATTTCCTGCTGATGCAGTAATAATTCCCTTCTGACGTTCTTCCTCTGTCAGAGTACTCATTTTATAATAAGCGCCACGCACCTTATAGGCTCCGGTAAACTGCATGTTCTCCGGCTTCAGATATACTTTATTGCCTGTTTTTTCACTAAAATAATCACTATAAATAAGTTTGGTTTCTAAAGTAACCTTCTTTACTTCTTCTGCCGCTTCTTCAAATTTTTCAAGAGTTAGCATTTTGGTATCCATCTGATGATTCCTCCTTATTTTAAACATCAAACAAAGCATCTACAAACTGGTCAGAATCGAATTTCTGTAAATCCTCTATTTTCTCTCCTACCCCGATATATTTCACGGGTACCCCCAATTCTGATTGAATGGCAATGGCAATTCCACCTTTTGCTGTTCCATCCATTTTCGTTAGAACAATTCCCGTAAGATTTGTAACACTGCCAAATTCTTTTGCCTGATTTAGTGCATTTTGTCCGGTAGTTGCATCTAATACTACCAGATTTTCCCTATGTGCATCTGGAAACTCTCTATCAATAATCCTATTGATTTTCTTCAATTCTTCCATAAGATTTTTCTTATTGTGAAGTCTTCCTGCAGTATCACACAAAAGAACATCCACGTTTCTGGCTTTGGCAGCACTCACCGCATCATATACAACACTAGCCGGATCGCCCCCTTCTTTTCCGCCAATCATGTCCACACCTGCCCGGTGACACCATTCTTCCAGCTGCTCTCCGGCGGCTGCCCTGAAGGTATCTGCCGCTGCTATGAGCACCTTTTTTCCCTGACCTTTCAGTTTTCCTGCAAGCTTTCCTACTGTGGTAGTTTTTCCTACACCATTGACACCAATTACCATAACGATAGATTGCTTTTCTTCAAAATCATAAGCAGTTTCTTCTACTTTCATCTGCTCTTTGATACTTTTAATTAAAAGCTCCTTGCAATCCGCCGGATTGGTTAAAAGATTTTTCTTTACTTCCTCACGAAGCTTATCCAGAATTGCCTGGGTAGCATTGATTCCAATATCACCCATAATCAGAATTTCTTCCAATTCTTCATAAAATTCTTCATCAATACATGAGGCATCATAAAAAACCGCATCTATGCTTCTTACGATGTTGTCTCTTGTTTTACTAAGTCCTTGTTTTAACCTGCTAAAAAATCCTTGCTTTTCCATGTTTACCTCTTATTTTCTATTTACGAATTATTCTTCTAAGGCTCCCTCAATCAGATTTACACTTACCAGAGTAGATACCCCTTTCTCCTGCATGGTAATACCATACAATCGGTCTGCTCTTTCCATGGTTCCACGTCTATGGGTAATAACAATAAACTGCGTATGTTTGGTGAGTTTATGTAAATATTTAGCATAACGGTTGACATTGCTTTCGTCCAGTGCCGCTTCAATTTCGTCCAACAGACAAAACGGCGAAGGTTTCAGATTCTGAATGGCAAACAATAATGCAATGGCCGTCAATGCTTTTTCTCCACCGGATAACTGCATCATATTCTGAAGTTTCTTTCCGGGTGGCTGTGCAATAATACGTATTCCCGCTTCCAGAATATCTTCATCTTCCATTAACTCTAAGGTACCTTTTCCGCCGCCAAACAATTCTTTAAACACTTTATCAAATTCATGAGAAATCTGTCCGAATTTTTCCTTAAATTGCTTTCTCATGGCTGTGTCCAGTTCTATAATAATACCATTGAGAGTTTTTTCAGCTTCCACCAAATCATCATGCTGTGTCTTTAGGAAGGTATATCGCTCCATAATGTTTTTATAATCCTCAATGGCATTTACATTTACGTCTCCAAGGCGTCTGATGGCATCCTTTAATGCAGCAATATCTCTTTTCATAACCGTTAAATCCGTAAAATCAGGATTTCTTAAATTAGCCGCATCATGAAGTGTAATCTCATATTCATTCCACATATACTCAATCTGACTTTTTATGGATTCTTCATGTTTTTCTTTCTGGCTGGTAAGACGATACACTTCTTTATCTAAAGTGGTAATTCTTTCCGCCATTTCTTCTCTGTCCTTAAAGAAATTTTTCTGTTTTTCAGATAATTCCTCTTTTTCAGCAATCATATTTTTAAGTTTCACTTCCGCATCTGACTGGAAGGTATGAGATGCTTCAATGGTCTTTTTAATCGCTTCAATAGACTGGTGTTTTTCTTTTGTTTCCAATTTACTCTTTTCCAGATTTTCTACAATCTCAGAAAGTTCACTTCTTAAATGCTCAATTTCACCATTTATTCGATCCAGATTCTGCTGTTCAAATCCGATTCTTTGCAGAATTTTTTCTGCTTCTACTTCTTTTTCAGAAACCAGTGCTGTCTGTTCTGACTCCTGCTTTCTTAAGCTTTCCAGTTTCGTCTGAAACTCTCTTATCTGTGTTTCAACATTTTTTTCTAATGTTTCAGAAGAAGATAATTCAGAAACAATTTCTTCTTTTTCACGGATAATACTTGCAATCTGTTCTTCAATGTCTTTAGATTCCACTTGAAGAAGGTCCGCACCGGAATGGGTTTCGTCCATTTTTTCTCTGGCGCTTACAATCGTGAGCCGTGTGGTATTCTGATGAATAAATTCATCCTGCAAATCAGATTTTATCTGTTCCAGTTCTAACCGCTTTTTACTTCTGTTTTCTTTGGTTTCTTCAATCTGATTTAAAAGTACGTCAATCTCTTTCAGATACTGTTTTACCTTTGCCTCCAGTTCTTCCATTTCCCGTCGTCTTCCAAGCAGATTACTATTGTTCTTAAAAGCACCTCCACTGATTGCACCACCGGGAACCAGAAGTTCTCCTTCAATGGTTACCATACGTACACCATACTCATATTTTCGGGCAATTTTTACAGCATTATCTATATTATCTACTACCACAATTCTACCAAGCATTGCTTTTGCTACATCCTGATAGCGGTCTTCTATTGTTACAAGACTGTCTGCCAATCCTACAACACCTGTTTCACTTAAAACTTCCGGTGTCTTGAATTTTTGTGGATTTTTTATGCTGGTAAGGGGGAGAAACGTTGCTCTTCCCCCTTTATTTTTTTTCAAAAACTGAATCATTTTCTTGGCAGTTTCTTCATCATCCGTAACAATATTTTGAATATTACCACCTAATGCTGTTTCAATAGCAGTCTCATATTTTTTTTCTACCTTGATGATATCCGCAACAACACCTATGATTCCTTTTTCATGTTCTTTTTGCTCCATTACTTTTTTAACAGAACCACCATATCCTTCATAACGTTCTGTTAAATTGGATAATGCTTCCAACTTGGATTTTCCCTGATGATACAATACCTGCGTATCTCTTAATTTCTGATCAAAACCGGACAAATTATCTCTTACTTCATCTAACTCTTCTTCTTTTTTTGCCTGTGCATTATTTAAAGAAGCAATTTTTATATTTATTTCTTCAAACTCATTTTCCAAATTTGTAAGAAGCTGTCCCTGCTTTGCTTCGTCCGATTTCACAGAAACAATTTTTGAAGTAAGTTCTGCTTTACGGATATTTGCCTGTTCCAACATGGTTTCCAGACGTCCCACCTTGGTTTTTATGGTTGCTCTTTCATTTAAAGCATTAATAATCGTATTTTTTCCGGCTTCGATATTATTATTGATTTCTTCAATTCTACTTTGTAATTCGGCCAGTACACGATTTGTCTCTTCCTTCAATCGTAAAGTTTCTTCGGCTTCTTTATCAATTTTCTCTTTATGAACTAAAAGAGCATCTCTTTCTTTTTCTTTTTCCTGTATACTTGTAGAAACCGAAGAAGAGCGGCTTCGCAGGTGTTCCTCATTAGATGTGGCAGATTTAATCTGTTCCTCTAATACTTTAATCTCACCTTCCAGTTTTCCCCTTAAAACACTGGTGTCTGTCAGACTGTTTCTTGCTTCTTCAATCTGTTTTTCCAAAGATTCTATGGTATTTTGTACCTGTTCATATTCTTCCTTAATATTTTCATATTTCAGATTGGATTTCTCTAAATCCTCAGATGCAATCTTTAACGAATCTTCCACTTTGTCCAATTGTTCCTTAATACGATTATTTTCCATAAGAAACACATTAATATCTAAAGTTTTCAATTCTTCTTTTTTCTTTAAATAAACTTTTGCTTTTTCAGATTGCTTTTCTAAGGGGCCAATCTGTTTTTCCAATTCTGATAAAATGTCATTCACACGAAGAAGATTCTGTTTTTCTTCTTCCAATTTTTTCTGTGCAGAAGCCTTTCTTCTTTTAAACTTAACAATTCCGGCTGCTTCATCAAATAATTCTCTTCTTTCTTCCGGTTTTCCGCTTAAAATCTTATCAATTTGCCCCTGACCGATAATCGAATATCCTTCTTTACCAATACCGGTATCGTAAAACAATTCATATACATCTTTCAATCTGCAGGAAGCACCATTAATTAAATATTCACTTTCGCCGGAAC
>CAZSWC010000005.1:0-52925 GCA_964610665.1 uncultured Lachnospiraceae bacterium
ATATTATATATTGTATTTATACTTATGAAAATGTTATAATTTGTAAGGTAATAGGAGTTGTTATGTGAGAAAACAATCCGTAATCGTTTTTGACATCCTAAACTTTATAAGAATGTCTGATTAGAAAAATTGCAAGGAGGATGAGTTTATGGGAATGACCATGACACAGAAAATTTTGGCGGCACATGCCGGTTTGGAATATGTAGAAGCAGGACAGTTGATAGAGGCAGATTTGGATTTGGTATTAGGAAATGATATTACCAGTCCGGTAGCCATTCATGAAATGGAAAAAATGAAAGTTGACGGTGTTTTTCATAAAGATAAGATTGCGTTAGTACCGGATCATTTCGTACCGAATAAAGATATTAAATCAGCTGAGCATTGCAAATGTGTAAGAGAATTTGCAATGAAAAATGAAATTACGAATTATTTTGAAGTAGGAGAAATGGGAATTGAGCATGCCTTACTTCCAGAAAAAGGATTAACGGTAGCAGGTGATGTCATTATCGGGGCAGATTCCCATACCTGTACTTATGGTGCCCTAGGCGCTTTTTCCACAGGAGTAGGAAGCACTGATATGGCGGCAGGCATGGCAACAGGAAAAGCTTGGTTTAAAGTGCCCGGAGCAATTAAGTTTAATTTAACGGGAGAACTTTCCCAATGGGTCAGCGGAAAAGATGTAATCTTACATATTATCGGCATGATTGGGGTAGATGGAGCTTTATATAAGTCTATGGAATTTGTAGGAGACGGAATTAAGAATCTGACTATGGATGACCGTTTTACCATTGCCAACATGGCCATTGAAGCAGGCGGGAAAAATGGAATATTTCCAGTTGATGATGTCGCAATTCAATATATGAAAGAGCATTCCACCAAACAATATACGATTTACGAAGCAGATGAAGATGCCGTTTATGATGAAGAATATACCATTGATTTATCCACACTTAAGCCTACCATTGCATTTCCTCATCTTCCGGAAAATACGAAAACCATAGATGAGATTACAGAAGATGTGACGATTGACCAGGTAGTAATCGGTTCCTGTACCAATGGAAGATTAGAAGATTTAAGATGTGCAGCTAAGGTTTTAAAGGGACGTCATGTAAAGAAAGGGCTTCGTTGTATTATCATTCCTGCTACTCAGGCAATTTATTTGAAAGCTATGGAAGAAGGTCTTTTGAAAATATTTGTGGAAGCCGGAGCTGTAGTCAGTACACCTACCTGTGGTCCTTGCCTTGGCGGATACATGGGGATTTTGGCTGAAGGAGAGAGATGTGTATCCACTACCAACCGAAATTTTGTAGGAAGAATGGGACATGTAAAATCTGAAGTATATCTGGCAAGTCCTGCAGTTGCAGCCGCCAGTGCTGTTATGGGAAAAATATCCTGCCCTTGTCAGTTGAATTAGATATTTTGACATTATTAGAGGAAAGAAAGTAAAGAATGGAGATTAGTCATGAAAAAAGCAGTAGGAAATGTATTTAAGTATGGAGATAATGTAGATACGGATGTTATTATTCCGGCAAGATATTTAAATTCCTCAGACCCGGCAGAGCTTGCTGCACATTGTATGGAGGATATTGACACAGATTTTGTAAAGAAAGTTCAAAAAGGAGATATTATTGTTGCCAATAAGAATTTTGGCTGCGGTTCCTCCAGGGAACATGCACCCATCGCCATCAAAGCGGCAGGTGTAGATTGTGTGATTGCAGAAACTTTTGCAAGAATTTTTTACAGAAATGCCATTAATATCGGTCTGCCTATCATCGAATGCCCCGAAGCGGCTAAAGAAACGGAAGCAGGAGATAGAGTAGAAGTGGATTTTGACAGCGGAATTATTAAAAATCTTACAAAAAATAAAGAGTATAAGGGTCAGGCATTTCCGCCATTTATGCAAAAGATTATTGCCTGTGAAGGATTGGTAAACTATATTAATCAAAAATAGTTTTTATTTTACAGATAATTGAAGAAATTATATTGATATCCATAAAAATAAGCATCAGGTATAAAAAGCGACTTTGAATGAAAGAAAACAAAGTTTTATTTGTACCTGATGCTGTTATTATCAAGTTAATTTCCTTGATTAAAAAATTGAAAAATTACAAAACATGAAAATAAGGCTTCATTTTTTCAAAAGTACAAAATTTTGTATAGCCAAGTTCTTTTAAAATCTCTTTTGTATCTTGAATATGTGCTCCTAAATGCTCTTTTTTATGGCTGTCACTACCAATGGTAATTATTTCACCGCCCAGTTCTTTGTAAAGCTTTAAAATGTTTTTCGAAGGTGTCAAATCCTGCAGACCATATCTGTGACTGGAGGTGTTTACTTCAATTCCTTTTCCGTCTGCAATCACAATTTTAAGAATATCGGTAATGATAGGTTTTACTTTTTCAAAAGGATAAATTCCGGCTTTGTCATATCGGGTAATTAAGTCCATATGACCTAATACACTATAATTGTGATATTGTTTTACTAAAGCAAGGATTTCTTCATAGTAACGTTGGTTATATTCCTGCTGTGTTTTTCCTGTCTGAAATTCCTGTGTCCAGAACTCTTTGTTTTCAATCTGATGAACAGAGAGAATAATAAAATCAAAGGGAAAACGTGAAAATAATGATTCATACTTCGGGATAGTGTGGGTCTGCATTCCAAACTCTAAGCCCATTTTTATTTTGATTTTATTCTGATATTTTGTTTGGAGCTTTTGAATGGTTGCAGCATATCGTTCATAGTCCACGTTGGCATACTCCATCCATTCCGGGTCACCGGGACCTCCTTTTCTAAGCTCAACTCCCCTGGGGTCATCCCAGTCTCTTTTGATTTCGTAGTCCACATGCTCTGTAAAACAGATTTCCTCCATTCCAAGGGCAATGCTGTCTTTGACACAATCCTCCATGGGGTAAAGGGAATCGTCACTAAACTGGGTATGTAAATGATAATCGGCAAACATAATAAGATACTCCTTTGTAATTAATGGAAACAGTATAACACATTTTTATGGATGTTGGATGATATTTGTATAAAATTCCCCAAAAGCTGTTTTTTCAATGATGCTGTAAAGAAAAATAGGAAAACTGCACTTCGCTTTTTAATTGATATTTCCGCTTTCCTGGTATACATTATTATATAACAAGTAATGGCAAAATTTAAAAATCAAAAAAGCTTTGTACAGTTATGAAAGGGAAAAAAGATGAAGCGAAAATTAACAGTTGGGCAGAGAAGCTTATTCCATAATTACGCCTGAAGGAGATTTGTATCTGATAGACGGAGGATTTCAGGAAGAAGATGGAGATAGGGAAATTGTAATTAGAATGCTTTGCCTCTTTTAGTCCCGACAGGCATGATGTAAACGTCCAAATATGCTCTCTTGGACTGTACAGTGGAAGAATATGAAAATAACAGTGTGAACATTCAGAATCATGTAGAGATGGTGGAGAATCTGGAGATTGAGGTACTAAAGAGATTTGAGAGTGAAGAAGGAAACAAAATTACAATTTTTGTTCCATGATTTTCGAGTTGAAACATATGTTCGAGCGTGATATACTTATATAAACTGTTTTAGAACTGTGAGAAAAAGAGATAAGAGGTTTATATGATAGCATATTTAAAAGGAACTTTGGAAGAAATAGGAAATGATTATATTGTGGTTGATGTTCATGAAGTGGGATATCAGGTGAAGGTTTCCCTTCGGGTTATAGAAGGTCTTCCGGGAATTGGAAATGAGATTAAGATTCATACCTACACTTATGTACGGGAAGATATTATTGCTTTGTATGGATTTCTTACAAAGGATGATTTGCAGATGTTTTTATTGCTTTTAGGTGTAAACGGAGTGGGTCCCAAAGGAGCACTTGGAATCTTGTCTGTTTTTTCCGCACAAGAGCTTCGCCTTGCAATTATTTCACAGGATGCGAAAACCATTGCAAAGGCACCGGGAATTGGAGCAAAAACAGCACAGAGAATGTTAATTGATTTAAAAGATAAGGTATCGGTGGAAGAGACCTTTGAAAATATGGGAGTGGATAGTTTTGGTGCTGTTTCTCAGGAAAATGCTGGTACCGGAGCAAGAAATGATGCAATAGAAGCTCTAACCGCATTGGGTTACAGTTCCAGCGAAAGCTTAAAAGCAGTAAAGATGGTGGAGATTACAGAGGATATGGACAGTGAAGATATTTTGAAAGCGGCATTGAAGCATATCTTTTAAGAAAGTAAAAGTGACCTTGGAAAAACAGGTTATAATTGGAAAAAGATGAAAGAAAAATGAGAAAGAAAAGCTGTTTTGTGATTGGTATACATGGATATGTATGATATGGAACAGAAGATTTCAGGAGGAAGTGTGGCACGCAGAATTATAGAAACCGAAGTTTTAGAAGAAGATGTGAAGATAGAGGGCAGTCTTCGACCCCAATATCTGAAGGATTACATCGGGCAGGAGAAAGCGAAAGAAATATTAAAAATATATATTGAAGCTGCAAAACAGAGACAGGATGCCCTGGATCATGTTTTGTTTTATGGTCCTCCTGGACTTGGAAAGACAACACTGGCAGGGATTATTGCTAATGAAATGGGCGTAAACTTAAAAGTTACCAGCGGACCGGCTATTGAAAAACCGGGAGAGATGGCTGCCATTCTTAATAATCTTCAGGAAGGAGATTTATTGTTTGTAGATGAGATTCATCGCTTAAACAGACAAGTGGAGGAAGTTTTATATCCTGCCATGGAAGATTATGCTATTGATATTATGATCGGTAAGGGGACAACAGCAAGGAGCATTCGGTTGGATTTGCCGAAATTTACACTGGTGGGTGCTACTACCAGAGCCGGAATGTTAACGGCACCCTTAAGAGACCGATTTGGTGTCATTCACCGATTGGAATTTTATTCGGTAGAGGAATTAAAACTAATCATTCAGCATTCTGCTCGTATCCTTGATGTGGAAATTGATGAAAAAGGTGCCCTGGAACTTGCCAGAAGAAGCCGGGGAACACCGCGCCTTGCAAATCGTATTTTAAAAAGAGTAAGAGATTTTGCGCAAGTGAAATATGAAGGAAGGATTACAGAGGAAGTGGCAAATACTGCATTGGATTTGTTGGATGTAGATAAGATGGGGCTGGATCATATTGATAGAAATATTCTTCAAACAATGATAGAAAAATTTTCCGGCGGACCGGTGGGACTGGAAACTCTTGCCGCAGCAATAGGGGAAGATTCCGGTACCATTGAAGATGTATATGAACCCTACCTGATTAAAAATGGATTTATTAATAGAACACCCAGAGGAAGAGTGGTTACAGATTTTGCATATCAACATTTAGGACTTGAAATATAGATGTTATTTCTATATAATGTATATGTATACTTGTAAAACTACAAGATTTATATTTGGTACATAGTAAGCAGCGGATGGAATTTTGGCATCAATGCTGTTTCTAAGATAAAGCATGATATAGGGAGCATGGATATGGCAGCGAAAACAGATGCAGAGGTAATTATTGGGGGTAAGGTTCTGACTCTTAGCGGATATGAAAGTGAAGAATATTTGCAGAAAGTGGCATCTTACATTAATAATAAATTAACAGAGTATACAAAAGCAGACAGTTTTCGCAGACTGCCTCTGGATATGCAGAATATTTTAATGCAGCTGAATATTGCGGATGATTACTTTAAAGCCAAAAAGCAGATTCACTCGTTAGAAGATGATATTGAGGCAAAAGAAAAAGAAATGTACGATTTAAAGCATCAGTTAATTGCAACGCAGATGAAGCTTGAAAGTACAGAAAAGAGTCTTAAAAATCTGCAAAAGGAATTGAACGACTCAGAAAAAAAGGTGATTCGTTTAGAAACGGAACTAAAAGATAAATAAATGACCAGAGGGGGTTGTCGTATTCATAAAATTCTAAAGAAAATGTTTCGTTGGAATTGGAATGAAATGCGGCAGCCTTTTTGCTTATGGCAATAGATAATATTTTTGAAATATCCTTTGGTGTAAAAAGAAAAATACCGTAATTATGATGAAAAAGAAAAGAGGAAAATATATTTGAATAAAGTAGAATTGCTGGCACCTGCCGGAAGTTATGAAAGCTTTTTGGGGGCGATTCATGCAGGAGCAGATGCTGTTTATCTGGGAGGAGTAAAATACGGGGCCAGAGCCTTTGCACAAAATTTTGATGAAGAAACTTTGTGCAAAGCTATTTATTATGCACATTTATTTGATAAAAAAGTATATCTGACATTGAATACCTTAATGAAAAACTCAGAAATTTCAAGTGTAGAGGATTTTTTGATGCCTTTTTATATGGCAGGTCTGGATGGAGTGATTGTTCAGGATTTAGGACTGTTTTCTTTTCTTAAGAAAAAATTTCCGGGGCTGGAGCTCCATGTCAGTACACAAATGGCAGTGACCGGACCTTATTCCGTTCGCATGTTAAAGGAAGAAGGTGCTGTACGTGTTGTACCTGCAAGAGAATTGTCGCTAAGAGAAATGAAACTGTTAAAAAAAGAAGGTTTGGAAATTGAAACATTTGTACATGGTGCCATGTGTTATTGCTATTCTGGTCAGTGTTTCTTTAGTTCTTTTCTGGGCGGCAGAAGTGGAAATCGTGGAAAGTGTGCTCAAAGCTGTCGTCTTCCTTATCGGATAAATCTGGCAGTGAAAGGGAAAGCAGTTTCTAAAGAGGAATATCCGTTAAGTTTGAAAGATATGTGTTCCATAAATCTGGTGCCGGAATTGCTTAGAGCCGGAATTGACTCCTTTAAAATAGAAGGCAGAATGAAGCGACCGGAATATGTTGCAGGTGTAACTGCAATTTATCGTAAATATATTGATTTATGTTATAAAAATGATTTGCAGGATATTGTGGTGGAAAAAGCGGATTGGGAAGCTTTAAAATCCCTTTACATCAGAACAGATATTCAGGATGGTTATTATAAACGGCACAATGGCAGGGAAATGGTAACCTGCCATAAACCCAGTTATAGTGGAATTGATGAAACATTTGCTGCATCTATATATGAAAAATATGTAAAGCAGCCATTAAAAGCAGAGGTCTCAGGATATGTGACTTTAAAAAAAGGAAAGCCGGCGTCTTTACAGCTTATCTGGAAAGAACATGTGATTTCCTGTGAGGGTAATATAGTGGAGGGTGCCAAAAATCGTCCGCTGGTCAGACAAGAAGTTGAAAAACAGTTGAAGAAAACCGGCAATACGGATTTTACTTTTTCTATTTTAGAGATGGATATGGAACCGGATGTTTTTATTCCGTTGAAAGCCATAAATGAACTTAGAAGACAAGCCTTTGAAGCTTTAGAAAAACAGATAATACAACAGCAGGAAGAACAACGAAGAACAATGCTGGAATGTGGAAAAGAAGAAAAAACGGGGGATGAAGAACAAGGAAGGAATTTATTAAAAGAATCCTTGCCGGAGTCAGTAAAAGCTAAAAAAGCCATTCATGTTTCCGTTTCGACATATGAGCAATTTAGAACAGCAGTGCAGCATAAAGCTGTAAACAGAATTTATGTTTCTACAGAACTGTTGCTGCAAAAAAAAGCAGGATTTGATGATTTATTAAAAAATACATCAAAAGAAATCTGGATAAATTTAGGTGAAGTTTTAAGGGAGAAAGATTACTCTGTTATGGATGAAATTTTGGAAATTTCCAAAGAATTTGCAGTGGGAATGCTGGTTTCTAATCTGGAAAGTTACAGTTTCTTAAAATATCATCATTATTCCGGGAAAATTGCATTAAATTATCATGTTTATGTATGGAATCAGGAGGCGGTGAATTTCTGGAAAGACCGAGTGCATAATTTTCTTATGCCGGTAGAATGTAGTATACATGAATGGAAAGAATTACAAAATGAAAAAGCAGAATATTTATGCTATGGCAGAATTCCTATGATGGTAACGGCTAACTGCATTCGGAAAACCAAAGGAAACTGTCGTGCAGAAGGGGTAACTTTTGAGGATTCTCTTACTGACCGCTATGAGACAAATTTTCCGGTAAAAATAGATTGTAATTATTGTTACAATGTGATTTATAATTCGGTTCCAAATTCTTTGCATCCATATCTGGAACAAATCCGGAAACTGGAAGGCGAAGGAATTCGGCTGGATTTTACCATAGAGAAAGAAAGTGCAGTAAAGAAGATTCTGGATGCATATGGAAATTATTTGTCTTTGGGAAATGCAGATTTTTCTTTTATAAAGGAATATACTACAGGTCATTATAAAAAAGGAGCATTGTAATAATATGCAGTTTTATGTGATAGAGTTTTCAAAATATATCATTGCTTTTTTAATGGTACTTTACACATTGGAGGCATTTGCGGCACTGAGAAGGAAAAGAGACTCTGAAAAAATGGGTGTTTTTGTACGACAGGATATTTATATGTTTTTTATTCAGTTTCTGGCCTATCTTTCTTTATGCCTTAAGACGGGAAAAATGGAATATTTATTCTTTTATGCCTTTTTACAGATAGCTTTGTTTTCAACCATTGTATTGTATCAGATGATATATCCTAAGTGTAATCGTCTGCTTGTTAATAATATGTGTCTGTTATTAAGTGTTGGTTTTATTATGTTAACAAGACTGGACTATGAAAAAGCAATGAAGCAGTTTTTTATAGTGGTGGTAGCATTAACAGCAGCACTGATCATTCCCTTTTTTGTGCATAAATTGAAAATTATAAAGCATTTAAAGTGGTTATATGGTGCGATTGGAATTTTAGCCTTAGGAATCGTTCTTGTTCTGGGACAGGTGACACAAGGGTCTAAAATTTCGTATACAGTTGCCGGCATTACTTTGCAGCCATCAGAATTTGTTAAGATAATATTTGTATTTTTTATAGCTTCTTTGTTATATAAAGGAACCACATTAAAAGAGGTTATGCTTTCAGCAGTGCTTGCGGCTGTTCACGTATTGATTCTGGTTGCCAGCAAGGATTTGGGAAGTTCCATTATTTTTTTTGTGGGTTATTTATTCATGCTTTTAATTGCCAGCCGGAATTATGGGTATCTGATAGCCGGTTTTTTGTGTGGAGGCGGAGCGGCAGTTGTCGGTTATCATTTGTTTTCCCATGTTCGAGTCAGGGTGCAGGCTTTTGTAGACCCTTTTTCGGTGATTGACAAAGAAGGATATCAGATGTCACAGTCTCTCTTTGCCATAGGAAGTGGAGAATGGTTTGGCATGGGATTGTATCAGGGAACTCCCTCGGATATTCCTTTTGTAGAATCAGATTTTATATTTTCTGCTGTGGCAGAAGAGTTGGGAGGAATTTTTGCTTTATGTCTGATTCTGGTTTGTCTGAATTGTTTTTTGGCTTTTTTAAAGATTGCCATGGATTTGGATGATACTTATTATCGTCTCGTAGCCAGTGGACTTGCTGTTATGTATATTTTTCAGATTTTTCTCACGGTGGGCGGAGGAATCAAGTTTATACCACTGACCGGAGTGACCCTGCCGTTGGTAAGTTATGGTGGAAGCAGTGTTCTGACCACGTTAATTGTTTTTGCTATCATGCAGGGATTATATATGCTGAAATTTACGGAAGAAAAAGAACAGGAGAAAGCTCGGAAAAAAGCAGAAAAAGTGAAAGCAGAAAAAGTGAAAGCAGAGAAAAGAAGGGTTAAGAGAAAAGATGTGGAAGAAGACGAAGAAGACTTCGAAATGTGGTGAAAAAAACAAAGAAAAGACAAATAGAGATATTGTATTTACCGGTGTGTTTTTTTCTTTGATTTTTCTGGCAATGATGGGATATTATATTCATTTTGTGACCACAGAAGGACATGAAATGATAAACAACAGTTATAATTCCAGACAAAAACTGTTAACGGAAAAGAATTACAGAGGTACCATATATTCTTCTGATCTTGAGGTTTTGGCAGAAACACTTGTTTTGGAAGAAGGAGAAGAAGTTAGAAATTATCCTTATGAAAAACTGTTTTCCCATGTGATTGGTTTTTCCACCAAGGGAAAGACCGGTATCGAAGCTTTGGCGAATCCTTATCTGATAAATTCGAATCTGGATTTGTCTTTAAAAATTGAGAATGAAGTTGCCGGAGTGAAAAATCAGGGAGATAGTGTGTATACTTCCTTGAGAACGGATTTACAGCAAATTGCAAGTAAATCTTTAGGGGTATCGAAAGGAGCTGTTATTGTCAGCAATGTAAAAACCGGTGAGATTTTAGCAATGGTATCGAAACCGGATTTTAATCCAAATACGATTGTAAATGACTGGGACGGATATGTGGAGGATAAGGAGAGCTCTGTACTTTTAAATCGTGCAACACAGGGAATCTATCCTCCCGGGTCTACCTTTAAAATTGTAACTTCTTTGGCATATTTAAGAGAACATAATGGGGAATATGAAAATTATACTTATAATTGTACCGGTTCTTTCAGATATGGTGACAGCAAAATAAGCTGTTATCATGGAACGGTCCATAATAGTGTTGATTTTGTCAGTTCTTTTGCAAAATCCTGTAATTGTTCTTATGCGAACATGGGAATTGGTCTGGACAGAACAATTTATCAGAATACAATTACAGATTTAGGGTTTAATCAGAGTCTGCCTTTGGATTTAAATTACAGCCAAAGCAAACTTACGGTAGATGATACTGTTTCGGGAGAAGATATGATTCAAATTTCTTTTGGTCAGGGAAGTGTACAGATGACACCCATGCATCTGCATTTGATTACCAATGCTATTGCAAATGGTGGAGCTTATATGAAACCAATGTTTTTGAATAAAGTGGAAGCAGCGGATGGGACCTTAGTGAAAGAATTTAAGCCGCAAAGATATAAAGAACTGATGACAAAGCAGGAAGCAGATACTCTGACACAGCTTATGCAGGCCGTTGTGGAACAGGGAACGGCGAAGAAATTAAAAGGGCTGGAATATACGGCAGCCGGAAAGACCGGTTCTGCAGAATATAATAAGGTGAAAGAGGACTCTCATGCTTGGTTTACCGGATTTGCACCTGTCGAAGACCCGGAAATTTCTGTGACAATTATTGTGGAGAGAATTGGTTCCGGTGGAGATTATGCAGTTCCGATTGCCAAAAGAATCTTCGATGCTTATTTCGGAGTAAACTAAATTCATAAAAGTAAATCTTGCTTTGGAAAGAAAAGTGGTCTATACTATAACTAGTTTTATTAAGTGCCGTAAGGCTACACACCAATCGGGGAGGAATTGCAATGATAGAGGCAACGAGCTGTGGCGGTGTGGTTATTTTTCGAGGTAAGATTTTACTCCTTTATAAGAATTTTAAAAATAAATATGAAGGATGGGTTTTACCAAAGGGTACCGTAGAAGAAGGCGAAGATTACAAGGATACCGCATTACGGGAAGTAAAGGAAGAATCAGGAGCCACTGCATCCATCATTAAATATGTAGGAAAAAGTGAATATACCTTTAATGTGCCGGAAGATGTTGTTGAAAAAGAAGTACATTGGTATTTGATGATGGCAGACAGTTACTACAGTAAACCACAACGTGAAGAATTTTTTGTTGATTCCGGATTTTACAAATATCATGAAGCCTATCATTTGCTTAAATTTGCAAATGAACGTCAGATTCTTGAAAAAGCATACAATGAATATTTGGAATTAAAAAGAAGTAATCTTTGGGGAAACAAGAAATATTACTAAAGAGGCGTATAACGCCTCTTTGTTACTATATGGGAGAGCAGACCATGCGTTTTCTGAAGGAAATATATGTTGGCGAAGGTGTAAAAAATAAGCAGAAGGTTATATGGAAATTGAAGCATGGGGCGGGAATGACGGATATCTATGTTATTTCTCTGTCTAAGACAGACAACCAGTTAGACTGCACACATTGTTCTTATTTTAAGCAAAAGATAATAAGAGATAATATAGGAGTAATTGTGGGATTAGCGAAGGGATATTCTCAGGCGCAAGAGCTGATTGTTTCCATGTTTGAAGAAGCACTTGAAAAAAGTGGGAGCGCCAATGTGAAAGAATATCTTATGTGCAATAAACAATAGAAGATATTTATATTGTCAGGTAAGGTTGGGGAGTAAAAGAGGGATTCATGCAGGTTGTATTGATACAGATTTTACAATGGATACTTAGAATCGTACTTTTATTGTTATTGTTCATTTTTATTTTGGTTTTTCTGGTTATGTTTGTGCCGATTCGCTATAAAGCGGATGGCAAACTACAGGAAAAAGAACTGAAAGTAAAGGGAAAAGTAACATGGTTCTTTTATCTAATATATGTGAAGTTTATATATGAAGAAAAATTGGGGGTTCAAATTCGTGTGTTAGGAATTCCCATTTTGGATTCCAATAAAAAAGCAAAACATAAAAAAAGCCAGAAAAGCAACCGGAAGAGGTCTGAAACAGGTGCTCTGCAGGTTTCGGAAGAAAAAGCAGAGAAAAATTCCAAGCTTGGGGAAAAGGAGCCGGATGCTTTTAAGAAAGAGGAACCTCAAAAGTTCCAGGAACAGAATGTTTTAGAAAATCCTAAAAAGGAACAGAAAACATTAGGAAAGAGAATAGAGGAAATTAAGGACAAAATCCGAAGCTTTTTTCAAAGAATAAAGTATTTTTTGAAAAGAATAAAAGAGGGAAAATGGAAGATTGAGCATTATTTAAATCTATGGAAAAAAGAAGAAACACAGATTACATTTAAACGAGCCAAAAAGAAATTGGGAAAAATGATAAAATCACTATTTCCAAAAAAATGGCATGTGAAGGGGGTTATAGGATTTTCGGATCCTTCCCTTACCGGACAGATAATGGGAGTGTTAGGATGTCTGTATCCTGTATTTGGCAGCAAAGTATGTGTCAGCCCGGATTTTGAAAATGAAATTAGAAACATAAAGGCAGATGTTAAAGGGCATATTAGATTAGGAAATCTTTTTTTTCAGTTGGTTTCTTTGTTGCTGAATAAATATTGTTTACAATTTATCAGATTGGTATTAGAGGAACTGGATGGTTCCTAGTTAAGGAAAAGGAGAGTTGGAGTATGACAGATAATAATTTTAGTTCTGTAATGACATCGTTATTAAAAGGAGTTGACAGTGTTCTTAGTGCAAAAACCGTAGTAGGAGAGCCGATTACCATAGGCGACACCATAATTGTTCCCTTAGTAGATGTTTCTTTTGGGTTAGGAGCCGGTGCAGGAAATCAGGACAAAAAATCCAGCGGCGGTGGAGGTGTTGGTGGAAAAATGAGTCCCAGCGCTATTTTAGTGATCAAAGATGGAAAAATAAAACTTGTAAATGTAAAACAGCAGGATAGTGTTACAAAAATTTTAGATATGGTTCCAGATCTTGTGGATAAATTTACAAGTAAAAATGATGACATGATTTCTGACGAGAAAGCAAAAGAAGTTGCTTTTAAAGAGAGTTTCAACGAAAAAGAATAAGCAAAAGAGAAAGGAAAATAATTAAAAATTAATATGAGTTCAAATGAGATAACAATCGGCATCATTCTTATATGTCTGGTGATGTCAGCATTTTTTTCAGCTTCTGAAACGGCCTTTTCAACTGCCAACAGGATTCGTTTAAAAAATGTGGCAGATAAAGGAGACAGTAAAGCAAAATTAGTGCTGCATCTGATAGATAATTTTGATAGTTTGATTTCCAGTATTTTGATAGGAAATAATATTGTAAATATCTTAAGTGCTTCTTTGTCAACGGTGTTGTTTGTAGGATGGTTTGGGGATGCTAAAGGTCCGGGAATCAGTACCATGGTTACCACCATTGTGGTTTTGATTTTCGGAGAGGTTACTCCGAAAAGTATTGCAAAAGAATATCCGGAAAGTTTTGCCAAATTTTCTGCTGGTTTTCTAAATGGACTGATGACAATACTTACTCCTTTTAACTGGTTGTTTTCGCAGTGGAAAAAATGGATTTCTTCCCTGTTTAAATCAGAAAATAAGGACAGTATTACAGAAGAAGAACTTTTGACTTTTGTAGAAGAAACAGCCAATGATGGAGCCATTGATGAAGAAGAGAGCGATATGATACGTAATGTGATCAAATTCTCAGATTTAGATGCGATAGATATTTTTACACCTATGATAGATGTGGTGGCTGTTTCCGAAGATTGGGACAGGGAAAAAATCAGAACCGTGTTTTTAGAATCCGGTTACAGCAGACTTCCGGTGTATAAAGGAAATATTAATAATATTATTGGTACTATATATCAAAAGGATTTCTTTTCTAAGGTTGTTTTTGAAAATGAGCCATTGGAAAAGGTATTAAAACCGGCCAAGTTTGTATTGGGAAGTAAGAAAATCAGAGAACTTTTAAATGAATTAAAAGAAGACCAGACGCACATTGCCATTGTTACCAGCGAATATGGAAATTGCCAGGGAATTATTACTCTTGAAGATATTCTGGAAGAACTGGTTGGTGAAATCTGGGATGAGGAAGATGAAATTACGGCAGAGTTTGTCAGAATTTCTCAAGATTGTTATGAGGCATTGGGAAAAGCAAGTATTCACAGTATTGCAGATGAATTTGAACTTGATATGAAGGATATCAATGCCACGACTGTAAATGGATGGATTCTTAGTTTGTTAGGAAGAATTCCTGTCAGTGGTGATAAATTTGAACATAATGACTTTAGATTTGAGATTTTGTCTATGAATAAGAATCGTATTGACAGAGTAAGGATAGAGAAGATTGAAAAAGCGGAGAGTGAATAAAGCAAAAAAAGATGTTGCAGTAAGCAACATCTTTTTTATATTCACCTGATGAATTAAACTCTTTCAACTTTACCAGATCTTAAACATCTTGTACATACATGTAATTTTCTGGCTGCTCCGTTAACTTCACATTTAACACTTTTTACGTTTGAATTCCAGATTCTGCTTGTTTTTCTATTAGAATGGCTAACATTGTTACCAAAATGTACGCCTTTTCCGCAAATATCACACTTTGCCATTTTGACACCTCCTAACAATTAAATAGTCATTACGACTTCACAACATTGATATAATAGCAGAAGAATTTATGAAATGCAAGTAAAAAATATAGAAAATATACAAAATGTTGTAAATTAAAGAAATTATGTTTATTTTTTCCTTGGAAACAGTTATAATAGGGCATAACGAAATATATTTTTATTATATGAAGGAGGTACTAAATGAAGGGATCTTCTATGAATACTCATATTGGAAAAATTACAATTGATAATGAAGTAGTTAGTAAATATGCAGGAAGTGTAGCGGTGGAATGCTTTGGTATTGTAGGTATGGCCGGTGTAAACATGAAAGATGGTTTGGTAAAATTATTGAAGATGGATAGTATTACAAGAGGAATTGTTGTGAAGATGGTAAACAATAAACTGATACTGGATTTTCACGTGATTGTTGCATACGGAGTAAGCATTTTAGCAGTTTCAGATAATCTGATAAGTAATGTAAAATATAAGGTAGAAGAATTTACAGGAATTGAAGTAGAAAAGGTAAATGTTTTTGTTGAAGGCGTCAGAGCTATTGATTAAGGAGGATATATAGGTGGCTTCAAATAAAATTGATGTTAGAATGCTTTCTAAGATGTTCTTGGCCGGTGCTAAGAATCTGGAAGCAAAAAAAGAATGGATTAACGAATTGAATGTATTTCCGGTTCCGGATGGGGACACAGGTACCAATATGTCCATGACCATTATGGCTGCGGCAAAAGAGGTATCCGGTTTAATTGATGATGATATGGAAAGTCTGGCAAAGGCAATTTCTTCCGGTTCTTTGCGTGGAGCAAGAGGAAATTCAGGAGTGATTCTTTCCCAGCTTTTCAGAGGTTTTTGTAAAGTTATAAAAACCGAAAATGAACTGGATATTGCGGTATTAACAGCAGCAACGGAAAAGGCAGTGGAAACAGCATATAAAGCGGTTATGAAACCGAAAGAAGGTACCATTCTTACCGTAGCCAAAGGGGCATCCATGAAGGCAAGAGAACTGCAGGAAGCTGGAGTTTCTGATATGGGAGAATTTATTGGAGAAGTAATCAAACATGCGGAATATGTATTGAGCCAGACGCCTGAAATGCTCCCGGTATTAAAACAGGCAGGAGTTGTGGATTCCGGCGGACAAGGTTTATTGGAAGTATTAAAAGGTGCTTATGATGCATATCTTGGCAAAGAATTAGATTTTAGTATCGGAGAAACACAGGGAACAACGGCTAATATTAAAGTGGATGCGGAAGCCACAGCGCATATTAAATATGGATATTGTACAGAATTTATTATTTTATTAACAAAACATTTTAATGTTAAACATGAAATGGATTTTAAGGCTTATCTGGAATCTATTGGTGATTCTATTGTTGTTGTTGCTGATGATGATATAGTAAAAGTACATGTTCATACAAACGATCCGGGAATGGCAATTCAGAAAGCATTGACTTTTGGACAGCTTTCCAATATGAAGATTGATAATATGCGCCTGGAGCATCAGGAAAAAGTAATCAAAGAGGCTGAAAAAGCTGCCAAAGCAACAGAGGCTGCGGAATCCCGTGATAACCGCAAAGAAGTAGGATTTATTTCAGTAGCTGCCGGGGAAGGGATGGAGGAAATTTTCCAAGGACTTGGTGTTGACCAAATGATTTCCGGCGGGCAGACCATGAATCCCAGTACGGAAGATATGTTAAATGCAGTTGAGAAAGTAAATGCGGATACAATCTTTATTTTACCGAATAATAAGAATATTATTCTGGCAGCAAATCAGGTACAGTATATGGTGGAAGACAAAAAAATAGTAGTGATTCCGACGAAAACTGTAGCACAGGGGATTACCGCGGTGATTAATTATGTACCGGATTTATCTGTGGAAGAAAACGAAGCTGTCATGTTGGAAGAGATTAAAAGGGTAGCAACAGGTCAGGTTACTTATGCTGTGAGAGATACGGAAATTGATGAAAAAGTCATTCATGAGGGTGATTTTATGGGAATCGGAGATACCGGTATTTTGGCAGTAGGAAGAGAACAGGATGAAGTTACACTTGCCATGGTAGAGGAAATGATGGAAGAGGATAAGGAGTTAATCAGCATTTATTATGGAAAAGAGGTAACAGAAGAGGAAGCGAAACTTCTTTCTCATAAGATTGAAGAAAAATATCCTGAGTGTGATGTTGAGTTACAGTTTGGCGGTCAGCCTGTGTACTACTATATTATTTCTGCAGAATGATTTCGTAGTTCTAAAAAGTCAGCACAGATTCCGAAAATAAGCAGGGAAAGGCTCAGAAATTTTAGAATTAAGTAAAAGAAAGAATGGCATTGTGTACGAAAAGTTTTAGTTGATTAATTTCAAAGCTTTTTCGTACACAGGTCATTCTTTTTGTGTTATATAATTTAATTGCAGAAATTGCTTTTTTTATGGCATAATGTATGAAAATACAAGATAATTTGAAAAGACAGGCGGGAAAAATAATGGATTGGAATACAAGTTTAACCGGTGTAAAGGGGATTGGAGAAAAAACAGTAAAATTATTTCACAAACTTAATTTATATACAGTTCGGGATTTATTGTATTATTTTCCCAAAGAGTATGAAAAATTTGAAGAACCGCAGGAAATTTCAGAATGCTCAAGCGGCAAAACTGTTACCATCCGGGCGAGGATTCCTGTTCAAACTATGGAATTAAGGAAGGCAGGACGTCTTGTGCTGTTTAAATTTTATTTGGCTGAGAAAGACAAAAAAATAGAAGTCACTTATTACAATATGGCTTTTTTAAAAAACATCCTTTTTCCGGGGCAGGAGTATGTTTTTCGGGGAAAGCTGGAAGAAAAAAAAGGCAGGCTGGTGATGGAACAGCCGAAATATTATAAACCTGAAGAGTATGCCAGATATTTAGATACACTTCAGCCTGTTTATGCGCTTACGAAGGGACTTACCAGTAATTTCATTCAGAAAGCGGTAAAGGAAATTTTAAAAAATTTAGCCATGGAGCAGGAACTTCTGCCTAAGGAACTGGTAAAAAAGCAACAGCTTTGTGATAGAAAAGAAGCTTTTATAACTCTTCATTTTCCAAGAAAAGAAGAAGAAGTCTTACAGGCAAGAAGAAGATTGGTTTTTGAAGAATTTTTGGCATTTTGTATAAATGTAAAATCTTCCAAAGATTTGAATCTGAAACTTCCGGTAACACAGCCATTAATAAAAACGAAAGAAACGAAAAAATTAGTGGAGCAGCTTCCCTACCAGTTGACGGATGCACAAAAGAAGGCTTGGAAACAGATTGAAAATGATATGACAGACGAATTTGCCATGAACCGTATGGTGCAGGGGGATGTGGGCAGCGGAAAAACCATATTGGCAATTCTGGCTCTTCTTATGACTGCTGCCAATCATAGGCAGGGAGCTTTGATGGCACCGACAGAAGTTTTAGCGAAACAGCATTATGATTCTATTTGTGAAATGGCAGAAAAATACCAGTTGTGCATGAAGCCGATTTTGTTAGTGGGATCTATGAGTGCAAAGGAAAAGAGAATGGCCTGTGAAAAAATAGAAATGGGCATTTCCAATGTAATTATCGGAACCCATGCATTAATACAAGAACGTGTGAATTATCAGAATTTGGCTCTTGTGATTACAGATGAGCAGCATAGATTTGGTGTCAGACAGCGTCAAAAATTGCAGGAGAAAGGAAGGAACACACATATTCTTGTTATGAGTGCAACGCCGATTCCAAGAACTTTAGCAATTATTCTTTTTGGTGATTTGCATTTATCTGTTCTGGATGAAATGCCTGTGGGAAGACTTCCTATAAAAAATTGTGTAGTAAATACTTCTTACAGAGAGAAGGCCTATCAATTTATGCTAAGAGAAATTGAGAAAGGACATCAGATATATTGTATCTGTCCCATGGTAGAAGAAGGAGAAATGGATAATCTTGAAAATGTGATAGGATACACAACAAAGCTGCAGAATTATTTTGGAAGCAAAGCTAAAATTGCTTATCTTCATGGAAAGATGAAACCGGCATTAAAAAATCAGATTATGGAAGAGTTTGCCAGGGGAGAGATTTCTATTCTGGTTTCTACTACTGTAATTGAAGTGGGAATTAATGTTCCCAATGCTACCGTTATGATGATAGAAAATGCAGAACGTTTTGGTCTGGCACAGCTTCATCAGTTAAGAGGACGTGTGGGAAGGGGCAAAGAGCAATCTTATTGTATTTTCGTAAATGGAAATCAAAATGAAAGAACTACGGAAAGACTGGAAATTTTAAATAAGTCAAATGATGGCTTTTATCTGGCAAATGAAGATATGCGCTTGCGGGGACCCGGGGATATTTTCGGCATTCGGCAAAGCGGAGAATTTGCATTTCGTATTGGAGATATTTATAGTGATGCGGATATTCTGCTGCAGACAGCAGCAGTGGCAGAGGAAATATTACAGACGAAATCAGAAGACAGCATATCCTTATTATTAGAAACTTTTAAGGCAGAAGTTGGGAATGATGTTGACTTTAGAAGTATTTAAAAGTAAAATGTCTTTGATATTTATTGTGTAGGTTTTTAGATGCAGTTATTTGCTGCAAGTTAGATAAATGATTGCTTAGAATGGAGAAATAGAAAATATGAGTAAAGTTGCTATTATGACAGATAGTAATAGTGGAATCACACAAAAAGAAGCCAGAGAACTTGGTGTTCATGTGCTTCCAATGCCTTTTTTAATGGGAGAAGAGACTTTTTATGAAGATGTGAATCTGACCCAGGAAGAATTTTATGAAAAGATGGAAAGCGGTTGTAATATTAGTACCTCCCAGCCGTCGCCGGAAGCGGTTTTAAACATGTTTGATGAACTTTTGAAAGAATATGATGAGATTGTACATCTTCCTATGAGCAGTGGGTTAAGCGGTTCTTGCCAGACAGCACATATGTTGAGTATGGACTATGAGGGTAAGGTATGTGTGGTAAATAATCAGAGAATCTCGGTAACTTTAAGACAATCTGTTTTGGAAGCAAAGGCATTAGCTGAAAAAGGAAAAAATGCAGCAGAAATTAAAGAAATTCTGGAAGCAGATAAATTTAACTCCAGTATTTATATTATGGTAGATACTCTGGAATATTTAAAAAAGGGCGGAAGAATAACTCCGGCAGTAGCTGCGCTGGGTACGATTTTAAGGTTGAAACCGGTTTTAACAATTCAGGGAGAAAAATTAGATTCTTTTGCAAAGGCACGAACCACATCACAGGGAAAAAATCTGATGTTAAGTGCTATGAAAAATGATATAGAAACTCGTTTTGGCAAAGCGGAGAATGTAAGAATTATGGTTGCTTATACTCATAACAGGGAAGCAGCTCTTTTATGGAAAGAGGAAGTTCAGAAGGAATTTCCACAGCATGATATTGTAATGAAACCATTATCACTAAGTGTAGCATGCCATATCGGACCGGGAGCACTGGCAATCGCATGTACACAAATCTTACCGATGGAATAATTAAGATACGAAAGAAAATATTCAGGAGAAAATACGAACATATTTTCTCCTTTTTTCTTTCCAAAATAGGAAAAATATGGTACATTAAAGTCATATATGTAAAAGGAATACATGGGAAAGGAGCAGCTTGTGGCAAATCAGAATACTTATGATGCTTCCAATATTACCGTTTTAGAAGGATTGGAGGCGGTAAGAAAAAGACCCGGTATGTACATCGGAAGTGTATCTACCAAGGGGCTTAATCATTTAATATATGAAATTGTTGATAACTCTGTCGATGAGCATCTGGCAGGATTTTGTGATAAGATATCCGTAGTTTTGGAGACAGATGGAAGTTGTACCGTTACGGATAATGGCCGTGGAATCCCGGTAGAAATGCATGAAAAAGGTATCAGTGCGGAAAGGCTTGTTTTTACCACACTTCATGCGGGGGGAAAATTTGATGATTCTGCATATAAAACCAGCGGTGGTCTTCATGGAGTTGGTTCTTCAGTAGTAAATGCGCTTTCTAACAAATTAACTGTTAGAGTAAAGAAAAACGGATGCATTTATGAAGATAAATATGAAAAGGGAATTCCGGTTATGGAATTGGTGGATGGTTTACTGCCGGTTATAGGAAAAACAAGAGAAACGGGAACCAGCATTAATTTTTTGCCGGACGATACTATTTTTGACAAAACAAGATTTAAAGAGGATGAAATAAAGAGCAGACTTCATGAAACTGCATATCTGAATCCAAAACTTACCATTGTTTTTGAAGATAAAAGAAAAGACGAACTGGAATATATTGAATTCCATGAACCGGAAGGTCTGATTGGTTATTTGAAAGACCTGAATAAATCCAAAGAATCCATACATGATGTAGTATATTATACTGGCGAAAGTGAAGGAATTTCTGTAGAAGTTGCCTTTCAATATGTTAATGAGTTTCATGAAACGGTGCTGGGATTTTGCAATAATATTTACAATGCAGAAGGGGGCACACATTTAACCGGTTTTAAGACCATGTTCACCACTGTAATTAATACATATGCAAGAGAACTGAATATATTGAAAGAAAAGGATGCTAATTTTACCGGAGCAGATATTCGAAATGGAATGACAGCAGTAGTGTCCATTAAGCATCCGGATCCTAGATTTGAAGGGCAGACAAAGACAAAACTGGATAATCAGGATGCCGCTAAAGTAGTAAGTAAAGTGACAGGGGAAGAAATTGTTCGCTTTTTTGACCGTAATCTGGAAATTTTAAAGAATGTTATTGGTTGTGCAGAAAAAGCAGCTAAAATCCGAAAAACAGAAGAAAAAGCCAAAACAAATATGTTAACCAAACAAAAGTTTTCTTTTGATTCCAATGGAAAGCTTGCCAACTGTGAATCCAAAGATCCGTCCAAATGTGAGATTTTTATTGTGGAAGGGGATTCTGCCGGAGGCAGTGCGAAAACAGCAAGAAATCGGGCATATCAGGCTATTTTGCCAATTCGGGGAAAGATTTTGAATGTGGAAAAAGCCAGCATTGACAAAGTGCTTGCCAATGCAGAAATCAAAACTATGATCAATGCTTTTGGATGTGGATTTAAAGAAGGGTATGGGAATGATTTTGATATTACTAAACTTCGGTATGATAAGATTATTATTATGGCCGATGCCGATGTGGATGGAGCACATATTTCTACCCTGCTTCTGACTTTATTCTATCGCTTTATGCCGGAACTGATTTTTGAAGGTCATGTATATATTGCCATGCCTCCACTATATAAGGCTATGCCTTCCCGGGGGGAAGAAGAATATTTATATGATGATAAAGCTTTAGAAAAGTATCGAAAAAAACAGAAAGGTCCATTTACCCTGCAAAGATATAAAGGTTTGGGAGAAATGGATGCGGAGCAGTTATGGGAGACAACATTAAATCCTGAAACACGAAAACTAAAATTAGTAGAAATAGAAGATGCCCTGTACGCATCCCAGGTTACAGAAATGTTAATGGGAAATGAAGTTCCCCCTAGAAAAGCATTTATTTATGAGCACGCAAATGATGCGGAACTGGATGTATAAAAGCTTGAATTGAGAAGGCGGAACTATTATGTATGGAAATAATTTAAGTAACTTTTAGAGATAGTTTATAGGTTGGAATGAAAAATGAAACAGACACAGGTGTTTGAAGAAAATATTATTAAAACCGAATATTCGGAAGTAATGCAGAAATCTTATATAGATTATGCCATGAGTGTTATTGTAGCCAGAGCATTGCCGGATGTAAGAGATGGGTTAAAACCGGTGCAGAGAAGGACTCTTTATGATATGCATGAGCTGGGGATTCGTTATGATAAACCCTATAGAAAGAGTGCACGTATTGTAGGGGATACCATGGGTAAGTATCATCCTCATGGAGATGCGTCCATTTATGATGCCCTGGTTGTTATGACTCAGGAATTTAAGAAAGGGCTTCCGTTGGTGGATGGTCATGGTAATTTCGGAAATATTGAAGGGGATGGAGCGGCGGCCATGCGTTATACGGAAGCCCGTTTGGAAAAAGTGACCCAGGAAGGACTTTTGGCAGATTTAGATAAAGATGTTGTAGACTTTATCCCTAATTTTGATGAAACGGAAAAAGAGCCCAGTGTATTGCCGGCAAAATTTCCGAATTTGTTGGTGAATGGTTCTGAGGGAATTGCAGTTGGTATGGCAACCAGCATTCCGCCCCACAATATGGGAGAAGTAATCGATGCTACCAAAGCATACATGCTGGATGAAAATATTTCTACCAAAGCATTAATGAAATATGTAAAAGGACCGGATTTTCCAACCGGAGGAATTGTAACAAATAAAGATGATTTGTTAAAAATTTATGAAACCGGAATGGGAAAAATAAAGGTTCGCGGTAAAGTGGATATTGAAAAAGGAAAAGGCGGAAGGTGCAATGTGGTAATCAGTGAAATCCCATTTCCGATGATAGGTGCCAATATTTCCAAATTTTTATCTGATGTGGCAAATCTTGCAGAATCTAAGAAAACTATGGATATTGTAGATATTTCCAATCAGTCTTCGAAAGAAGGAATCCGAATCGTAATTGAATTAAAGCGGGATGCAGATGCCAATAATTTTATCAACATGCTTTATAAAAAGACCCGGCTTGAGGATACTTTTGGAGTAAATATGCTGGCTATTTCAGAAGGTCGTCCGGAAACTATGGGATTAAAGCAGATTATCAAAAAAAATGTAGATTTCCAGTTTGAAGTTGCTACCAGAAAATATACCAGTCTTTTGGCAAAAGAAAAAGAGAAAAGAGAGATACAGGAGGGGCTTATCAAAGCCTGCAATGTTATCGATTTGATTATAGAGATTCTGCGTGGAAGTAAAGACCGGAGTATGGCAAAAAAATGTCTGGTGGAGGGAGAGACAGAGGGAATCAAGTTTAAGTCAAGAGAATCGAAAATTATGGCTTCCCAGCTTATGTTTACAGAACGTCAGGCAAATGCAATTCTGGATATGAGACTGTATAAATTAATTGGTTTGGAAGTGCAGGCATTAATAAAAGAGCATGAAGAAACGGTTGCTAATATCTATCGTTATGAAGATATTTTGGACAGAAAAGATTCCATGGCACAGGTTTTAATAAATGACCTGGAACGTTTAAAGAAGGAATTTAGTCGAAAAAGAAGGACTGTAATTGATAATTGCGAAGAAGCTGTTTATGAAGAGAAGAAACAGGAAGAGATGGAGCTTACATTTCTGATGGATCGCTTTGGTTACGTAAAGACCATTGATATGGCAACTTTTGAGAGAAACAAAGAAGCGGCATTGGCAGAGAACAAATTTGTATTTACCTGTAAAAATACAGGTAAGGTGTGCATCTTTACGGATATGGGACAACTTCATACAATTAAAGTCTCAGAGGTGCCTTATGGAAAGTTTAGGGATAAGGGAATTCCGGTAGACAATGTCAGCAATTTTTCCAGTGCAAAAGAACAGATTGTCATGGCGGCAAGCCAGAGTGAATTGAATTTATATCGTATTGTGTTTGTTACGCGCATGTCTATGCTTAAAATAGTAGATGGTGGGGAATTTGATGTAAATAAGCGCACAGTAGCTGCCACAAAACTGGGAGAAAATGATAAGGTTGTAAGTGTTTATGTGCTGCAGGATAAAACCAATATTGTACTTCGGACAAAGGAAGGGTATTTTCTGAAATTTCCTCTTTCAGAGATTCCGGATAAGAAAAAAAATGCCATCGGTGTCCGGGGAATGAAGCTTTCTGCCAAAGATGAAGTAGAAGAAGTTTATTATACACAGAATCATGCGGAAACCAGGGTTGTTTATAAAGAAAAAGAAGTGAACCTTACCGCATTAAAATTGGGAAAACGAGATACAAAAGGAACAAAAATCAAAGTATAAATAATTAACAGGAGAAATAACCATGAGAGTAATTGCTGGAATTGCCAGAAGTCTTCCGCTAAAAACACCGGAGGGAAAAGATACCAGACCTACCACAGACAGAATTAAAGAAACCTTATTTAATATGCTGCAAAATCAAATTGGTGATTGTGTTTTTGTAGATTTATTCAGCGGCAGCGGCGGAATTGGAATCGAGGCATTAAGCCGTGGGGCTAAAAGGGCATATTTTGTAGAATATGAAAAAAAAGCATTGGAATGTATTAAAGAGAATCTTAATTTTACAAAATTGTCTTCCCAAGCTGTGGTGATGAGTGGGGATGCCATCAGTGCCCTAGACAGAATCCGGGAAGAAGCAGATATTATATTTATGGATCCTCCTTATGAATCAGGGTTGGATACTGCAGTTTTAAAATTACTGTACAAAGCCCCCTGCGTTACTGAGGACACCCTTATTATTGTAGAAGCTTCTTTGCATCGGGAGCTTGAAGAACTGGAAAAATGCGGATTTATTGTAACCAAAGAAAAAAAATATAAAACCAATAAGCATGTATTTCTTTACAAAGAAACCGGAGAATGTTAAATTAAATATGATTTTTATACTATAACCTTGGGAGGTATCAGATGAAAGCAGTATATCCGGGAAGCTTTGATCCCGTGACCTATGGTCATTTGGATATTATCGAAAGAGCAGCAGCAATTTTTGATGAATTAACTGTAAGTGTGTTAAATAATAAAGCAAAGACAGCATTGTTTTCTGTGGAAGAACGTGTTAAGATATTGGAGAAGGCGACAGAACATCTGCCAAATGTAAAGGTTGATTCTTTTAGTGGTTTATTGATAGATTATGCTAAACAGAAGGATATACATGTATCCGTACGTGGACTCAGAGCCGTTACAGATTTTGAATATGAACTTCAGATTGCCCAGACAAACAGTAAATTTTCCGGTGGAGAACTGGATACGATATTTTTGACTACCAGTTTGGAATATGCATATCTTAGTTCTTCCACAGTAAAGGAGATTGCAAGTTTTGGTGGAGATATTTCGGAAACAGTACCGAAATTTGTGGCAGAAAAAGTGTATGAAAAATATGGATTTTCAGAAAGGTTGGACTCTAAATGAGCAGTAAATTCGAACAGATAATTGACGAAATTGAAGAATTCATTGATGGATGTAAATTTAAAGCTTTATCCACAACTCAGATTATTGTAGATAAAGAACAGATGGATGAATTACTTCGCGAGCTTAGGACAAAGACACCGGATGAAATAAAAAGATATCAGAAGATTATCAATAATAAAGAAGCAATCTTGGCAGATGCCAGGGAAAAAGCAGCTGCATTGATTAATGAAGCTACTGTACAGACCAATGAACTGATCAATGAACATGAAATTATGCAGCAGGCATATGCTCAGGCAAACGAAGTAGTGACACTGGCAACCAGTCAGGCTCAGGAAGTTTTAGATAAAGCTACTATTGAGGCCAATACCATGCGGGAGGCTGCTATGCGTTATACAGATGATATGCTTGCAAATGTTGAAAATATCATTGCACAGTCTATGGAAGGAACTTCTTTCAGATATGAACAGCTTATGTCAGGTTTAAACAGCTGCTATGAGACGGTAAAGGCGAACAGGGCAGAATTAAATCCTATGGCAGGGTTAGAAGAGTTAGAAGCGGAGAATGCACAGCCAAAGCCTTTGGATGTAATTTGATAAGAAAATAAAAATTTGCTGCTGTATCAGAATTTTTGATACAGCAGTTTTTTGTTGACAGTTAAAATGTGTCGTATTAATATAGAAAATATTGTTGAAATAAGGAGATTTATATTATGTGGTTTGGATTATCACTTATAACATTGATATGTTGGTCCGGTTCTGATCTGTTTTCCAAAATTGGATGCCGTGATGCTTTTGACCAAAATAGTCATTTAAAAATGGTGATGGCCGTAGGACTGGTAATGGGGATTCATGCTTTATATGAGGTTTTTATCGGTGGAACGGAAATTTCTTTGCAGATAATTTTTACATATTTGCCGGTATCGTTTTTGTATATTGCATCTATGGCGATGGGATATTTGGGGCTTCGATACATTGAACTTTCTATTTCTTCTCCCATCTGTAATTCTTCTGGAGCTTTGGTTGCATTGATGACTTTGTTTATGGTGGGCTTTCAGGAATACTCTCCATTAGCACTTGGAGCAGTGGCATTAGTTTGTATTGGTGCAATTGGTCTTGGTGTCGTTGATTTTTGTGAAGATGATGAGTTACGTGCTGAAAGACAGCAGGAAAGTAATTATAAGTATTCCAAAAGCTTTCTGGCATTGGCATTACCGATAGCCTATTGTATTTTAGATGCAGCGGGTACCTTTGCAGATAATCGTGTTTTGGAGACTTTAAATGAAGACAGTGCAAATGTGGCATATGAATTAACGTTTCTTTTTGCCGGGATTTTATGTTTTATTTACGTGGTGTTAATCAAAAAAGATAAGCTGATTCCTAAAATGGAACTCCCCAAGTATTTGGGAGCTGTATGTGAAACTATCGGTCAGTTTACTTATATTTATGCAATTGCGGATACAGCTCATTTGGCAATGTCAGCACCAATCATCTCTTCTTATTGTGCCGCCTCGGTACTTTGGAGCCGCATATTTTTGAAAGAGAAGCTTTCCAGAAAACATTATTTTATGATTATACTTGTAGTGATTGGTATTGCTGTCATGGGCTTTTTAGACATGTAGATAAGGAGGAGATATTATGGGATTGATGGAATTGTTTTTACTGGCAGTGGGGCTTAGTATGGATGCCTTTGCAGTATCTGTCTGTAAAGGGCTGGCGATGAAAAAAGCAGATGCCAAAGGAATGGTTATCTGTGGTGCCTGGTTTGGAGGATTTCAGGCATTGATGCCTTTGATTGGCTTCTATTTAGGCAGTTTGTTTGCAACAGCTATTGAATCAATCGACCATTGGGTTGCTTTTGGGCTTCTGGTTATCATAGGAATCAATATGTTAAAAGAAGCTTTTGAAAAGAACGAAGAAGGTTCAGAGCGAAAAGAGGAGGATGCAGATTTATCCGTAAAAAACATGTTTATTATGGCTGTGGCGACCAGTATTGATGCTTTGGCGGTTGGTATTTCCCTGGCAATGGCAGGAGAAGTAAATATATGGATGGCAATTCTTTTGATCGGTGTGACTACATTTGTTCTATCAGCGGTTGGCGTAAAAACCGGCAGTATATTTGGAAGTAAATTTGAAAAGAAAGCACAGCTTGCAGGAGGAATTATCCTCATAGGTTTAGGTATCAAAATCTTGGTAGAACATCTTGGAGTTTTTTAAGGTATTAAAATAACAGATATAGTATTAAAAAGATACAGGACTGAAGAAATTTATGCTTAAGATAAGTGTTTAGTTTCAGTCCTGAATTTTTTATAATGAAATAGGTTTGGGCGATACAGCTAAGTCCTCCAAAGGTTAAGAGAGACAAAATGAGAAACAGGTTCCCAGACTCGGAGGCAAGAGATAAAAATGCGGATAGTTGTTTTAAACCGCCGCCTATCTCCATGCAGGCACTAAAAAATGCAGATAGTATTTCGGAAGGTATCTCTTTTATCGGTGAAATAAAAAAATTCAGAATGCATTTGGGAAGAATTTGAAAACAGTTAAAAAAAATCATACAGCCTCCCAGCAAAGTGATTTGCTCTATGGCACAGGTAAGAGAATGGCGAAAACAATCTGCGTAATCAATTTTTTTATTTTTCACCCCTCTAGGAGACTCGGTGGATGTTAAAAAAGCGGTATTTTTTGTGTTTTGAAAGGAGGATTCTTCGGAAAGAATATGGGGAGAAAAAAATGGAAGAAGAACTCCATACACAAAAGGAACCAGATACATACATCCAATTAAAATACCGGCTTTTTTATAGGAAAACAATGGCATAACATAACCAAGCATATATAAAGGACCGATATTGTTGCAAAAAGTAAGCAGATATTCTCCCTGCTTTAAGGTAATCTGTTTGTTTTGGAGCATATCAACGATTACTTTGGCTCCCATGGGAAATCCGCATAAAAACCCCATAAAGATTACATATAACATTTGGGAAGGAAGATGGAAAAATAAGCCTAAAAAAGGGCGTATCCATTGACCGATTTTTATGGATAACCCGCTTTGTACCATAAAACCGGACAAAATCATAAAAGGAAAAAGTGTAGGAATCATATTACGATACCAGATTAAAAGTCCTTCGGAAGCATAAGTGATACATTCTTTGGAATTTGTAAGAAGTAAAATAAAAAAAAGAAGTGCAAAAAATTCCCAAACAATCTGATTTAATATTCTTTTCATAAAATATACTCCCAAAAGAAATAGAAAATGTAGTATACTATATTTTATGGTAAAATGAGTTTTTTATGACTTATCTAACACAAACATATAAGGAGTAGGAGATACATTGATTCGTTTAGACAAATTTCTATGTGATATGGAAATCGGAAGCCGGAGCCAGGTAAAAGAGATGATAAAAAAAGGAATGGTTTCGGTAGATGAAACGGTAATAAAAAAGCCGGAATATAAATTTGATGAAATTATATCAGAAGTAAAGGTAAAGGAAAGAATAATTTCTTATCAGAAATTTTACTATTATATGTTGAATAAACCGGCAGGGGTTGTCAGTGCTACTGCAGATAAACAGGAAAAAACGGTAGTAGATTTGTTAAAAGATACACCGGGAAAAGATTTATTTCCGGTGGGACGTCTGGATAAAGATACGGTAGGTCTGCTTTTGATTACCAACGACGGTGAATTAAGTCATGGTCTTTTGTCTCCCAAAAAACATGTAAATAAGACTTATTTAGTGGAAACCCACAAAAAGGTAACACTGGATATGATACGTAATCTGGAAAGTGGGGTCGATATTGGTGAAGATAAAATGACGTTACCTGCAAAGGTAAATCAGATAGGTGATAAAAGAATAGAATTAACGATTGTAGAAGGTAAAATTCATCAGGTAAAGAGAATGTTGAAAGCCGTAAATAATGAAGTAAAGTATCTGAAACGTCTTTCCATGGGAGAGCTTAAGCTGGATGAAAAATTACAAGAGGGACAATTTCGTGCTTTGACCAAGGAAGAAATCACAGCATTGAAGAAAGGATAGAGAATGTTACAGGATAAAAAGGCGGTCATTTTTGATTTGGACGGAACCTTAGTGGACTCTATGTGGATGTGGAAAGAAATCGATATAGAATATTTAGCAAAATTTAATCTTTCCATGCCTCAAACCTTACAGAAAGATATAGAAGGTATGAGTTTTTCGGAAACAGCCGTATATTTTAAAGAAACCTTTCAAATCAAGGATAGTTTGGAAAAGATTAAAGCGGACTGGAATGCTATGGCATATGAAAAATATACAAATGAGGTTTCCTTAAAAAAAGGAGTAAAGGAATTTCTGGAATATTGTAAGAAGAAAAAAATAAAATTGGGGATTGCCACCAGTAATTCAAAGGAATTAGTAGATGGTACCATGAAGGCTTTGAAGATTGGAGAATATTTTGATTGTATTATGACTGCCTGTGAAGTCAGCAAAGGAAAACCGGCACCGGATATTTATCTGGCAGTTGCAGATAAAATAAAGGTCGCCCCAAAAGAATGTCTTGTATTTGAAGATATTGAAATGGGGATTCTTGCCGGAAAAAATGCCGGGATGGAGGTTTGTGCGGTAGAAGATGATTTTTCCAAAGATCAAACGGAAATTAAGAAGAAAATAGCAGACTATTATATTCGGGATTATTTTGAAATAGACTATGAAACGTTTTAAGGAATGCAAGTGTAAAAAGAGTGGATTATGTAAGGCAAAAATAAGGAAAAACGGAGAAAATTATGAATCAGGGTTTTTTACCAATCTGTCGTAAAGATATGGAGGACAGAAAAATCACACAATTTGATTTTGTATATATTATCGGGGATGCCTATGTAGATCATCCCTCCTTCGGGCATGCGATTATCAGCCGTGTATTGGAATCAAGGGGGTACTCAGTGGGGATTATTTCCCAGCCTGACTGGAAAAAGGAAAACAGTATCGCAATTTATGGAGAACCAAGGCTTGCTTTTTTAATTAGTGCGGGAAATATGGATTCTATGGTAAATCATTATTTTGTGTCTAAAAAGCATCGCCCTACAGATGCATACACTCCCGGAGGTGAAATCAATAAACGCCCGGACAGGGCAACGGCTGTGTATGGTAATCTTATTCGGAGAACCTATAAAAATACCCCCATCATTATTGGTGGAATTGAAGCCAGTTTACGAAGAATGGCGCATTATGATTATTGGTCGGATTCTTTTAAACGTTCCATTTTGTTAGATTCTCAGGCGGATTTATTATTATATGGTATGGGAGAACGTTCCATTATTGAGGTGGCAGATGCTTTAAACAGCGGGATTGCGGTTAAAGATATAACTTTTATCAAAGGAACGGTTTATAAAACAAAATTGACAGATAGTTTTTATGATGAAATTCGTTTGCCGGATTATGAAACTATGAAGCAGGATAAATCTGCTTATGCCAAAAGTTTTAAGATTCAATATGATAATACGGACCCTTTTACCGGAAAAGTAATGGTAGAAGAATATCCGGGAAATACTTATATTGTGCAAAATCCTCCGCAGGAACCTTTAAGTGAAGAAGAAATGGACACTGTGTATGCACTGCCTTACATGAGAACTTACCATCCTTCTTATGAGAAAAAAGGGGGAGTTCCGGCAATTACAGAAATTAAGTTTTCGTTAACCAGTAACAGGGGATGTTTTGGAGGATGTAATTTCTGTGCCTTAACCTTTCATCAGGGAAGGATAATTCAGACAAGAAGTCACGAATCCATTATAGAAGAAGCTAAAAAAATTATAAAGGAAAAAGATTTTAAAGGATATATTCACGACGTAGGGGGACCTACGGCAAACTTTCGACAGCCGTCCTGTGAAAAGCAGATGAAATATGGTGTCTGTAAAAATAAGCAATGCCTGTTTCCTTCCCCTTGTAAAAATATGAATGTGGACCACAGCGATTATGTGGAGCTTCTTCGAAAATTGCGAAATCTTCCGGGAGTAAAGAAAGTATTTATCCGCAGTGGGATTCGGTTTGATTATCTGATAGAAGATAAAGAGGATACTTTTTTTAAAGAATTGGTTCAGTATCATATCAGTGGTCAATTAAAGGTAGCACCGGAACATATTTCAGATGCGGTTCTTGTAAGAATGGGAAAACCGGAAAATAAGGTTTATGAAAAATTTCAAAAGAAATACAGACAGTTAAATGAAAAATTAGGTTTAAAGCAGTTTTTAGTACCATATTTGATGTCTTCCCACCCTGGCTCTACGTTAAAGGAAGCGATTGAACTTGCAGAATACCTGAGAGATTTGGGATATATGCCGGAACAGGTACAGGATTTTTACCCCACACCATCTACCATGTCAACAGTTATGTATTATACCAAATTAGATCCAAGAGATATGAAGCCGGTTTATGTATGTGAAAATCCCCATGAAAAAGCAATGCAGAGGGCATTGATACAATACCGGAATCCTAAGAATTATGAATTGGTAAAAGAAGCTTTGATAAAAGCCGGAAGAGAAGATTTAATTGGTTTTGATAAAAAGTGCTTGATTCGTCCAAGAAATGTAGGAACTGTGACAAAAGATTCTAGGGAGAGAAAAAAAGGAAAAGCGTCTTTAGGAAAGTCAATGCAAAAAAATGCTCAGGGCAGAGTATTTCAGAAAGAAAATGCTTCCCAAAAAGCGGGAACAGAACAGAAAACGAAAAAGACCATTCGAAATGTACATAAGAAGAAACAAAGGTAAAACGAGGATTTGAATATGAAAATAGTGATGGTGACAGGAGCCTCTTCCGGGATAGGAGCAGAGTTTGTACGTCAATTGGATGAAAATTTTTCCAGAATTGACGAAATATGGATGATTGCAAGAAATGTAAAAAAAATGGAAGAAATTTCCAGGTCGCTAAGGAACAAGACTAGGATTATCGGTGCAGATTTGGAAAAAGAGAAGGACAGAGTAGAACTGCAAAATCTTCTGGAAAAAGAAACACCTGCTATCTGTATGTTGGTAAATTGCGCCGGATTTGGTGTTATGGGAGATTTTGACCAACTGAATCTGGAAGAACAGTTAAACATGATAGAATTAAACTGTAAGGCGCTTACTGCGGTTACTTATATGGCAATACCTTATATGGTGCGTAATGGAAGGATTCTGCAGCTTGCCAGTAGTGCCGCTTTTGTACCACAGGCACATTTTGCAGTATATGCGGCTACAAAATCCTATGTTTTATCTTTTTCAAGAGCATTACAGGAAGAATTAATTCCAAAAGAAATTTTCGTAACGGCGGTGTGCCCGGGACCGGTAGAGACTCCATTTTTTGAAAGAGCGGAAAGAAATGGTCAAACACTGGCATTAAAAAAGAATTTTAGTGTAACTGCGAAAGAGGTTGTAAAAGATGCGTTAACGGCTTCTAAAAAAAGACAGACAGTGGCAGTCTGCAGTCTGCCTATGAAATTATTCAGGATTCTTTGCAAAATAGTACCTCATGGCTGGATTTTGGAGATTGTGGAAAATTTTGATAAAGGATAAAGCAGGAGACAACAGTAAATACAGTATTCTTATCTGAGGGGAGTTTAAGAAGAAAGGATTCTAAAAATGAAAAACAAATATGTAAAAGGAGATTATTTATATTTACAAAACAGAAAAAAGAGAGAAATTTTAAAAACAATTTTGTTTTTTGGAATTTCCATTGCCCTATATCTTATGGGATATATCAGTACCGGAAGCAATAAGAATTATCTTACCATTGTTGCTGTTCTAGGATTTTTGCCTGCAAGTAAAAGTGCAGTTTCCATGATTATGAACTTGAAAGTTAAGGAATGCAGCGAGCAGGTTTATAATGCCATTTGTGAAAAAACATCAGAGGGGGCGTATAATCTTTACTTTACCTCTTATGATAAAAATTTTGATTTATGTCATGTGTTTGTAAAAGGTATGACCATAATTGGATATACGGAAAACGAAAAATTATCCTCAGCAGAGTTTGAAGAGCATATAAAAACAATTCTTGGACGTGATGGTATTGTTGGTGTAAATATTAAGTTATATAAAGATTTAAATAAATATCTTACAAGAATAGAAAAGATGCAGACATTGGAAAATGAAAAAAGCAGAGAAAAAGATATTATGAAAATTTTATTTTCAGTTTCTCTTTAAATATGAGGAAAATCAATGCAGGAGTTTAATATAGGTCCTAACGAAGCAGGACAACGCTTGGATAAATTTTTACATAAATATTTAAAAGAAGCCGGAAATGGTTTCCTTTATAAAATGCTTCGTAAGAAGAATATTACCTTAAATAAGAAAAAAGCAGATGGAAAAGAAATGCTGCAGAAGGGTGATTGTATACAGTTCTTTTTTTCTGAGGAAAGTTTTCAAAAATTTAGAGGAATTTCATCTTCCGTGGAAGAGTTTTCTAAAGATGAGAGAAAAGATACTGCCATAAAAAGTAAATGGGAAAAGAAGATTTTGGCAGATTACCGGAAGGCATATGATAATTTAAAAGGAATCGAAGTTGTTTTTGAGAATGAACATATTATACTGCTTAATAAACCGGCTGGAATTTTATCTCAAAAAGCTTCTTCTGCTGATATATCCGTAAATGAATGGCTGATAGGATATCTTTTAGCCCAAAAAAAGATAACGAAAGAACAATTAGAAACCTTTAAACCATCGGTCTGCAATCGTTTGGACAGAAATACCAGCGGACTTTTAATCTGTGGAAAATCGCTTTATGGCAGCCAACAGATGAATTGTTGTATCAAAGAAAGAAAACTAAAGAAATACTACCGTACCTTTGTAAAGGGAACGATAGATAAGAAAGCTTATTTGAAGGGATATTTGAAAAAGGATGAAGCCGGCAATAAGGTATTTTTGAAAGAATCGATTTCGGCAGAAGAAGCTAAAGAATATGTTCCGGTTGAGACGGCATATGAGCCTGTTTTTTGTAAAAATGGTTATACCTATCTTGAGGTGGAACTGATAACAGGAAAAACACATCAGATTCGGGCACATCTTTCCTCTGTAGGACATCCTCTGTTGGGAGATGAAAAATATGGGGACAGAAAATGGAATAAACAGTTTAGAAGTGAAAAGCTTCCCAGACATCAGCTGCTGCATTCTTACAGGATTGAATTTCCTAAGATGGAAGGAAAGCTGCAGGAACTTTCCCAAGGTTCTTTTATTGCTAAAGAACCTGAAATATATGAACATTTCAAAGAAAGATAGAAATACGAAAAGGGGAAAAAGAATGGCAACATGGAAATCCAGAGGTCTTAGAGGCTCTGTTCTGGAAGATATGATTAACAGAACAAATGAAAAATATCTGGAGAAAGGGCTGGCATTGATTCAAAAGATACCAACGCCCATTACTCCTATCCGTATTGATAAAGAAAACAGACATATTACACTGGCATATTTTGACCAGAAGAGTACGGTAGACTATATTGGTGCTGTGCAGGGAATTCCCATATGTTTTGATGCAAAGGAATGTGCGGTAGATACTTTTTCTCTTCAGAATATACATGAACATCAGGTAGAATTTATGGTAAATTTTGAAAAGCAGGGAGGAATTTCCTTTTTAATCATTTATTATTCACACAAAGACTTATTTTATTATCTTACTTTGAAACAGCTTCTTGTTTTTTGGAACAGAGCAAAAGAGGGGGGCCGAAAAAGTTTCCGATTTGAAGAATTGGATGGCAGATATGAAATGCCGAAGAAGCAAGGGGTTTTTGTACCATTTCTTGATATGTTAAATTTAGATTTGGAAGAAAGAGAAGGGGAATAAAAATGTATCTGCGTTTATAAAAGCAGGAAAGAAAAGCATACCAGAAAAAAGAAGAACATATGATTTAGATAAGAATGTGAAAATAAAAGGACTTTCTTCTTGGATATTCATGGTAAAATGGAAGTAATCAGACAAATTCATAAAGAACAGGAAGAGAATGAAAGGGCATTGTATTACAGAGTATCTGATTGGAATCATCAGCCCCAAAGGGAAGGACAGGGAGCATGGTTTTCGTTTTTTCGTATCAGATTTATGTTAGCTGTGCTCTTATTTTTATGTCTGTTTGTCATGGAAAAAAAGAAAATTGATATTGGAGGGCTTACTTATATGAAAATATCAGAATATATTGAAAATGATATGGATTTTGATGAATTCTATAGGTTAGTAAAGGAAGAGTAAAAATAATCCGGGAAATTTATCCAACTTTATTTGACAAATGGTTCACCCCCACTTAAACTGATATTAGTGAGGTGCTTATTTATGGAAAAAAACAGAAATAAAATACATATTATAGGACATAAAAATCCGGATACGGATTCCATATGTTCCGCCATTGCTTATGCAAATTTAAAAAATCAGATTTCGGAAGATGAATATGTACCCAGAAGTGCAGGATTGATTAACGAAGAAACACATTATGTTTTGGACCGTTTTGGCGTGGAAACTCCCAAGCTGTTATCGAACGTTTTTTTGAAGGTACGAGATGTGGATGTAAACCGTTTGCCGGGGATTGAAAGTAATACTTCCATCAAGGAAGCATGGTCCACCATGAAAGAACAGAACGTATATACGATTGCGGTAACCAAAGAGGATGAGCTGGAAGGGGTTATTTCTACCGGAGACATTGCCACTTCTTATATGGATGTGTATGATAATGAAATTCTGGCAATTGCCCGTACTCAGTATCAGAATATAGCAAAGACTCTGGATGGAGAAATGATTACCGGAAATCCTTATGGTTATTTTGAAAAAGGAAAAGTAGTGGTAGCAGCATCCAGTCCTGATATGATGGAAGAAACCATTGAGAGTGATGATTTGGTAATTCTCGGGAACCGGTATGAAGTACAGTTATGTGCCATTGAATTAAATGTCAGCTGTATTATATTGTGTCTGGGGGCTCCGGTATTTAAGACCATAAAAAAAATGGCAGAAGAAAGAGATATCGTAGTAATCTCAACGCCTCATGATGCATTTACGGTTGCTCGTCTGATTAACCAGAGTATACCGGTGACCTATTTTATGAACAAAAAAGATTCTCTGACAGTTTTTCATATGAAAGATAATGTAGAAGAAATTAAGGCAGAAATGACCCGTCAGAGAACCAGAGACTTTCCGGTATTAGATACGGATGGAAAATATTATGGATTTATCTCCAGCAGACGTTTGATGAAAGCCAGCAAACGAAAGGTGATTCTTGTGGATCATAATGAGAAGACGCAGGCGGTGGACGGGATTGAGCAGGCAGATATTTTAGAGATTATTGACCATCACAGATTGGGAGGAATCGAAACTTTAGGTCCGGTGTATTTCAGAAATCAGCCTGTAGGCTGTACGGCTACCATCATTTATTCTTTATACAAAGAAAATCAGATTGTACCGGATAAAACAACGGCTTCTTTGCTTTGTGCTGCAATTATTTCCGACACCCTGTATTTCAGGTCACCTACCTGTACTTGGATTGATGAAATGACTGCAAAAGAGTTGTCTCAAATTGCCAGTCTTGATTTGAAAGAACTGGCAGCGGATATGTTTAAGGCAGGAAGTGACTTTAATGGAAAAAGTGCAGAAGAAATCTGTTATCAGGATTTTAAACAATTTGCTTCCGGTGATGTAAAATTTGGAGTCGGTCAGGTTAACTGCATGAGCTGTAAGGAACAGGAAGAGTTAAAGAAAGTAATGATTCCTTATCTGGAGCAGGTGATTAAGAAACAGAAATTAGATATGGTATTTTTTATGCTTACCAATGTTATGGATGTTTCTACGGAGTTATTATGCTGTGGAAAAAATGCAAAAGAACTTGCACTCAGAGCTTTTAAACTGCCGCCGGATACAGAAGATATTTATTTGCCAGATGTGGTATCCCGTAAAAAACAGCTGATTCCGGCATTTGTGGTATCATTGCAGCAATAAGGAAAAAGGAAATAGGAAAAGAGGACTGTCTGCATTAAAAATGAATGCCGCAGCCCTCTGTTTTTTATACTAACATACATAACAGCTATCTGTTTGCGTTTTCTTTTACAATATTATTTAACCACACATCACTTTTTACCATAAAGAATCCTATGATAGCTTTTATAAATTCCAAGGATTGAACTAAGAAAAATACAGTAACAATGTTTAACGTCGTAAAATGAGATAAACAGTAGGCTACAGGAATTACAATGACCCAGGTATAAACAGAGTCAAAAATAAAGGTAACCATGGTTTTTCCACCGGAACGGAGAGTAAAATAGGTGCTGTGACAGAAAGCACATACCGGCATTACCAAAGCGGATACCAGAATAAATTGTTCGGCTAATAGTTTAATGCTGTCTTCCGTATTATAAATTTGGGGAAAGCTTCTTCCTAAAAAGCTCATTAATACAGCCATTCCGACGCAGGCGGTAACCACAAAGAAAATCATTTTATTATCAGCATCTCTGGCTTCTTTTAATTTTCCGGCTCCTAATAGCTGCCCTACAACAATAGCAATAGAAGCTCCTAATTGAATATATACAATATTAAATAAGTTGGTAATGGTAGAGGAAATGTTTTGTGCCGCTACCACTTCCAGACCACGTACCGCATAACACTGTACAATTACGGTCATTCCCATGGACCATAACATTTCATTTAACATAAGAGGAGTTCCTTTTTTCAAAATATCTTTCAGAATATCTGCCGGAATCTTGATGCTTTTGTATACGCCTACAATGTATGGATTTTTTTGTGGATTTAAGTGCGTCCATAGTACCACAATGATACATTCTAAAAATCTGGCAGCTACGGTTGCAATGGCAGCACCTCTGACTCCAAGATTGGGAAATCCAAAGGCACCAAAAATCAAACAATAGTCCAGAATTAAGTTGGTAAAGACGGCAATCATACTGGCAATCATAGGGACTAAGGTATGGCCTGTTTCACGGATGGTATTCACATACACCTGGGCAATGGCAAAGGGAATAAGACCCACTAACATGACAGCAAGATATTGTTTGCCATATTCTAATGCCAGTCCGATATCTCCAACAGAACCGGTATCATTTAAATAAAGAGAAATCAGTTGTGTATCTAAAAAGTGTCCTAATAACAAAGCAATTATGGTAAGTATAGTACACATATATACTTTAAAGCGGAAGGTGTATTTTTGTCCTTGGTAATCCCCTTTCCCGAAAAACTGGGTTCCAAAAATTCCGGCACCGGATACTCCGCCGAAAATGCACAGATTAAATACAAAAATAAGCTGATTAGCAATGGCTACTCCTGACATTTGTTCGGTTCCGATCTGACCAACCATAATATTATCCAGAAAACTTACAAAGTTTGTAATAGCATTCTGGACAATCATAGGAACGGCAATTCCTAAAACATAAAGATAGAAATCTTTAGTGCCTATAAATTTTCTTTTGAATTTTCTTATCATAAGTTTTATCCTTTCTTGAAATTTCAGAAATACAGTGTACAAATCATTCTTTGTTTCAAAGTCCTTTAAAATTGTTTTATTTATGAGTTCAATTTTTTATGAGTCTAATTGCACAAGATGTTATTATAATCTTATTTTTTTGACTTTGTCAATAAAATAAAGTATGATACAATGGTTTGTAATTAAAAGACAGTGGAAACAAAAAAAGAAGAAAAGAGGTTTAAATGAAAGATTACAAGTTAGCACTTAGTGATGAAATCTTAATGCAGGTAGAAAAGCCTGCCAGATATATCGGAAATGAAATTAATTCTGTCAATAAAGCAGATGACCCTGAAGTGTCTGTTCGTTTTGCCATGTGTTTTCCGGATGTGTATGAAATCGGTATGTCACATTTAGGCATACAGATTTTATATGATATGTTTAACCAGTGGAATGATGTTTGGTGTGAGCGTGTGTATTCTCCTTGGGTGGATTTGGATAAAATTATGCGGGAAAAGAATATTTTGCTTTTCGGTTTGGAATCTCAGGAACCCATTAAGGATTTTGATTTTTTGGGAATCACTCTTCAATATGAAATGTGTTATACCAATATTTTACAAATATTGGATTTGGCACAGATTCCTTTAAGAGCAGAGGAAAGAACCTGGGAACATCCCATTGTTATTGGAGGTGGTCCCTGTGTATACAATCCGGAACCTATTGCGGATTTCTTTGATATCTTTTATATCGGAGAAGGGGAGACCAGATATCGTGAATTGTTGGATTTATATAAGCAGGCAAAGAAAGAGGGAAGCAGCCGTGATGAATTTTTAATGAAAGCGGCACAAATTCCCGGAATGTATGTACCAAAGTTCTATCAGGTAACCTATCACGAAGATGGTACTATTTGTTCCTTTGAACCGATTTTCCAACAGTTGCCGAAAACCATTCATAAGGAATTAGTTGCTGATGTCAGTGATACTTATTATCCCTTAAAACCGGTAGTTCCTTTTATTAAGGTAACTCAGGACAGGGTTGTGTTGGAAATACAAAGAGGCTGTATTCGTGGCTGTCGTTTTTGTCAGGCAGGACAATTGTACAGACCTGTGCGTGAAAGAGATGTAGAAGTGCTGAAGAAATATGCGGCGGAAATGTTAAAAAACACGGGACACGAAGAAATTTCCCTAAGTTCTTTAAGTTCCAGTGATTATTCCCATCTGGAAGAACTGGTAAACTTTTTGATAGAGGAATGCAATCAGACTTCTACCAATATTTCACTTCCGTCCTTAAGAATTGATGCATTTTCTCTGGATGTTATGAGTAAAGTCCAGGATGTAAAAAAGAGTTCTTTAACATTTGCACCGGAAGCCGGAAGTCAGAGACTTAGAAATGTAATTAATAAAGGATTGACTGAGGAAGTCATTCTTCAGGGAAGTACTCTGGCATTTAAGGGAGGCTGGAACAGGGTAAAATTATACTTTATGTTAGGGCTTCCTACAGAAACCGAAGAAGATATCCGGGGAATTGCCGAGCTTAGTAATAAGATTGCATCCAGATTCTTCGAGGTAGTGCCAAAAGAAGAAAGAAAGAACGGACCGGTACAGATTGTAGCCAGTACTTCCTTCTTTATTCCAAAGCCTTTTACACCATTCCAGTGGGCAAGGATGAATACGAAAGAAGAATTTATTGAAAAAGCTTATCTTACCAGAAATGCGGTAAAGGAGCAGTTGAATCAAAAACGAATCAAATACAACTGGCATGAAGCGGATGTCAGTGTTATTGAGGGAGTTCTGGCAAGGGGCGACAGAAGGCTGAATGAGGTAATTGAAAAGATTTATAAAAAAGGCTGTATCTTTGATTCCTGGAGTGAGTACTTTAAAAATGATATCTGGTTAGAAACCATACAAGAATGTGGATTAGATGTAGCATTTTATACTACAAGAGAACGAAAAGAAGATGAAATTTTTCCATGGGATTTCCTGGATTGCGGCGTAACAAAAGAATATTTACTTCGGGAGTGGAACAAGGCTCTTAAGGAAGAAGTGTCTTTGAATTGTGCAGTGAAATGTCAGGGATGCGGTGCTTCTAAATATGGAGTTGGCATTTGTACAAAAACCAGAAATGAGCTGCCGGAAAATCAAGAAGATAAATTAGAATTACAAAATGGGTATGAGGGAGGTTCCAAAAATGCGTATTAGAATTAAATTTAGCAAGCATGGTGCGGTTAAATTTATCGGACATCTGGATTTTATGCGTTATTTTCAGAAAGCCATCCGAAGAGCCGGGATTGATGTAACTTATAGTAGTGGTTTCAGCCCTCATCAGATTATGAGTTTTGCGGCTCCTTTAGGTGTGGGTCATTGCACCAATGGAGATTATCTGGATATTGAAGTAAATTCTCATAGTGGAAAAGAGGATATGATAAAACGGCTGAATGAAGCCATGGCTGTCGGAGTCCGGGTAGAAAATATAGTTGCACTTAAAGAAAATACAGGAAATGCCATGGCTAGTGTGGCGGCAGCTTCTTATACTTTAGAATGGAAAGAGGGCTATGAAGTTCCCGAAAATCTGGAAGAAGAAGTAGCACGTTTCTATGCACAGCCATCTATTAAGGTAACGAAACAAACCAAGAAAAGCACCTTGGAATTAGATTTAAAGCCGGGCATTTATGAATGTACAGGCAAAGAAAATACCATTTCCATTCTTGTAGATGCCAGCAGCAGCGGCAACATTAAACCGGCTCTGTTTTTAGAAGCATTTTATGCTTTTCTGGGTAAGGAATTTCATCCCCTTGCCATACAGATTACCAGAGAAGAGACTTATATGGATATAGGAGAAAAGGAAAAACAAAAGTTAGTTCCGCTGGATGCTGTGGGAGAGGATTTTTCATGAACTCTGCATTAGTAATGATAGAAAGAAAAGGCCAGATTTTATCTTTGTTATATCAGGATAACCGTTTAATGAAGGTGAAGGTGCATGAGGAAAGACTGCCGGAGAGAAATGACGCAGATTCCGACTTTTGTCCGGTGGTTGATGAGGATAACGGACGAAATACCCTTGCACTTGTTTTAGGGGCTGTTTATATTGGAAAAGTAAAAAATGTGGTACCGGCGCTGGAGGCAGCTTTTGTAGAGGTAAAAAAAGACATTATGGGTTTCTTGCCTTTGAAAAATGCGCAAAATCCTGTAATTACCAATCGGGAGTATGATGGAAGGATTCTGGCCGGGGATGAAATTTTGGTTCAGGTAGAAAAAGAGGCTGTAAAAACGAAAGATGCAGGACTTACCTGCAATCTTTCCTTTTCTGGAAAATATCTTGTCCTAACTACCGGAAATCCTAAACTTGGCTTTAGCTCCAAATTATCTGCCGATACAAAAGAAAGATGGAAACAGATCATTCAAAAACAGAATTTAGAAGAACTGCTGCGCAGAGAAAATATAGGAATGGTGGTCCGAACAAATGTTTCTGGTCTGCTGACACCAACAGAGAGTCTTGAGTCTGAAGAAAAAAAAGAAAGCGGGCTTACAGGAGAAAAATGTTTTAAAGAAGAGTTTGAATATTTGATGGCTTTAAAAGCAAGGATTTTAAAAGAAGCTTCTTATCGTGTCTGCTTTAGCTGTCTGTTTTCCCCCATGGAGAGCTACCTGACGGATATCCGGGATAGTTATGACACTTCTTTTGACAAAATAATTACGGACAATGCTTTTATCTATCAGCGGATTCGGGAAGCATTTCCAGACAGGGAAAAGGTGGAGCTGTATCAGGACAGCCGGATTTCCTTAAGTAAATTATATAGTGTGGAAACCAGACTAAAAGAGGCTTTAGACGAAAGAGTATGGCTAAAAAGCGGAGCTTATCTTGTAATCCAGCAGACGGAAGCCTTAACGGTTATTGATGTAAACAGTGGTAAGATTCAAAAGAAACATCCCAAAGATGATATTTATTACAGCATCAACAAAGAAGCTGCAGAAGAAATTGCAAGGCAGCTTATGCTGAGAAATTTATCCGGCATTATTGTAATTGATTTTATCAGCCAGAATACCAGAGAACAGGATGAACAATTACTTATTTTTCTAAAACGTCTTGTAAAAAAAGATTCTATAAAAACCAATGTGATTGATATGACACCATTAGGACTTGTGGAAGTAACCCGAAAGAAGGTCCATAAATCCCTGCGGGAGCAGATAAAACAGAATAGGAAATGAGATATGAAATTATTGAAAAAAATTTTGAAAAATATTTTGAAAAATATTGAAAAAATATCAAAAATCATATTGACAAATAAAAAAGCAGACGATATTATATATGAGTATGCCGCATAGCGAGGTTATAAGATTGAAATTTGTATTTCAAGCACCATAGCTAGCGAGTAAACAAACAAAAAGTTTGTAAGTAGGAGGTGCCTTATGTACGCAATTATTGCAACAGGTGGAAAACAGTACAAAGTTTCTGAAGGTGATGTAATCAGAGTTGAAAAACTCGATGTTGAGGCTGGAAACACTGTAACTTTTGACCAGGTAATCGCAGTAAGTGATAACGGACTTAAAGTTGGGGAAGCAGTAGCAAATGCAACTGTAACAGCAACTGTAGAAGCTCAGGACAGAGCACGTAAAGTTATCGTTTACAAATATAAGAGAAAAACCGGTTATCATAAGAAAAATGGTCATAGACAAGCATACACTCAGGTTAAAATCGACAAGATTAATGCTTAATAGGTTACAATATGACTCATGTTTCAATTATTAAGACAGGAAATGGAGAATATAAAGGTTTTAACTGTATCGGACATTCCGGATATGCAGAAGCAGGTGAAGATATTGTATGTGCGGCTATTTCGGTGTTGGTAATTAATACGATTAATTCTTTGGAACAGCTTGCCGGTGAAAAAATCAAACTGGTAACGAATGAAGAGGATGGATTGATTGATTGCAGATTTGAAAACCGCATTAATGTTAAATCTGAACTTTTATTAGATTCCATGGTACTTGGCTTAAAAGAAATCAAGAAACAATACGGTAAAACGTTTATAGACTTAACATTCGAGGAGGTGTAAACTTATGTTGAATATGAATCTTCAATTTTTTGCTCATAAAAAAGGTGTAGGTTCTACTAAGAACGGTAGAGATTCCGAATCCAAGAGATTAGGCGCAAAAAGAGCTGATGGACAGTTCGTTAAAGCAGGAAATATTTTATACAGACAGCGTGGAACTAAGATTCATCCGGGTATCAATGTAGGACGTGGCGGAGATGATACATTATTCGCTTTAGTTGACGGTGTACTCAAGTTTGAAAGAAAAGGAAGAGACAAAAAACAGGCTTCCGTTTATCCTGTAGAAAAATAGTACCTATGATGGGCTTCAAACAGCGATTGTTTGAAGCCTTTTCTAAATTATAGATGTAGTTTTGGTAAGATAAAATATGTTTTTGTTTGAAAGGTTATTTTAGGAGAAGCAGATGTTTGCAGATAGAGCGAAGATATATGTAAAAAGTGGAAAAGGCGGAGACGGACATGTTTCTTTCCGTCGAGAAAAATATGTACCTAATGGCGGTCCCGATGGGGGAGATGGCGGCCATGGCGGAAGTGTTATTTTTGAAGTTGATGAAGGAATGAATACTTTAGTAAATTATCGTCATGTGCATAATTATAAGGCCCAGAATGGGGAAGATGGTGGAAAGAAAAACTGCCGTGGTAAAAATGGGGAAGATATTATTTTAAAAGTACCGGAAGGAACGGTTGTTAAAGATTTAGCATCTGGAAAAGTAATTACAGATATGTCCGGAGATAACCGACGATATGTACTTTTAACCGGCGGCAGGGGTGGAAAAGGAAATCAGCATTATGCCACCAGTACCATGCAGGCACCTAAATATGCACAGCCGGGACAGCCTGCAAAAGAATTAGAATTATTGTTAGAATTAAAAGTAATCGCAGATGTGGGGTTGGTTGGTTTTCCAAATGTAGGAAAATCTACATTTCTTTCCAGAGTAACCAATGCGAAACCTAAAATTGCAAACTATCATTTTACTACTTTAAATCCTAATTTAGGCGTTGTGGATTTACAAGGAGGAAAAGGATTTGTTATTGCCGATATACCAGGATTGATTGAAGGAGCTTCGGAAGGCATTGGACTGGGACATGAATTTTTAAGACACATTGAACGTACGAAGGTAATGATTCATATTGTGGATGCAGCTGGTGTGGAAGGAAGAGATCCCATTGCAGATATTTATGCCATTAATAAAGAATTAGAGGCTTATAATGCTGAGATTGCCAAAAGACCTCAGGTAATTGCAGCCAATAAGATAGATTGTATTTATGATAAAGAGAATCATCCGGTGGAATTGATTCGTGCAGAATTTGAACCGAAAGGAATTAAGGTATTTCCTATTTCTGCTGTCAGTGGAGAAGGGCTCAAGGAGTTGTTGTACTATGTTCGGGAAATGTTAGACCATACAGACGATACCGTTACGATATTTGAACAAGAGTATTTTCCGGAATTTGCAGGATTTGGAAATGAGCCATTTACGGTAGAATATGATGCTGAGGAAGCAGAATATGTTATTGAAGGACCAAGAATCGAAAGAATGTTAGGTTATACAAATTTAGAAAGTGAAAAAGGGTTTGCTTTCTTCCAAAATTTCTTAAAAGAAAATGGCATTTTAGAACAATTAGAAGAACTTGGTATTTCAGAAGGAGATACAGTTAGAATTTACGGACATAAATTTGATTACTATAAATAAGAAGGAAAAAAGGCTGCGGTATTTAGCGGCAGTCCTTTTTTAGAAAGGAATACGTGATAAAAATGACAAGTAAACAGAGAGCATATTTGAAAAGTCTTGCCAGTACCATGGACCCTATTTTTCAGATTGGAAAGGGAAGTGTAACTCCAGAAGTGATTGAAGCTATAAGTGAAGCTTTTAATAATCGGGAATTATTAAAAATTGCAGTATTAAAAAATTGTATGGATGATCCAAAGGCAATCGCACAGGTTGTTGCAGAAAGAACACGTTCTCAGGTTGTTCAGGTAATTGGTAAGAAGATTGTATTATATAAACCGGATAAGAAAAATCCTAAAATTATCTTACCTATGTAATATCTGGATGCATTGCCACATTGTACTTGATTTAATACAAAAAGAGTGTTAAAATATAAACAATGAGTGATTTTGAAGGAGAGTATAGGATATGAGTAGAAAACGTGTAGGTATTATGGGCGGAACCTTTAATCCGATTCATTTAGGACATTTGATTTTAGCAGAAAACGCATATGAGGAATTGGATTTGGATGAAGTTCTTTTTGTGCCAAGCGGTAATTCCTATATGAAAGAATATGGTGATGTTTTAGATGCTAAGACGAGAATTGATTTAGTTGGTGAAGCAATTGAAGACAACAGTCATTTTGCATTATCCAGAATAGAAGTGGACAGAGGCGGAAATTCCTATTCTTATGAAACCATTGCCACTTTAAAGGCGGAAAATCCCGATACTGAATATTTCTTTATGATTGGTGCAGACAGTTTGTTTATGATAGATAAGTGGATGTGCCCAGAAAAAATTTTTGGTGAAGTAACAGTGGCAGTTGCAATTCGCGGCGGATATAGTGAAGATGAATTAGAAGATGAAATAAAAAAACTGGAAGAGAAATATAATACCAAGATTATCAGATTACATTCCAGAAGTGTAGATATATCATCCAGCCAGATTAGGGAACGTGTCAGAAATGGAAAAAGTATCCGTTATATGACACATTATAAAACAGCAGAAGTTATTAAAAAGAAACATCTTTATATAGAGGAAGAAAATGTTTGATTCCGGGGTTATGGTATGAATATGTCAGATATGCATAAAATGAAGAAACAGCTTGTAAAGAGTTTAGATAGTAAAAGATACGAGCATACTTTAGGTGTTGCATATACATCTGCAGCTTTAGCTATGTGCTATGGTGAGGATATCAAAAAAGCGGAAATTGCCGGTTTGCTTCATGACTGTGCAAAATGTATGGATAATGAAAAGAAAATTCATATTTGTAAAAAAAATAATATAACGATAAATGAAGCGGAGCAAAGGAATCCTTTTTTACTGCATGCCAAGGTAGGCGGCTATCTGGCAAAAACAAAATATGAAGTAGAAGATGAAGAGATTTTGAATGCCATCATTTATCACACAACAGGGCGTCCCGGAATGTCTTTATTGGAGAAAATCGTGTATATATCTGATTATATTGAGCCTGGCAGGAATCATGCTTCTAATTTAGATGAGGTACGAAGATTGTGTTTTCAGGATTTAGATAAAGGATTACTTCAAATTCTGGAAGATACGTTAATCCATTTAAAAGACAGCAATAAAGAAATAGATCCTATGACGCAAGAAACCTATAATTACTATAAAAGGAAACAGAGTGAAGAATGAATATAGTCCAAGTAATGATGAAAAATACTGTAGAAGCTTTAGAGGATAAAAAAGGGGAAGATATTAAAGTTATTGATATCAGTCAAGTTTCTCCACTGTCAGATTATTTTATCCTTGCTACAGGAACCAATAGAAGTCAGATTCAGGCAATGGCAGATGCGGTTGAAGAGAAAATGCATAAAGCCGGTTTTCACTTAAAGCAGGTGGAAGGTTATGAGGAAGCGAACTGGATTTTAATGGACTTTATAGATGTGGTAGTTCATATTTTTGATAGAGAAAGCCGTAATTTTTATGATTTAGAGCGCATTTGGAAAGATGGCAAGTTGTTGGAAAGTATCAACTAAGATAAAAAGTACTGAAGACTTCAGAAAATAGATGACAGAATAATGAATAAAATTTAACCTCCAAGTCATTAAAGGCTTGGAGGTTTTTGTATCCTTTGAGAATCGTTCCTTCTTAATTAATGTTTATAATAGCGGAAGACACCAAATACTTTCCCGAGAATCTGACAATGCTCAACGATAATTGGTTCCATGTCATCATTTTCCGGCTGAAGACGGATATGATCTTTTTCTTTATAAAAGGTCTTTACTGTAGCAGAATCGTCAATTAATGCCACTACCGTATCGCCATTTTGGGCTGTATTGCATTGCTGTACAAAAATCTGGTCTCCATTAAAGATTCCAACATTAATCATAGAATCACCTTTTACTTTTAAAACGAAAGATGGCTCACCATTGGGAACCATTTCTGCAGGAACAGGAAAATAAGAATCAATATTTTCTTCTGCCAGAATGGGAGTTCCGGCAGCTACGGTTCCAATAACCGGAAGACTGGCAGTCTCCGTTCTTACCATCTGAAAATTATCATCACAGATTTCAATGGCTCTTGGTTTCGTTGGGTCACGTCTGATAAAGCCATTTTTTTCTAATGTTTCCAAGTGTGAATGAACGGAAGAGGTAGATTTTAAATGAACCGCTTCGCAGATTTCACGCACTGCAGGAGGATACCCCTTACTTAAAATCTCGCTCTTAATATATTCCAGAATTTCACGTTGTTTTGCACTTATCTTACCGTTTGCCATATGTATTGAACTCCTTTCAAATTCTATATATTCCCATAAACGTGTTATAGATGAATCACATTCCAAATGAATTTTTATAATTAAAGTATAACAAAGAAAAGAAGAAAAAGCAAACATATATTCCAAATATTTGTTCGATTTTTTTTTAGAATATTATTGACAACAGAATATACGTTCGATATAATAAAACCTACAAGAACAAAGGTTCGAAAACAAATGTTCTTGTGAGTTTAGAATATTATATTCTCTCAATTTGAAATATTAACAAGAAAAATACAGACACACTTATGAGGAAATGAAAATGAAAAGCGAAAACAGAATTCAAAAAAACAAAATTAGAAGAATACGTCAATTAAGAAGAAATCTAGCAATGTTGTTTTTTTCAATAGTATTCATAATTTCCCTTTCTGTTGGAGGATTTGCATTAGGGGCAAAAGCACAGGATAAAGAAGAGATTATTTTATATAAATACTATACTAATATTGAAGTGCAATATGGTGAGAATTTAGAGGATATTGCAAAAACCTATTTTTGCCCGGAAAAATACAAAGATTATAATGATTATATTTCAGAAGTAATGTTAGTAAATGGATTATATTGTGAAGAGATTACGGCAGGAAGTTTTCTGATTGTTCCTTATTATTCTTCAGAGTTTAAATAGAAATCAGTACCATCAGAAAGTTCTTCCTGTGAATATAAGAAAAAGAGACAAATTACATTCTTGTACGTAAGTCCTTATGATAATAGTATTCTAAACATGGAATCAGTATTAATGCAGTAATTCCGGTAGTAAATCCGCCATTATATAACATAAATCCACCGTGAATGGCACTTGTGGAGGCGCACATTGAGGCACACATAATTCCTGCCAGAATACCATATCGACGGCCATAGCAGCCGGTAATCGGACACAGACCGGTTGCAAAGGCTGCTCCGTTCATATAAGTTTGTGTTGATAAAGTCCAGGGCAGTTCCAGACCAAAAATAGTTCTGGAGAAAGCAACACAGGCAAATAAAAGAATATATCCGAACAAAACCGGCCAAACATTGCGTGGATGTTGTCCTAAGGAGACAAAAGTTACGGATGCCAGAATAACTCCGGTGGTAGGACCTGTAAAACCATCTCCTTTGGTTAACCCAATCACAAATATAAAATAAGTTAACATCATCAAACCATAGAAGCCTATATTTATATATACAAGTGCAGGTCCGTATTTTTCAAAGAAGTTCACACGATGTCCCGTAGAATGTGTCAATTCCTCATATCCTTCAAAACTTTTTCCGTTCATAAACCAACCGCTTATTAAAAAGGAAAGAAAAATAATAAGAAAGAAAATAATAATAAATGCAGCATATGATTTTCCAAAAATTCCATAGGTTACATTTACATTTTTGTAGGTTTTTGGAGCATTGATTCCAAAAGTTTTATACATATAGGAATAAATAAATAATCCTAACAGTCCAAATGCCAGTCCACCATTAAACAGATTAAATCCTTTGTGCAGTCTTAAAGCACCGGGAAGCATCGCCGGAATAGCAAATCCAAGAAAAATACTGAATACAATCGCATAAAAAAATCCCAGAAAACTGATTTGTGTTTTCCAAACGATATATTCCCGATTTACGTGATAGCGAAACAACATTTCACTGATAAAAGGACCAAAAGCCGTAGAAAACATCGCCATATCCAGATTTTCATTAAAATGAAATTTCATGGTTTTGCAAAATAAATAAATGCCTAATATGGGAGGCCACATATTTAAAAAATTTAATCCATAAAAGCAATGGGCAATAACTAAAAAATATCCGGCCAGAAAACTGGGCGGGCAATCTGTTTTGTTAAGAATCATAATAAATGTACATGATATACCACATAAACCTGCATTCAGGAAGGTGGATGCCAGATTGCCAAGGTTAAAATAATCAGTGACAAGTGGGGAAGGCATGGTTAGAATCTGATAGAAATCTATGAAAAGGGTATCCCAGCAATTAATATAACAAGCAGCTATGGGACAGGCAATTAAAAGACATATGGAGATAAATAAACAGGCAGCTTTTATATAGTAGCTGTCTGCTTTATAATAATATTTTTCTGATTTAAAAACTGTTGCAGGCATTATAAATTCCCTTTCTTACCTAAATAATTTATTTCAATTTTATCCATTTAAATACATATATATCCTAAACGATTATAGCATATTTCATAAAATTGAAAAGAACTTTTCCTGAAATTTATAATGGAAAACTTTAAGCTTTAAGGTTCTCTTAACTTTACAGTCTTGGCCGCTTTACGTTTATTATAATCCTGCATGGCAGCATAATGTTTTCTGGTAGTATTTACATCTTTATGTCCTAAAACATCTGCCACCAGATAAATATCTCCGGTTTCCTGGTAGAGATTGGTGCCGTAAGTACTGCGAAGCTTATGAGGTGTAATTTTTTTTAGTGAAGTAACTAAAGAAGAATATTTTTTTACAAGATTTTCTACACTTCTGACAGTCAGACGTTTATTTTGCATGGACAGAAACAGAGCATCCTCATGTCCGGAAACCGGAATTATCATTTCTCGTTGATTCAGATAATCAGAAAGTGCCTTTTCCACTTCATCTCCAAAATAAACGATTTCTTCATATCCGCCCTTTCGTCTTACTTTGATTCCCATATTTTCAAAATCTACATCATAGATATTTAGTCCGACACACTCCGAAACACGGATTCCTGTGCCCAGCAGTAGTGTAAGAAGTGCCAGGTCGCGAACTTTAGTTTTTGCATGGTATTCACTTTGTTTTTTGGTTAGTTTTGTTCCGGCTTCTACCTGATCCAAAAGAAGAGCTACTTCGTTAGGTTCCAGACGTATAATTTCTTTTGTATGAAGCTTTGGCATGGAAACAAGGGCGGCAGGATTGGTCTGGATTAATTCATTTTTAAAGAAGTAGTTATAAAAACTCCTTAAAGAAGCAAGTTTTCGACTTTTTCCACGTTCTTCATTTGTAACATCCGTTTCCTGATTTTCCTCCAGAGTTTTATTATATAAAGACAGATATTCCATATAATCCTCGATATCTTCTCTTTTCACTTTATCAAGAATTTCCAAAGGATATTCTATAATTTCCATGGTTTTTCCAAAGGAATGGTTTTGATGAAGAAAATCAAAGAAAATTCTTAAATCATATGCATAAGCAAGCTTTGTACGACTGCCGTAAATATTTTCCACACCACGAAAAAATTGACGGCAGAAGGGTGGGAGAGTAGTCAGTATTTCTCGAAGCTTACGAATATTTTGTTTATTTATTTCATCATGATAATTTTGCTGTTCCATAATAGCCACGAGTTTCCTTTCTTTGTAATAGTATAGTTATTTATTTAGATTCCATCCATTAATATTTGAACTACAGATGGCGGTAAACATTCTTTCTTTTACTCCGGGATTTTCTGTATTTAATTGCTTTAATAATTGTCCTGCATATTCCCGTTTCGTATGTCCATCTGCAGGACAAGGGCTTTTTACTACTGGAACGTCATATTTATTTACAAAACCGATAACATCAGCTTCATTCATATACAGCATAGGGCGGATTACGGTTAAATCCATGCGGTCTAAATAAGTTACCGGAGCAAAGGTATGAAATCTGCCTTCATAAATTAAGGATAATAACATGGTTTCCACTACATCATCTTTGTGATGGGCATAAGCCACCTTATTACAGCCACAGGCCTTGATAGCATCGTTTAAGGCACCTTTGCGCATTTTTGCACATAAAGAACAGGGATTCGTTTCCTTGCGGTCATCAAAAATAATTTTACCGATATCAGTTTTTACTATTTTATATTCTACATCCAATTCTTTACATAATTCTACGATTTTTTCCAGATTTAGATTTCCAAATCCTAAATCGACAGTTATGGCAATGATTTCAAATTTTTTTGGATAAAATCTGCGTAATCCATGTAATGCATATAATAAGCAAAGACTATCTTTACCTCCGGAAATACCAATGGCAATTTTATCGCCATCCTGAATCATCTGGTAGTCATCAATGGCTTTTCTTACATGACTTAATACCTGTTGTAATTTCATTATCTTTTATAAACCTTCCTTTTATTATAATTTAGAGTTAAATGAACCA
>CAZSWC010000006.1:0-36369 GCA_964610665.1 uncultured Lachnospiraceae bacterium
TTATTTCGGTCAGGTATGAACGGCTTAAGCAAAAAAAGCCGTTCATACCGCCGAAGGGCTTTTGCGGCGGCATGATAGGTTTTTTATATTTGTAAGCCAAAGGAGGCACATTTGTGACTGAAAAGCCGAAAAAAAAGAAAAAAGATATATATTCCGTATTGCTTTTGCTTATGGGTATCGGCTTAATTGCCGCCGGAATTATCGGTATAATTTCAAGCCGTACCGACAGCAGGGAATATAAAAACTCAACCGATATACAGAAAATTTCCGCCGTCATTGATGACATTTCAACCCACAACACTAAGGATGATTCCGGCGATGTTAAGTATAAAACATATAAATTTAAAGTTTCATATGTTATTGACGGAAAAACCTATAAGGGAAAATATGAAGAACGTGTCTGGTCAAGTTCAAGCAGCTACGCAAAAAAATATACCTATGATAAACTGAGAAAAGGCGACACAATAAACGTCGAGGTTTATAAAACCTCAAAAGGCGATTATAAGCTTGCTCCTGAGGGAAATCCCGTTGATTTCCTGCTTTGTTGTGCGGCAATCCCCGCCGGCTTGTTCCTTGTTTTTATAATGATATGCGACATTGCAAAAGACAACCGTAAAAAGAAAAGCGGAAACGAAATAATCAGCAAGGAATAAATCAGAGGTATTTTTATGGATTTATCAGCATCACTGTTTATTGCGGCTTCCTTTGCTATATTATGTACATTCTATATCGGTAAAAGAATACTTACAATAGACTTTTCGGAATACTCTTCCGAAAATTCCAAAAAAGCCAAACTGGAAAGATTGCTTGCGAAAAAGGATACTCCCCTTCAGAATTCAAAAATCCGAAGAGATATAAGAAAAGCCTTTGAAAGAATTCTGATACCGCTGGGGAATGCGGATCAGGACCTCCTTCCGGCAAGAATGGATATGGCATTCCGAAATAAAATCGTCAGTCAAATCAACAGACTTAATAGGAATAAGCTTTGCCGCAGAATTTACATTACGGATGTTGTTCCCGTTCCTAAAAATGACTTTGAAACATGGAACGATGACGGCAGAGAATGGCGTGAATCGGTTTTAAAGTGCAGCACACTGGAGCGTTTTGAGTCAACCGAAGACAACAAGGTTCAGCATGAGATATACCGCAAGAATTCGTATCTCAGAATACTTCAATCAAGGCACATTCGCCGCACCGATCAAAAAGAAAAAAAGAAAAGTTATTATAACGATATGTTAAGCATAACCTGCCCGTCCTGCGGTGCAGGAGTCAAGCTTGATAGTCAGCAGGTGACCTGTGAATACTGCGGCGCCGTTATTAAAAACGAGTTTTACGATTGGCAGACCGAGGCGTTTGAGATTTACGAATCTATCAGTACAAACCTGAAAAGATTTTTACAGCTTCTTGTGTCCGGCTCCATACTTTTCTTATGTGTGTTCCTGTGTTTGTATTTAATCGAGGATACCGAGATTTCTCTTGCTGTCGGAGTCGGTGCGGCGGTTCTGGCTTTCGGAGTAATCATCACACCGATTATCTACGGAAGAGTCAAGCAAGAAAGGCTTGCCGGAAAAATCACAAGATATTCCGAAAATTATCTCAGAGCCTGCTTAAACGAATATTTTTGGGAAAATGAAAACGTTGAAAACCTGCTTGACTTCAGCGTTGGTACAATCAAGCTATTAAAAGTTACCCACACAGAAGAAACAACAACCGTTACGGCTGACATTTTCGGAACAAAAACCTTTCTTCCCGAAAATCAAAAGCCGTATACAGAAAAATTTAAAAAGAGATTGATCTTGCAAAGGGCAAGATATCCCGAAAAACGAAAGGCAGACGGCGAGTTCTTTACCGAAAAGGATTGCCCGTCCTGCGGCGCCAATTTTATGCCTGATGAAAACAACTGCTGTTCGTTTTGTGGGTTTGGCTTACAGGTCAACAATGCAAAATGGATTGTGCAGAAAAATAATTAATAAACGGAGGATCACATTATGGGACTGTTTGACAAAAAATACTGCGACATCTGCGGTGAGAAAATCGGACTTCTCGGAAACCGCAAGCTGGAGGACGGGAATCTCTGCAAGGACTGTGCAAGAAAACTCTCGCCGTTTTTCAGCGAACGGCGGAACTCGACCGTAGAGGACATCAAGCGCCAGCTTGCTTACCGTGCGGAAAACGAAAAGAAGCTTGCTGATTTTTTACCGTCAATCACCTTTGACGGAAGCAAAAAGGTATATATCGATCCCATAGGGGAACGGTTCGTTGTTACCGGTCTTTCCAATTGGCGCAGCAGCAACCCCGACCTTATTGCGTTTTCGCAGGTACTCGGGGTAAACACAGATATTAAAGAAAACAAGGAAGAAATTTATTACGAGGACTCCGACGGAAATAAGAAGAGTTATGTTCCTCCGCGTTATACATGTGACTATGAATTCAATATAACGATTCGAGTGGATTCACCCTGGTTTGACGAGATCGAGCTGGAGCTGAGCGACGGCAACCGCCCCGACAGCCCCTATACCGACCTGTACCGCCAATATGAGCAGAGAATGCACAAGCTTGCGGATATTCTGATGCGCCGGGATAACAGAAACCGGGTTTGGGACGGCGGCGGCACGATGAATCGGGTGGATAACACGGGCATCCGTCAGGAAAGACCTGCCTCCGCACCGACTGCCATGGGCGGTGAGACATGGGTATGCCCGTCCTGCGGCGCGCAAAGCAGCGGAAAATTCTGCGCAAATTGCGGCACAGCCAAGCCCGTAGTCAGCTCCGGCTGTACAAACTGCGGGTGGAGACCCTCGGCGGGACAGGGTATGCCAAAATTCTGCCCGGAGTGCGGCAGACCGCTTCAGTAAATTATGAAGCACACCGTATGTAAGGTTGTGACTGTTGTGTTTGCTCTCTTGCCGGTTTTCGGGCTTTTCGGCTGCGGCGGAGGTAAAAAATACACTTCCGATGATGTCGTCCTAATCAATACCGCTTATTACGGCACGGAAATGAACCCTGTGTATTCCTTCGCCCTGAAAAAAGAAAAAGACGGCTGGTTATTCTCTGCAGACTGTCTTGTGGGACGTCAGAAGGATCATTACACCTCGTTCGGCTCCTTCCCGATAACGGCAGAGGATGCGGAGGCTTTCCTTCACATTATCTGTGAGGACGGCGAAATAGAAAAGCTTTACAAGCATCGTGATCCGATACGGATTTTTAGAAGCTCCGATGCACCGGCGCGCAGCTCCGGAATGACCTTCTCTGACGGAAACACGATAGAGAAGGAAACAATGCTCGGTGACAGGGCGCTTAACTATCTCTATGCGCTTGCCGATAGGTATTATGAGGCGGCTGAAAGTTCAGCAGACACTTCGCCGGATACAGCAACGAGCTGAACAGCATCCTGCCAAAGCAGGAAAACTGAAAAACAAACCGACGATGTCGAAAAAAGGAGGAGAATTATGGCTAATAAATGCGCTATCTGTGGTGCGGATATCAATCTGATCCAAACTCAAAAGCTGTCGGACGGCAACTGTATTTGCCGCAAGAATTGCAGAAAAAAGGGCTTCAAGTCATATGATTATGTGCATAGCAATCTTCCGGGTGTCAAGGCGCATCTTGCACAGGTGGAGCGCGGCACCAAGCTGTGGGAACACTATTTCATTCCGCGGGAGAAAACAAAGGATAAGAGCAAAAAACTGAAGCGCTTCGGCACCTATCTCTATGTAGCGGAGGATATCGGACTGATGGCGTATATCCAGAATGATTACAAGTTTATGATGTTCGGCAAGACCACCCGTGCCTGTGTGTACCGCATTGCCGATCTGCTTAGCTATAAGTATGAGGAGCAGCTCGTTAAAAACGGCGATAAGACCGAGAAAAAGCCTTTTGCAAGGCTCAGCTTTAGCAATACGCAGGGTCTTTACGAGTTTGTTCTCCCCATGAATAATTTCAAGGATTTCGAAAAGCTGAAAAAACACTTTGATACGCTGTTCGGCATACAGAATACACTCGGCAACGCCTCAAATGTTTGGAAGCAGCAGATGACTGCGGTTAAGGATATAGCGTCAGGGTTTTCTGCCGCGGTAAAGGGAGAAGCCGATGCCGGCGACAAGGCGGCGCAGGCCATCGACTCCCTGGATGCCGCAATCCACGGCGACCGCACCGAGTGGATTCAGAAAGCAGATGCGGCTCTTGCGGCATTTAATGGGTGAATTTTTTGAGAGAGGAGATCTTTTCATGCAAACCTTGCAGGAATATAAATGCCCCTGCTGCGGCGGCGCAATAGCCTTTGACAGCACACTCCAGAAGATGAAGTGCCCTTTTTGCGACACTGAGTTTGAAATGGAGGCGCTGGCAAGCTACGACGCCGAGCTGCAGAGCGAAAAAAATGACAATATGGAATGGGAAACCACTGCCGGAGGAGACTGGCAGGAGGGAGAAACCGACGGCCTGCGCGCCTATGTGTGCAAGTCCTGCGGAGGCGAGATCGTCGGCGACGCCAACCTGGCAGCTACAGCTTGTCCTTTTTGCGGCAATCCCGTGGTGATGATGGGCCAGTTCTCAGGCGCTCTCAAGCCGGATCTTGTCATTCCGTTCAAGCTGGATAAAAAGGCGGCAAAAGCGGGGCTGATGAAGCACCTGACCGGTAAGCGGCTGCTGCCTAAAATTTTTAAGGATCAAAACCACATTGATGAGATCAAGGGAATTTATGTTCCTTTTTGGCTTTTCGATACCGATGTGGATGCGCAGATTCGCTATCGCGCCACCCGCGTGCGTACCTGGAGTGACAGCGACTACAATTATACGGAAACCAGCTATTATATGGCACATCGCGGCGGGAGCATCGGCTTTGAGCATGTCCCGGTGGATGGCTCGTCAAAAATGGCAGATGACCTCATGGAATCTATTGAACCATACGATTTTTCCGAGGCGGTGGACTTTCAGACAGCGTATCTTGCAGGGTATCTGGCGGATAAATACGATGTGACTGCCGAGACGAGTATTGACCGTGCTAACAAGCGCGTCAAGCGCTCTACCGAGGATACCTTTGCCGGAACGGTGCAGGGATATACCACGGTCACGACGGAATACAGCAGTGTGCAGTTCCGCGGCGGTAAGGCACGCTATGCACTATATCCCGTGTGGTTGCTCAACACAACGTGGAACGGCAACCAATACACCTTTGCCATGAACGGGCAGACCGGGAAATTCGTCGGTGATCTGCCGGTGGATAAGGCTGCAGCCAAGCGCTGGACGTTTTTGCTGGCGGCGATATTCACAGCGGCTTGCTACGGCGTCGCATGGGCGTTGCACCTGATGGGGCTGATTTAAGGAGGGGACGGAATGAAAAAGAAAGTACTGACACTGTTGTTCTCGCTCGTTCTGTGCCTTTGTATAGCGACTCCCGCTTTTGCGCAGACGGACGGTTTCGCAAGTGAATACGAGCGCGTGCAGGACTTGGCGGGGCTGCTCTCTGACAACGAGGAAGCGTCGCTCGTGACAAAGCTTAATGAGCTCAGCGAGCGTCAGAAAATGGACATTATCGTGCTGACCACTGACGCATTGAACGGGAAAACCCCGCGGGATTATGCCGATGATATTTACGATTACAGCAACTTTGGTTACGGTGAAAGCAAGGACGGCGCATTGCTCCTTATCAGCGTCGAGGACAATGACTGGTACATATCCACCTGCGGCTACGGCATTACAGTCTTTACAGACGCGGGCATTGAATATATCGGCAAGCAGATAAAAGGAGAGCTGTCTGACGGTAATTTTGCGGGTGCCTTTGATAAATTCGCCTATCTTTGCGATGACTTCATCACACAGGCAAGAACCGGCGAGCCTTACGATGTAAAAAACCTACCCAAGGAGCCGCTTTCCCTTATTTGGATTCCCATTGCCATCGTTGCGGGCTTTATCCTCTCCCTCATCATAGTGGGCAGGATGAAAGCAAAGTTGAAAACGGTCCGTTTTCAGCCGGCGGCGAACAGTTATATGAAAGCCGGCAGCATGAACATCACCGAGAGCCGCGATCTGTTCCTGTATAACACAGTCACACGCACTGCGAAACCGAAAGACAACGATTCAGGCGGAGGGAGCAGCACGCACACCTCTTCTTCCGGCTCGACCCATGGTGGCGGAGGAGGCAAATTCTAATACGAGCTTCGCCCGCAAGAAAAAGCAACAATAAAAAATTATATAAAGGAGAGATGACCCATGAGTATCTTTGACAAACTGAAAAGCACAGCCCAGCAGGCGGTGAGCACCACCGCACGATCCATCGGCAACAAGCGGGAGACCTTCACCTTCTCGTCACTGCCGGAAAGCCTTGCCGAAATGCAGGCGCTACCCGAGGCAAGTCTCGATACGCCGTTCAAAACAGCAGCACTTACGGTTCTTGCCCTCTGTGCATACGCGGCGGATAAGCACATCGGTACCGAGATGCTGAATTGGCTGCGGGGACCCCGTCCGCTGAACGGACAGGAAATTTCCTTCCTTAACGACCGTTTCCGCGACGGCAAGACCTATCTGCCCTTCACTTATTTCTCCGGCTCCACACCGGAAAACAACTACACCCCTACTGAGCCGTATACAATTGTCGTTGAAAGCAATCATGTGTCCGGCGAGGAGCAGGGCTATATGAAGCTGTTTATTCCCTGTGGCGGTGCGGACGATCCCCGTCCCATCAAGATGCGTCAACGCGGGTCTGACGGCAAGTGGTTTTTGTGGGAGCAGTATCTGCTGACCGGCGTGCGTACGCCGAAGTCAGCCGATCCGTGGGCTTGATGATTTGATGAGAAGGAGGAAATAAAGATGGATATTCGCGGAATTTGGAAAGTAAAGGAAGTCCGTATGCCTACACCGGACGGGGAGAAGGTTTTCACACCCGATAACCCGCCGGAGGATGAGAGATTTGAGGGCGCCGTTGAAATGATGCAGTACCGGACGGAGTTTGCCGAGGACGGTGTGCTCAACACGCTCATGTTTGTGCCGGAGGAAATGCGCGAGGAGGCCGCCAAGCACGGGGCGGTTGTCCGCGAGGACGGTTATGCCCCCATCGAAAGCACCACATGGAAGGAAGCGGACGGCAAATTCTATTACGACACGAAGATCGAGGGTGAGGTTTTCGGGGAGAAGGTTGACTCTTTCGCGGAGATTCCGATCACCGAGGACGGCTGTCTGCTGTATGAACACGGAATGATTATTCTGGAAAGAGTCTGACCCGACTTTTTACAACGGTGAAGGTGATACAATGAATGTCGATAATCCGTATAACCTCGACCTTGAATCAACAGAAGCGCAGACGATAAGCGAAAATCGAGCCGATGAATCGGTTTTGAAAGAGACCTTCAAGGAATATTTCGGAGGATTGAACTATTTCTTTGCCGCAGAACAGGCCGATTTTACCCTTGAGGATGTGATCGCACATATCGGTGTTGATCCTTCGGAGTACCGTTACGATGCTGAGCGGGAGGCGCAGATTTATTCATGGTATGCTGCAAAAAGCAAAGCAAGAGTGCTGCATGTCTGGTTTAAGAACGGCAAGCTCTACGCTTGCGGCGCATACAATCTCGGTTTTCCGAAAATGTCATAGTCTATGCGGGAGAGGCTTGCTGCGGCAAGCTTCTTTCCGAAAGGCACCGAATGGGATTCGGTACCTTTCGGAAAGGAAGGATAAATGAAAAAGCTACTTTTATGTTTTATCTTGGTATTCATTTTTTTAATATCCGTTTCCGCTTGCGCTTCAAAGCGTAACAATTGTAGTAATAATGATAATAATTATTACGGAGGGGATCCTATGGATTTCAAAAGCTTTAAGCTGGTGCAAACCGATATGACGGCACAGCACCGTGTTTATGAGGGATACAAAACGGAGAACGGCGTTCATTTAGAGTATTACATCAGCACGGAAATGTGGGATGATAAGACCTCCGGAAATGTGGAGTGCCGCAATGTCGTTCGCGCAATTGACGCAGATGAGAGCGTTTTTCAAAAGCTGTGCGCAGTATTCGGTAACTATAAAATAGCGGAATGGGCAGGCTTTCGCGGGCACGATTCCCAGGCCCTTGACGGTACCGGTATGAGCTTTGAGGTCGTGTTGACGGACGGGACGGAGATAAACGCCCGAGGAACCAACAGCTTTCCGAAAAACTATTCGTCATTTGCGCAGGAGCTTTGTAAGCTCATAACGACTGAAAAAATAAGCTCGGTACGGTTTTCCGAAGGCACCTATGAGATCACACTGCCGGAAAGCTGGGTGGGTACCGTTACGGCAAGCTTTTCCGAAAACCAGGTGGCGTTTTATGTTGATAAAACCGACGGAAGTGAACTTACATTTTTTATAATCGACAACGATACATATGGTTATTCATCAGATTCCTATAAAGGAAGAATAGAAGTCGGGCGGCTTGTTTCGGACGAGGATGTCAGATTTATTACGGCACGCGACAATTATTCAATAGCTTCATATGCGAAAAATGTTTCCGAGGAAGCTGTTGCGATTTGGAATAATTATGAAAACGATAAGCTTGCCATAATTGAAAGTCTTCACGGTGTAAACGGGTATGCATTTTATCCTGAGGACGGAACAGTCCTATATTACGCAGATGCGAGGAAAATGGCAGATGAAGCGAGAAGCCTTTGGCTGAGCTTGAATTTTGCGGGTGAGTATTCGGGTAGTGCGAAGCCTCTACGGTTCAAGCGGAAGAATTATGTGCCTATGTTTCCTCCGTATGATTATATAAACACGATCGAAGGTGTACGCAAAAAATTCTTAAAGGTTTTTTCGGAGGAATTTACCGATAAAACGCTTAATCGTGCTCTTGCCGATAAAGAACTGATTGAATATAAGGGCGATGTCTATGTAGCTTGTAAGAAGCGCAAGGGCGAAGCCTCTTACAACAGCTGTGTGGACTGCGTTCGGGACGAAGGCGACGGAAAATTTACGGTTGTGATCGCTGTGAAAATGCCGCCAAGCGGCAGCAAGCTCTATGTTGACCTGCCGACAGAGAAAAACGCTGCGGGAAAGTTTGTGTTTTCAGACTATCCCTATTGGGAAAAAAGTGAATGATCTTTCCTTTTTGAACTGGAACATACTGAGATCTTTTCTCGACAGATGGGAAAATTGCCGAATCATCTGATTGGAAACGGCCTTTTTGATATGGATTTGTCAGATTCCAAGGGGCTGTTGGAATTCGGAGAAAAATAAAAAAATTCACAGGAGGAGTTATGAAAAGATTTGTTTTTGCGATTATGCTGGTGTTAGCAATTGTGGGATCTGCCACCGTAACGGTTAGTGCAGCGGGTCCGAGACCGACACAGCCCGTGATCGTAGCGGAAATGCCGGATTGTTATATGCCTATTGGCAGTGACGGTATTACCTTGTTCACTAATGCCGCTTCCCCCGACGGCGGAACGCTGGAATATCAGTGGTACAGTACGACCGTCAACGATATCGCAACAATCCAAGCCATTGACAACGAGACAGGCACAACTTTTGTTCCACCCCAGCAGGTTGGTGTTGTGTATTATTGCTATGCAGTCTGGAATATCAAATCCAGCACAAAAAGCAACCCGGTCTACAGCCGTTTGATCCGGGTGGAGTACACGGAAAACAAGCCGACCGTGGGAAGCATAGAGATACTGAGCACCCCCGACAAGGTGGTCTATACCTCCGGTGAACGCTTGGATCTGACCGGTCTGAAGGTACGGATTTGGACGTCTGAGGGCTACATAGATTCCGTGAACGGCGACAAACTGGAGATTACAAAGAATCCTCTGATCACCGTGGGTGAGCAGAAAATTAAAGTCGCCTATGGAGACGCTTTTGATATCTTTATCGTGACGGTCAAGGCAGCGCCTCATACTCATTCTTTCGGAGAATGGATGGTAACTACCGAGCCGAGCTGCACCGATCCGGGCATTCAGACAAGAGAATGCGATTGCGGGCAAACTGAGCGTGCCGAAATTCCCGCAACCGGACATCAGTGGGATGAAGGCAAGGTAACAAAGGAGCCGTCAGAAACTTCCGACGGAGAAAGGATCTTTACCTGTACGGTATGTAAGGCAACCGAGACGGAAGTTATCAAAGCCGGAGAGATCGTCAGCGAGCCTGCCGAAGATACGGATCCAACAGAAAACAGCGGGAGCACGATCTCAACCGGAGAAAGCGAAGCATCCGGCGAAAAACAGCCTTTGGGGGCGGAACCGTCTTCCGGCTTTTCTTGGTGGATCATTGTAATTGCAGCGCTTGTGGTTATCGGCGGCTCAGTTGCCGGAGTCATTATCGTTAAGAAAAAGAAAAACTGAACCAATGAGTAACAGAACAGCGTGGCGTTCTTATTCACACGACAGGAATTTTTGCTATAGTTAAGCCTCTATGAACACAAGAAAGCCTGCTTGGATCGATTCCTAAGCAGGCTTTCTTTATAATAGCTTTAATTTACTATGTATGTTCCCGAGCAGTTGACACCATAATTGGATGGAGCTCCAAGAAGCTCGTTATATGACGTCACGCTTAGCGTTTTAATGGCCGGTGTGTAGATAATGTTAATTTGATCACCGTAGACGTCTTTGCTGGTATACGAATAGAGTTTCTGATTGTCTTCCTCCGAGATAGTCACTTCATCTGAAATAGAATCCAAGATGCAGGAACTTCCGCCATACACACAGAATATAAATGAAATATGGTAGGATCCATCTCTGTTTTCGCCAACCTGAACTTCAATAGTCTTTCGGTGTCCCCATCCTTACAAACAAACGTGGTTCCTGAGTCTTCCCACCAGTTTGGATTGTCACTTTTATCTTTGTTTGATTTGCAAGCGGACATTGAGCAGATCATCAAGAACGCCAGTGTCAAGCAAAGTATTTTGTATAAACTATTTTTCATTAATCTTCCTCATTTATTTCATATTGAATGCCAACCACTTGGCGCCGTAGCTATCGAGCGAGAACTTGGTGCCATACTCATTCTCGACAAAGCGGTCCTTGACCTGATACCAGCCGCGCAGGTACTCGCGCATCTCTGGGTCTGGGGAAATAGGTTCCACCCACACTTGAGTCTGGGAGCACACCTCAGACTGAGTTAAAGCATCTGATTGCGGGATGGCGCCTTCAGCAAACCGTGGTGCAATGTCTCGGATTTCACCTGCAGCATCGAACGGGATATGTTCTCCTGTCGCAGCAATGAATTCCTGCGCAGATGAGCTGATTAAGAGCCAACCGTATTTATCTGACCAAACCGGCTTACCGTTAGAGACACGAAGCTGGTCATAGGGCAGTGGGAGAGTGGTCTCTGTATCTTGGCTACCTCCCCTTCCGAGAAGATAGTCTGTTGTGACACCGTAGAGATCTGCCATCTTTGCAAGATTATCGATCGTCGGCGATTTGCGCCCGGCTTCCCAGGAACTGAGTGTAGGTTGAGAGACGCCCAGCATCTTCGCAGCTGCGGTCAACTTTAATTTATTCTTTTTTCTGGCCTCCCTGAATTGCCTTGACATCTACTCACCACCTTTTTGAAATTCTGCTTCTTATTCTTCAGACTGAGATTTAATATACTTGCCGGTCTTCACACGAGCATCTGCAGGTTTCACCGCATCAGCCGGAATGAGCCATGTGTTACCGACCTTCTTGACACCGGGGATACGTCCCTCGGAGCAAAGGATCGCAACACGTCGATGTGACAGATTCCATTTTTCGCCGGCTTCGATTGTTGAGATGTAATCCACCGCAAATACTCCTTTCATTGATCACTGTTTAATATTATATTCATTTAGAGGAATAATATCAAGCCCTTTTCGTGAATTCACTATCTGGTTCACTCTGGTTTGTGGTTTCAGACTGGGTTAAATATAATGCTAATTATGTTTAAGTGCCGATATCATTTTCTTTTTGAACAGCCTTTGAGTTAAACGTAATCAACAACGTTTTCCACGGAACTCAGTTAAACATAATTTTTTTGTTGTATCCGTAACCCCCTGCTCGTGTAATAGAAGTAGGAGGCGATACTAATATGAAAGAATTCTACGAGTACCTGCGCAGCATCGGCAAGTCTGAGAACACCTCTAAGAATTACTGCGACAAGGTGCGAATTTATCATCAGTGGTGTGTGGACAGCTTCGGCACCATACCCCTCACACTGTTTCGGGCTAACGTGCTCGATTACATTTCCTATATGAGAAACATCAAAAGCTACCATCCAAAATCAATCAACAATCACCTCTCTTCCCTGCGGGCATACAATGAGTTTCTGATCAGCTCCGGATGCCAGACCGAAATGGCTATCCTGAAGAACGATTTTATGAAGGTGCAGGTTCAGTATGCCAATCCCTGTACTGTTGAGCAAAAAGATGTAGAGGCATTCCGCCAGAGACTCCTCGAAGGCGGCAGCAAACGTGACTTCGCGATTGTGACCTTGTACACCTATACAGGCATACGTCGGTCTGAGTGTGTCAATCTCAAACTGGAACATGTTGACTTGGTTGCCAAAGAGATCTACATCGTGGGCAAAGGCGATAAATACCGTACCGTATACCTGAATGATAAAACGGTACACGCAATCCGCGAGTATCTTAAGGTCCGCAACTCTGAGAGCCCGTATCTCTTTGTGAGCCGTCAGTCTGACAGAATGGCAGCGTCCAGAATCAATCAGATTTTCAATCAGTATTCTGATATCATCACGCCGAAGATGCTGCGCCATTATTTTTGTAGCCACGCTCTTGACACCGGTGAGTATCGTATCCACGAGGTTGCGAACCAAGCCGGCCACAGTAACGTGCAAACTACACTCATCTATAGTAATCCTTCAGCTCGGCAGATGAAGGAAAAAGCAAATAAGCTATGAGAAGGATTATTAGTATCATACTGGCTCTGAGTTTCTTCCTTATAGCGGTATTCGCCGGATATCAACTCATCCGGAAGCACAGAGAGAGGCATGAAAGTGCCGATTCCTATTCTGACCTTGAGGATTTTATCTCGTTTCCTGAGGTCCCTCCGCCTGAAGATACCGATGAGACAGTTTCAACTGAGTTTGGAGAAACCAAACCGGTACCTGCAGGGCCGGTAGTAGATTTCACAGAACTGACTTCAATAAACGGTGATTGTGTCGCTTGGATTTACATCGAAGATACTGCAATTGAATGATGTTTAACACTATGTTTGAATGCTTTAAGAAAGAATCTATGTTATTTGAATTGATAGCTTTTATGGAGAGGAACTCTGACGGCTTTACAGAGAGCCGCAGTAACTATAACAAATGCCTCCATATGCTAAGAAAAGAACTCAGCGACAATGCTACCGTATCCGTGGATGAGCTTGACGCAGCTTTGCACGATGCAATCTGCTCTGACTTAGTATATTCAGCATACTTGGGCTTTAAGGCAAACCTTGATTATTACGAGAATCCTCTGGCGAACAATTCTCTGGAAGTTGACCCGGAGATCTACCTGCGTGAAGGTACAGCGCACCGTCTGCCTGCATATGAGAAAGCATGTGCCAAGGTAGATGCTTTCTACGCACAACTTTCCCCTGAACAGAAGGAAACAACAGGCGCAGTGACCGATTACGAGTCTCATCTTGAGACTGTAGGCCCGAAGCTTGCTCATTATTGGGCATTTAAGAAAGCAAACACCTTCTTCCCGAAGGTTATCCCGGGATACTGCGCATCTACACCTTTTACATATGCCTATGAGCACATGCTTGCAAAGTGTATTGGCATTACAATTATCCAGTTGAATGAAATCAATATGGATGCCACATCGGAGCTTCCTAATCCTTCTTTTGCTCAACTACTTGACTATTAGGCATTCTGTTGCTATAATATATTTGTTAAGTTTCTTTGTTCTTCGTAAGAGGATCACAGTTTATCAGATTTGTACAGTGTCATTTGCCCGTCATGGGCGAATGGCACTTTTTTTGTTTTCTTCTGCTTTCTTCCGGTAGGAAGCACAAGCCCCATGGGACTGGAGGGCAATGCCCTTCGTTCTACAATTCAATCTTGGCCCTTAGGGTCACAATGCACTCGGAGATTTACTGTCTTTGGGTGCATTTTTATATAGATCGGAGCCGCAAGGTTCCCCCAACCTTTGTTCTCGGGGAGCCATTGGCTTTCCGTTACTATATAAAATTATCTTATAAGGAGTGTGAATCACTATGCGAAAGTTATCTTTCGGATTAACCATTGCCATGCTTATTATGGCAGTCATCATCTTGCCCGTTGGGGTATCAAACATCATTTTGGCATTGCGGCTCGGCCTTATCTTCGAGTGTGTCAGCAGCATCTTCTTCCTGTGCCTCTTTATTGCTTTCTGCTTATTTGAAGTCAGAGAGTTTATAAGAGATTACGAGTGGTATTACAGTGAAGCACCGGTTGAAGTTGCGCCTGATACCGAAGATGATTTCGGACCGTTTTAGGAGGTGTCAGTATGCGTTTGTACCTTACAGCAAAAACAGCAATGAAGGATTTGGTCATCGATTACATTGAGGTCAATCTGAAGAACGGGAAGACAATTTCTCTGACCTGGGACGAAAGCGAGTTTGGCATCGAGGACGGTCTCTTTACAGCCCGATATAAGGGTGTGTATTTCGATGAAGTCTACGGTAACGGTCTCATTAACGAGCTCAGAGACATGCAGATCGCAGAAATCGGTGTGTGCAGCGAGAATAACGAGCCTGTTACCCTTGCGGTTGTTCACGTAACCGTTGAGGATGAGCTTGAAAGGCTCGATTTTATCGGTTTGCTCTACCAGGAGGGTGATTTCAAGTTCACAGTGCCTATGGGTGATGAACACGAGATTAAACATTCCAATGAAACGATAGACTGTTCACGCCTGGGCTTTTTTGATCTGGTGTCATCCCAGTCCCTTACGAAAGGAGCTGTCTCAGTATGACAAAGGAAGCAAAGAGCGAACGCTTTGTGCGTTTGGCAGAGGCCAGAGTCAATAAGATTATCAAAATGGTTCGCCTGCTTGGTAATCTATCTTGGTCATCGAACTATGAGTACACCACCGACCAGGTGGCGCAGATCTTTAAAGCTCTCCAGACTGAGCTCAACACTGCAAGGCGACGCTTTGCAACAGGTCAGAAAAGGAAGCCGCGCTTCTCACTTTCTGACGAGCCGGCTCTGTCATTCAGGTTAGAGGACTGTCCATCCATCACTCTTATGTTGCCTGATGGCTCATATTTGAGCGCATATGCCATTGATGACGATGATTTCCCGGCAATCAATATGTAATTGGGAGAACGGAATCAGCGAGGAAAAACATCGGGTATGCTTTGCCGAATATAATCCGGAACGTGGCGCAGGCCAGGAGCTTTGCGTTGGCGCCTATAAGTTCGGCGAAGAAAATACTTATCATTATGCTCCTTTCAACAAGGTTGAAGGAGACGCCTAAGGAGGTGCTTTTATGATTGAACCTGTAAAGGCAATCAGAATAACTTGGGATAGTTTATCCCGAATAATGTCAGAAGAAATCAGCAAGATGCTCGGCAGAGAAATCCGATGCAGAGCCAGTATGAACGATGTAGAATACTGGGCTATTGTCATCCAGGATGAACGCATTCCGTTGTCAGAGCTTTTTAAGATACTGGAAACGGTCAAAGCGAACGAAGCTGAGAGACAGGATTCACTTCCGGAGTCTGCACTGACCGAGTTCAGTGTAAGAGATATCGGAATGAAAGCTGCCAACCTCATTTTAGCCGGACGTCTCGGTTATAGATGGAAGGCGCAATACATGGACGATTACGGTATGTGGATCCTCGGTGAAAAGGATGGTGAAGACAATGAAGCCAGAGCTTAATTGGATTATCCACCTTGTCAAAAACGGTGTTGCTTGTGCGTGCTGTGGTGAAGTCGAAAACGGCTTCGTACAGTATGCTTGCAACTGTCATACACATGGCATGGCCCAGTATGGACATCCGGACTTCCAAATGGTCCTGAACTGTTCTGATCAGGAGATAGGCCGTATCCTAAACACTCTTGGTTTGCGTGTGCAGGCCGGAGAGCGTTTCCATAACGGAGATCTCGTTGAGGGAATATTCCTGGACTGTCCGGTGCGTTTACAGGAATTCGATGAGGGCGGTCGAAGCGTTCTTCGTGTTGTCATTCCCGATGGCAAAAACCGTTTCCCTGAGGATACCAACTGTGAGTATCCGTACACGCTACAGATCTTTGACACTGAATTTCTTTCCCACAAAGGAGGGTTTTCACAATGAAAATCAAATTGTATCAAATTGCTCCCGAAAAAGACGACAAGAACCTGATGTTTATGAACTACGAGTGGACCGTTAAACACGGCGGTGTTCATTCAAGCCCATATGAGATTGTCTTTGACGGAGAGGTAGATGCCAAGAGATTAGAAGACATCTTCCAAATCTTTAACTTAAGACTCCCTGAAGGCTACAGGGGCCGTTCTATGAGCGTATCCGATGTTGTTTGGGCAGAAGGTCTCGGAACATTTTTCTGTGATTCCTTCGGCTTTAAACAGTTCAAGAAATTCAAAGGCGATAAATGTCCCTGGAGGAAGTTCGATGGATGAGCTTTATAAGAACCTGGTCAAAGTTGCTCCCAGAGAGCAAATTCACTTCAAATGCAACAACTGTGGTACTTGCTGCCGAAACGTAAAGCAGCAGGTGCCGTTGGAAACCCTTGATGCATTTCGCATCGCACGTTATCTGCAAAACCACGGTGAACCCATTCAGTGTATGGATGACGTTCTGGAACTGTATGCAGAGCCCGCCCTTCTGGATGAGTGTGGGTATTTCGTATATTTTCTCAAAACCGTTGGTGAGAATGACGCGTGCATCTTCCTGGATGAGAATAATCGCTGTAAGATCCATTCTGTTAATCCCAGAGCTTGCCGTACATATCCGTTTATTGCGGCGCCACTGGATGAAGGCGGATTTGAAACACTGATTTCTTTTGAACGCAAGTTTCATTTCAATGGGCCTGTCGTTCATCCGAGAACGTGGATGAAAAAGCGATTCACCCCGGAAGATAAGGAATTTCTCCGGACTGATCTCGGTTCTGCGAAAGAGATAGCACGTCTACTCAGAAAGGTGCCGAAGGAGAGACTGACAACAGCACTTGTCTGTTTCCAGAGACTCAAATACGGTGACTATGAGTTGGATATGCCATTTCTGCCTCAGTATGAGAGAAATACCCAATTGCTTATGGAGTGGCTTCGAGAAGAAGCGAATGTATCTTGTCAATAAAACGACACAGTAAGGAAGGGACCTGTCATCAGGTCTCTTCTGTTTCAGAATAGGAGAATATAATTATGGGTGATCCAAGATTACAACATATCGCTGAGAATTTCGATTCTATGAAGCGAGACATTAACGATACCTTCAGATTTCACTGTACACAATGCGGTAAGTGCTGCATCAACCGCGAGGATATTCTGATGTCCCCGCAGGATGTATTCAAGGCAGCACAAGCGCTGCAGATGACACCGCACGACTTCGTGCAATTATACTGCGAGTGTTATTTGGGAAGCACTTCCCGAATGCCGATCGTTCGCCTTCAGCCGAGGGGTTCTATCAAACGATGCCCGCTAATGAAAGATAGAAAATGTATAATTCACGATGCAAAGCCGGCAGTGTGTGCAATGTTCCCGTTGGGACGTGCCATTAGAATCGACAAGGAAGATGCCGAGAAGGATGAATTGCCACCGATGAAAGTTGAGTATATTATCAATCCGATTGATTGTGGCGACTTCTCCGAGACTCACACCGTCAAGGATTGGTTGGAGTCCTTTGGCATTCCTCTTGAGGATGAGTACTTCCTTAAATGGCAGAAGACCATTTCTATGCTCAGTCCGCGCATTCAAAAGCTTGAAAAAGGATTGGATGACAAGTTGATGGATAAAATCATCAGTGTTATCTACATCAAGCTGTATCTTGACTATGATTTGGGGATTGATTTCTATCCTCAGTTCGTAAAGAATGCAGATGGTTGCGTAGAAATGCTCAAAATGCTTCTGGCAATGCCGAAAGAGGAGGCTGTGTGATGGCTGAAGATCGTAACAACTATCAGATAGCACGTAAGGATGCGAAGAACTGCTTCGTTGAGAGCCTGAATGACTCGTTCCCGATCGGAAGAGTGCATTTTGCCTTCGCTACCTATGATGTCAATCGACCTGCAGGTCAGCGCCAGACTAATAACATCCACATCTACATTGCTGTGGATGAGTTTCTGGACCTCTGCAGGAAACTGGAATGCGGCGAGCTGAACTATATGCTGCAGACAAAGAAGAAAAACGGCGATACCAAGCCTCTTTATGAGTGCCTCGGCGGAACCTCTGCAGAAAAGTTGGCGAAGCAAGGTCGCTCCAGACCGGATGGCAAAAGTCTTTCCCGTGTGGCCCAACTGGTACCCGCAAACAAGGGAGATTTCCTTTTCATCGCGAGCAGCGGTCCCGGTGAGACTGATGCCAAGGGCTTGATTGTCCCGAAGTTTGGCAAGAACCCGGAGAACCACGTCATTGTAAATATGTCTTTCAAGTCGTTCAGCGAGCTCTTGCTGATGACCAAGATGCATTATCAGATGTGGCTTGCCTCATGGTACGTGCATAATCCTATCCAGCCTGCGAACAGACAGCAGGCACAGTCTACCCAGAGCAGTAACACCGGTAATCCTCCGGTGCAGATGTTCTAATACAAAGAGAAAAGCGGTGTGGCCTCAAAACCATATCGCTTTTTTCAAATTCTATTGACTTTTGAAAAGAAAAAGAATATAATAAACTCGTAAGTTGAAAACTCGCAAGTTTATATAAAGGGGGAACGATTATGTTTCATTGCAGGGATAAAGAATTGAAAGACCTGAACAAGAGATATTCAAAAGGCAACTTTGAGTGCGTTGTTGTATACGGACGCCGTCGTGTCGGTAAAACTGCGCTTATAAATGAATTTTGCAAGGGAAAACCCACGGTATTCTTCTCTGCTCTCAGTGCATCATCTCAGGAAAACCTTGAAGCTCTTTCAAAGGCAATCTATGAGAAAGAGCATTCGGGTGCAGAGACCGCTCCGGTTTATCCTACCTTTGATGCTGCATTCAACGAGATTACAAGAATGGCAGAAGAGGAAAGATTAATCTTTGTTATTGATGAATACCCGTATCTAGCAAAGGCGAATAAATCTATTTCCTCTCGCCTGCAGCATATCATTGATCATACTTGGAAAAACAGCAAGTTGTTTTTAATCCTCTGTGGTTCCTCCATGAGCTTTATGGAGTACCAGGTTTTGGGTTATGAAAGCCCTCTATACGGAAGACGCACCGGGCAATACAAGATTCAGGCGTTGACATACAAGGAAATGACCGAATTTAATCCTGATCTTACGGCGGAGCAGCAGGCGTTTATCTTCGGTGTTACCGGAGGTATTCCGCATTATATCAACAAACTTGATGTAGATGGTGATGTGGATGATGCGCTGAAAGAGAATCTATTCAATACTTCCAGCTACCTTTATGAGGAGCCGGAGAATTTACTGAAGCAGGAGCTTCGTGAACCCGCGATATATAATTCCGTCATAACTGCGGTTGCCGGTGGTGCGTCCCGTTCCAATGAGATTGCTACCAAGGTGGGAATTGAGTCTCCCATTTGTGCCAAATATTTAAAGGTGCTTTTGGAGCTTGGAATTCTTGTTAAGAAGACACCTATTACTGAAAAGGCCGGCAAGAAAACGATCTATGCCATTGGTGATAACTTCTTCCGTTTTTGGTACCGTTTTGTTCCTCAACACATTTCAGCAATCAGTGCCGGCAGAATTGATAAAATCTATGATCCGGTTATTAAAAAGCATTACCCAGACTATATGGGACTTATTTTTGAGCAGATGTGTCGTGAGTATCTGTTCCTGTATGCTGAGGACGTACCTGTTGTGCTATCTGATATCGGTTCGTGGTGGGGCACCGATTCTAAAGAAAAGAAAGAAGTCGAGATTGATGTCGTTGGTACGCCTGTCGAAGGCAATGAGTATATCATCGGTTCCTGTAAATACAAGAACAGCCCTGTAGGTGTGGATGAGTTGGAACTCTTAAAGCATTATGCAGATGTGTTCGGTAAAGGAGAAAAATATCACTATTACATCTTCTCTAAAGGTGGATTTACAGAAGGTCTGCAGGAACTTGCTGATAAAAGTGAAGTTAGACTTGTAACCTTGCAGGATATGTATAAGTAATAAGCCAGTATAATAAAAGTCTCGTAGACCTACGAGATAAAATGGGTATGCATGAAATTGAGTAAGAACGGGTTAAGATATGGGAAAAGAATATTCGCATATGACAATTGAAAAGCGGAAAGAGCTGGCTCGTCTTTTGTCAGAGAGCAAGAAAGTGAAGGAGATTGCTTCACTTTTGGAAATACATATCGCCTCTGTCTATCGTGAGATCGAACGAGGTAAAAACCCTCTAACAAATCAGTATGATCCTGAATATGCTGAGGAATCCTACAAAAAAGGATTAAAAAATAAGGGCAAGGAACCTGTTCTGTCAGAAGATAAGGAATTGGCGGCAAAAATTGCGAAACTACTATTGAATGAGAATTTGTCACTTGAACAAGCGTTATTAAAACTAGATTCAATGGGATATACAAATATACCAACGAAGACCACAGTTTATGCTGCAATTGACGCAGGAATCATCCCGGGGGTTAGCAGAGAAAGCTTACATTCAAAGGAAGTGAATGTTTTCTCCGGTGGAACCGTGATTATTCCTAAATGGATTCGAGAAAAAATGTCTTTAGAAGATGGCTCGACTCTCAGCGTTGAATTAGATGGCAACAAAATAATTCTAACCAAAAACTAAATCGAAAGGACTGAGACGTAATGTCAAAGAAAACCTATATTTGCATAGATCTGAAGAGCTTTTACGCCTCGGTCGAATGTGTTGCACGTGGATTAGATCCGTTAACGACCAATCTTCTTGTGGCTGACGTTTCAAAGACAGAGAAAACCATCTGCCTTGCAGTCACACCCAGTCTGAAGGCGCACGGTATTTCCGGGCGTGCAAGACTGTTTGAGGCTGTTCAGCAGGTTAAGGTAGCCAATGCTCAACGGCAAGCAAAAATATGTGGAAAACAGTTCACAGGCTCCTCTTATGATGACAATGAGCTGAAAGCCAACCCGTATCTTGCAATTGATTACATTGCAGCGCCTCCCCGAATGGCTTTATACCGTGAGTGCAGCACCAAGATTGTTGCCACCTACCTTAAATACGTCTCTATGGATGATATCTATCCGTACAGCATTGATGAGGTCTTTATTGACGCAACACATTATCTGAATACCTACAAAATGAACGCCCATGATTTTGCAACAATGCTGATCAGAGACGTTCTTGTGACCTATGGTGTTACCGCAACCGCAGGAATTGCTGAGAATATGTATCTCTGCAAGGTTGCTCTTGATATCACCGCAAAGCACATACAGCCCGATAAAGACGGTGTGCGTATAGCTCAACTTGACATAATGACCTACCGTAGAACCCTGTGGACACACAAGAATCTAACGGACTTTTGGATGGTAGGAGCAGCAACAGCTCGGAGGCTTAATAAGCTTGGTCTCTTCACCATGGGCGACGTGGCACGTTGTTCCATTCACAATGAAGAAATGCTATATAGGGAGTTCGGAAAGAACGCAGTTTACCTCATTGATCAGGCATGGGGACGCGAGCCAGTAGATATACCGACTATTAAATCCTACAGACCGGAATCAACCAGTACAAGTTCAGGACAGGTTCTAACACGTCCGTACACCTTCGATGAAACTCGCATCATCATTCTTGAGATGGTCGATAAACTCGTCTTAGAACTGGTGGAAAAGGGCCTGACGACCGACCAAATTGTGCTGATGGTGGGATACGATATTGAAAACCTCACGGATCCGGAACGCAGAGCTGCATACAAGGGTGTAATTACGACGGACCATTATGGACGTCAGGTTCCAAAGCATGCCAAAGGAACTGCCAATATGGGAAAGCATACTTCCTCTACCAGACTGATTACGGAAAAGACGGTTGAACTTTTCGAGCGTATCGTAGATAAAAAGCTTTTGACACGCCGGCTCACCATCACCGCAAATCATTTGTTGAGTGAGTCTGAGGCTCAAGCCAATGCCGGCGCCGAACAACTCACCCTCTTTGATGATCCGGAAGATGTTGAGAAAAGAGAAGCGGATGAAGCTCGCGAGAAGCGAATGCAGAAGGCTGTGCTTGATATAAAGAATCGTTTTGGTCCAAATTCGATTATGAAAGGTACAAGCTATCAGGATGCTGCAACAGGCATCGAACGTAATCGCTCCATAGGCGGTCATAAGGCTTAGATTGGTGAACAATAATGAAAAAAAGAATGATACAGACGGTTGGACTTTTACTCTTGGCTATAATTATTTCTGTCGGTTTGTATTTCATAAAAAAGGAAGAATACAAAGACTGGCAACCGGTAGCAGGAGTTCTAGCGGATACGAAACAATTCTACAAAAGCAGAGGGGTTGGTGGAGGTAGATCCTATCGCTTATATTACACATATGAAGTGGATGGAATAACATACGAAGGGCAAGAATTGTTTTCTGGAAATATTCCCGATAGTCACTACATTGGTGAGCCAATAGAAGTATGGTATAACCCCGAGACTCCTTTCAAATCCCTTTACGCAAAACCAGGCCCAGGCTTGTGGCCGTACATTCCATTTATATTTTTCGTGCCGATTTCCATGTTTGTATTAAGTGGTGGTTTTACACGTAAAAGGCGTAGTCTTCGATAATTGCGCTATGGCGCAAAATTCGAAAATGTTTATATGAAAAGGAGGTGCAGCATGGCTGAGAAATTCCCCTATGAAGATATTGTAGATCTTCCGCCGCATATCTCAAAGAAGCATCCGCAGCCGACAATGTTAGAACGTGCTGCACGGTTTGCTCCTTTTGCGGCAATTACCGGTTATGAAGAAATGGTTCTTGAGGAAGCTCGTGTTACGGATGAACGTATAGAACTTGACGAAGGAACAAAAGAAATCTTAAACGCTAAACTCCAAATGGCGGTGGATTTTGCAGATTCAGAGCCGGAGATCACAGTAACCTATTTCATGGCTGACAAAAAGAAAGCCGGTGGTGCCTACGTAAAGCACACCGGAGTGATTAAGAAAGTTGATGAATACGAGCATACGGTTATCTTTACGGACAAAACCGTTATATGCATAGAGAATATATTTGCCATTGATGGAGAGTTATTTAATTGCCTGGAGTAAGGAGGTGTGAAACAGTGTAATAAAATAAGAAGGATGTTATTGAGGCTCATAGTAGCAGCTTCAACAATATGGATGAATTAAGAAAGAGTCAAAAGTGTGGCTGTTTCTATTGCCTTACCACCCCTTTCCGATGTCCTCTATTATATATAACGAGATTTTAGCACATTTTGTGACACCTAACAAGCAAAAAAGTTTAGATTCAACGCTATTTGCTTGGGTGTGCCTATTTTGTGCCTATATTTTGCCTATAAAAAGACGATTCTTTGCCGATGACAAGTAAATGAAAAAATGTTATACTTATATCGTCGATAAGTGGGTCTGGATTTCAGATCCACTTTTATTATTCTGGAAAAGGAGCGAGAAACACAATGAAATACTGTCCATTTTGCGGTGCCGATCTGATTGAAGGCGCCGTTTCTTTTTGCGCTGAATGCGGCAAGGAGTTGCCCCCTGCTAAGACAGAAGCAAAACAAAGTGAGTCTGGGAAAAAGCAGGCGTCCAAAAAGAAGACCAGCAAGAAGAAATCAAAAAAGGTACCTGTCACACCTGAACCCGAGATAATTGAGGATGGGTATGACGGATACTACAATGACGTGCTTCCGTCCGATGAGGGCCTGCGTCGAGAAGGCATTGATAAGGAACTGGTTAAGAAGATCTCCATCCTCCTGGTATGCCTGTTTGCCATCATTGTACTGTGCGTCGTATTGATGTACGTTTTATAATTTCAGTCTGGGAGTTGTAAAAGTCTTCCTTTGCTCGTGTAATGTAAGTAAAAGAACATGAGGTGAAGATGATGATTTACATATCTAAAGGTATTATCCAAAACGGCTCAACCGAAAACATCCTGACCGTGGAGCGTGGAGGCAAGTGTTTTAATCTAACCGGTGCCCAGGCAAAGCTTTGGCTTGACGGTCGCTATGAATTTAACTATGCTAACAAACCGGATTTGCTCCGTGAGCTTCATAACCTTTCCCAAATGGGTCTGGTGGAATATGAGATGGACAGCGATGCACTCGCAAAATATAGAATTCTTACGAGATGCGTGTGCTGCGCGGCAGTAACTCCGTTTCTCACCAGCAGAGTATTCCGATTGGACAGAGTTGTCCTTGATTGGATCCGCAATGCCGGACTCAAACTCAGTCTGGCGGAGCTGGTTTATCTGCAGGAGACCGGAATTGCCCCTGACCCCTCCCTGTTGGGTGTAGATAACCGTCAGGCGTTGGTGGAAACCATCTATACACGCTGCAATATCGCCGATAACCTGCTGGAGAGCCAAATGGAAAAAGCGGCTTGCCGAGACGATATCGTGCAGTCCATTCTCAGCTTGCTGAGGAAAAGAAAAATTGTAATACTGTGAGGTGAGAGAATGCGAGAGAAGTTTAAATCCATACCATTCCCTTTGCAAAAACAGATCATCAGCAGATTTGCTGCAGGACTTCTGTTTGTTTTCCTCTTCCTGGTTATTCTCTTTTGTTTTTGGGACGTATATCTGTTCCTGCCTTGCGTCTTTTTTGCGGTGTTCCTAATTGTAAATGCGATTTTGTTGTTCTATAATAGTTACAAGGGTAATTACGTGTGCGTTGAAGGCATCTGTGAGCATATCGAAACAACCGGTCTCAGAAAGCGAATCAAAAGCATCACCATTGAACTCGCGGAAAACAAACTAAAGATTATGATTCGTCATCGCATAAAGAGAATTGCTGTGGGCGATACTGTTATTGTGTATCTTGCAGAGAGCACACAGGTGTATGACCGGGACGACGGATACTTAATTGGTAACTATTACGCTCTGGACATTGGAAAAGGGGTACAAAAATGAATGCAGACAAAGAAAAACTCTATGAGCTGCTTGAAGATATAAAGGAAATCATTGAGCAGAACGAAACCGAGGATGGTAATTTTCGTTTTGATATTGTCCGGGCTTGCGTAGCTCTGGACTTTGCTAAGACTGAAATTTCAAGGACGATTAAAGACTGATTTTCTGCTAAGGATTGACTAAACGGAATTCATATGCTATAATTACTATGTTAAGTTTCTTTGTTTTCCGTTAGGAAATCACAGTTTATCAGAATTTTACAGTGTCATTTATCCCATTTGGGGTGAATGGCACTTTTTTTATTTCCTGGTTTCGTCCTGCATTGCAGGTTGAAATATATTATTTTACTGGCAGCTAAAAACTGCAGAAAGGAGTTTACCATGTTAAAGGTAATCGCTACACAGGTCGTCATATCTAAGGGGTATGACAACAAACCCGCCATCAACATCACAAGAACCAACGAGGCGTTGGCAGTGAGGTTCCGTATCGGCAAGAAGGTCTACGACCCGAAGGCAGACGGAAATTCGAGATGGCTCAACTATTCCGTAAAGGGCTTCGGCTCCATCGTCGATCGCATCGAGAAGATGAAATTGAAGGACGGTTCCTTCGTGAACATCTTCGGACGGCTTGACGAGGACACCTGGGAAGACCAGACCACGCACGAAAAGAAGAGTGCTCCTGTCATCATCCTTGAGGACATCGAGTATGCTTCCGTTGGCGGCGGTAAGGACGGCAATTCTCAGGGCAATGGCACTGGCAATCAGGCTGCTTCTCAGGGAGCACCCGCACCTACAGGCTCTAATGAAGGTGGTTTCACCGGCTTTGAACCTTTTGGCGGCGGTTCGTTCTTTGATGAGAACTGATTGTGGCAACAAATGAATCTGGCGTATTAAAGGCGCACATGGGTTACTTTCGGGTATCAACATGTGCGCCTTTTTGCGTTATAAGGAGGTGCCTTAATGCGGAATCAAGCGTTCTGTCTTCTTACGGAGACGGACAGGAATCTTAAGTTCAGAGCGATTCTGAACACACGAACCGACGGTTGTTTAACCGATGACGAGCTCAGAAGTATTATGCTCTGTGTTTCGCCGGCAAAACAATATCGCATCTGTGTCCATCGAGACAGTGGTGCTTTTCGTCAGGTTCTGCAACTTCGAGATGGTTTTCGCGGAAAGACTGTGTTCGGTCAGGCACTTGCAAGCCATGGGACTATTCCCGGTGAGCTGTATGACCGTGCAGAGTCTGCGGCCATCATCTTGACAAACCAGGCGGATGAGAATACGGCCAGTGAGCTGCACATCTATTTACCGCCAGATCTTCATGCGAAAGGACAAAAAGTGCTATGAAAAAGGATTGGAAACGGCATATTGCCTACGAAGTAATCGTAATCCTCGGAATGTTTGCGCTGCTGATGTTTTTATGTCGTCTGTGGCCAATCATCTTTCTCTGTATCCTTGGTATTTTCATCGCGGCAATACGGTTGCTGTTTCTCTCCTCCAAGAAGGTTGAGGTAGTTGAACCGTTGCCATTACCGGCACTTCCGGAGCCTAAACCCGAGCCAACGGAAACCGATGTAAAAGAGCTTGCTTATTCTGTCATACTCAGAAAGATTACGCAGCTTGTTTGCAGCGAGTATCCTGACGCCAGATGGGTCTGGGAAGCTTCGAATGCCAAGGAACTCATTTTTCTCGGTGAGGATGTCTTTATCCTCTTGAACCGTGCAGGCGGATACCGTCGTGCAAAGGTTGTAATCAGCAATCTGCAGGTTCTGGGTATCGACTATAATCTCAAACCCGAGAAGCCAAACGATGAGGATGAGGAAGATCCTGTTACTGAAGGCGCTGAAACGCCTACAAATTATGATCTTGTTGCCTTTGAGTGGGTAGACGCACATATCGTGGAGCTGAATGCACGCTGTAACGATGCTATTGGTGAAGGTATTGAAGAACTGATTATCAGTTCTGAAGAACTTCCCGTTAAAGCAAGTTGGCCTGCAATCGGCAAAGAGCTCATTAAAAATGACCTCACGGATGTGGTTTGCATCGACCAGGGCATCAAAATTAATCTTACGCAGTAAACCTGCAGAAAGGGAATCTTAGTATGAGTGCATACACAGGTAATATCTTTAATTTTTCACGGGACCTTCCGGAACCGTTTGATACCTTGACCAACAAAAAGGTCAAGGTGACATCGAAGTACAGTGACGGAGCAACAGCCTCAACTCTCTGTTCAACCGTCATCAAAGCAATCAATGCCATTTGCCGATGCAAGAACAGCACCGGCGAAGGCGCCGTTGGTATCATCGACCAGAAAACAGTGGCAGAGTATAAGTCCTCTATGGGCCCTGACGCTTACCATTTGGTCGTTTATAACCGTGATAACGGCAATATCATGGCCAGTATCTATGATAAAAGTACCGAGGTCTTTGAGAACTACGTTCTGAATTCATCCGGCAGAGACGGAGCCGCCGTAATGATGGCAATGTTTCCGGTTTTGATGGAAGATGCCGAGTTCGAGGAGAACTTCGAAGAGTACTACAATCAGTTCGTATCCGCATTCCCGGATATCACCAAGACTACCAACGCTATGGCGATGCTTTGTGACAACGCCTACAGACGTGTGAAAGATGAAAACTCTGCCGCGCACATCAAAGTCGGTCTGGACAAAGCCGGTAATCTTATGAGAGTATCTCAGGCTCAATTGGATTCCGGGAAATTCGAACCGACAGAGGTCGTGGCCGGTGAATTCAACATCTTCGCTCGCAAAGGAGCAACACCTATCAAAAAGGCAACCGCTGTTATCGAACACAGTGACTTTGTCGGAAAATACAGTCTCTCTTCGAGAACCTTCAATCCTTCCGAGCAGGCATTGGTTCCGCAGCTCCCTTCTTGGTATATCATTCCTGATGAGGTCGTGGATATCTGCAAACACGCCCAGGCAACCACAGGTAAGCCTATGCAGATGCGTAACTTCTTGTTGCGCGGTCCTGCAGGTACCGGTAAAACAATGGGTGCCAAGGCAATTGCAGCCGGTCTTAACCTGCCGTATATGAAGTATACGTGTTCGGCGGGAACGGAGATCTTCGACTTTGTCGGTATGGTTTTCCCGGATACTGATTCGGGTTCAACCGGTGATGCTCAGCTTGATGCCGAAAATGCTGTTCTGAAGAATATGGGCGGCATGAACTATGAGAACGTGTCTAGGCTTATGAACCTTCCTGGTCTTGACGATATGGACTATGATCCGGAAGGCGTCTACGAGGCTCTCACGGGCTCTAAGAAGGCAGGCGCATCTGCGCAGGACTGTATGGCTATCGTCCTGGATAAAGTCACTGAGAAGGTCAAGGCGCTTTCAAAACGTAGTGAAACTTCTACAAGCTCCGGCCAGAGCTACACTTATGTGGAAACGGACTTCATTAAGGCACTGAAGCACGGTTATGTTATCGAGATTCAGGAGCCTTCCACGATCGTCCAGCCCGGTGTATTGGTCGGACTGAACTCTTTGCTTGAGCAAACAGGCTCTATTACGCTTCCGACAGGCGAAGTTATCCGGCGTCATCCTGATGCTGTGGTAATTGTAACGACCAACGTCAGCTACGAAGGCTGCCGTGGTATGAACCAGTCGGTTATCGACCGTATGAGTCTGGTACGTGATATAGAAATGCCTGCCCCTGAGGTAATGGTACAGCGTGCAATGTCTGTTACCGGTGCTACCGATGAGCATCAGGTATCGCAGATGGTGCAGGTGCTCTGCGATTTGTCTGAGTATTGCCGAAAGAACAGTATTACGGACGGTTCCTACGGTATGCGAAGCCTTATCGACTGGGTTGCCAGCGCAGAAGTTACCGGGGACGTTTACGGCTCGGCTCTATACACGATTATCAGTAAAGCAACAGCAGATGAAATGGACCGTGAAGCTCTGATCAGCGCGGTCTTGGAACCTTACTTTACTCCGAAGAGACGTAAAGCATCTGCATAAATTCTTGAGGAAGGAGGTTAACCCTATATTATGGCAAGGGTGAATCACAAATTGGTTAAGCAGCGTCTCAATGAGAAACGCTCGAAAATAACTGATAGACAATTCTTCTCATCCCGTCTCCTGGTGGGATATTTCGAAGACTTAGCAGCTGCACAGACAAGGCGGTATCATTACAACCGCCGCGTCCGTGTAAGCCTATATTGGAAGCCAAAGGATCCGTTCTTTGCTGCCACCGATAATCTCACGGTGCGTATCAACTGCGGATATCCAATGGTCACAAAAGTAAAAGGTCGCGAGGACAGGTTCCAAGTCGTGACCGGAGTTTTCTCGCATGAGCTGGGACACGTTCTGTTTACAGACTTCCTGGCTCAGCAGACTCATTACAATTATCTTGGTTCCTATAAGTGGTATCCGCATCCACCTGCTTTCAAGCAGCCAGATGATGCACGTCGCGAAAAGGAAATGTGGGAATATGTCAAGGACGATCCGAAAAACTTGGAGATGGTTCAGTATCTTGCCGGATACATCTCTAATGTTATCGAGGACGGCTATGTCGAAAACCGCATCCTGAACGCCTTCCCTGGTAAACTCGGTTACGGTCTGGAATATCTGCGTGAGATCCATCACAAAGAAATCCCGACAGTAACAGATCTCATCGAGAAGGAAGATAACGACGAGTGTCACATTTTTGAGAGCATTATGCAGCTGATGCTTTCCTATGCGAAGTTCGGCGAGATTAAGTACGGTGAAGAACCGCTTTCCGACGAACGTGTGCAGACAGTATTCAGTCTGATTGATGAAATTGATGCAGCGCTTATCAGCCGATCCGGTAAGGAAAGGCTGAACGCTGTGAACATGGTGATCGTCAGATGTTGGGACTATCTCAAGGAATTCTGCAATATCTGTAAGAAGCGTCAGGAAGAAGCAGAAGCTGCAGGCGGTACTGCATCTATTGCGCAGACACTTTCCGAAAGACTTCAGTCCATTGCAGGTGGCTCCGCTGCCGGCTCCGGTAACAGCACACCTGTGCCTGAAGCCTCCGGAGGAAGTGAGGAAAACGCAACTGCAGCCGCAAGAGCACAGACCAAAGCAGACGCCGAAGATGCCGAGGATTCTGAAAACGGAGCTGGGTCTGGGAATGACGGTGATGACGACTCCCAGACTGACACAGAAAAAGGTGATATTTCATCTGAGTCTGGAGGCGAAGGTTCAGGAAGCTCAGGCGGTGATGAAACCGGCGGTCCTGTGACACCTGGCGGTGGATCCGGAGGCAGTGGAAAGCAATCTGTATCGAGCAGAGAAAAAGGAAGAATTCCTTTGGCTCAGACCGATAAGCTCTCTGCCCCTACCGGAGGTGGAACCGAACGAAATAATGATTATCAGCGTGAGATGTACGGCGATGCTGCTGCGGACATCGAAAAGCTACTGGATAAGATGGCGGAGAAAGCGGCTTGTGAGCAGCTTGAGTCCGAACGCACACGAGAGCTCAATGATGTGGCTCAAAATATATCCTACGGGAATATTCACGAGGGTATTCACATCAGAGTGAACCGTATCGCGTCAGTGGATGAGGAATTGGTAGATCAATATAATGCCATATCCTCGCCCCTCATAACCATTTCCCGCCAACTTCAGAAGAGTCTGGTCAAGCAGCTTAAAGATCAAAGACGCGGTGGCAAACAGACAGGTCTCATGATGGGCCGACGTCTGGATGCACATGCACTGTGTCGTAATGATGGCAAGGTGTTCTACAAGAATAACCTGCCTCAGGAGATGCCTGAGCTTGCGGTAGGACTTCTTTTGGATGAATCCGGTTCTATGTGTTCCTGCGACCGTTGTACCTACGCACGTGCTGCAGCAATCATTTTGTACGATTTCTGTCGGAGTCTTGATATCCCCGTTACCGTATACGGTCATTCTACCGATTACTATGACGGTCACGGCTCGGTTGAGTTATATTCCTATGCCGAGTTTGACGGATTTGACAATGACGATAAGTACAGATTGATGGATATCAGCGCACGTGGAAGCAATCGAGACGGTGCGGCACTCAGGTATGTTGCTGAGCAGCTGTCCAAGAGACCGGAAACCGTTAAGATACTCATACTGGTATCAGATGGACAACCTGCAGACTCGGGTTATTACGGCACGGCTGCAGAAGAAGACTTGCGTGGCATAAAGCAAGAGTACCAACGAAAAGGTATTCTCTTTGTTGCTGCGGCTATTGGTAACGATAAGCAGAACATCGAAAGGATCTATGGTGATTCCTTTCTCGATATTACTGACTTAAATCAACTGCCCATGAAGCTGACCAACGTGGTCAAGCGTCATATTCGGGTATAATTCATCATGACGATGGGCAGCTGGAGATTACAGTTGCCCATTGTCTTTTTTTAAGGAGGCAATGTTATGCATTTTAGATCTTTATTAACTGTATATCTTCCGGCTGTTGAGCCCGATCCTGAATGGGAAAAAGAAGTGGCTGATCAAGTCAAGCAGATGAGGGAATCTCAACCCGAACAGCTTGACAGCATTGGTCGAAAAGTGATGTTGGATATCTTCTACGAAGGCATGAACAACATCAGTACCACATTCGGGCGTGAGGTAACGCCGGTCATTCGTGATGTTATGGAGCGCTTCAACTGTGGTACCGAAGACAAGAGATTTCTTGAGTTTGACGACCGCACCGGTGAGGCGCTTCGTGATTATAACGCGACCGTTGATTGTATGAGGCTACCTGACGGACGCATAGTGGAAGAGTATCCGGCTCCTCAGTGGCATAAATTCATCATCAAGGATGGAAAAGTCTATCAACGTGAGGCTGGCCCTCTTCACCATCCTAAGAGAACAAAAGCGGCCAAGAAAATCTCGGTTGTACCCAATTATCCTCGAAAGAAGCTGTATGGCAACTCCTTTGAGAGATACATTGAGGAGGCAACCTATTTCACCCGTAATGAAGAAACCGGTAAATACGGCGAATGGTATAACCCTGACGGCGTTTACGACTGGTATTCAATCGGTGGTCGCTGGCCGTCCATGTTTCTTGTAAAGAATGAGTGTACCGAATACTCCCTTGGTGAACGTTCAGCGTTCCCGTCCGATAAAGGTACTCTTGCACCTGAAGGCTACAGATGGGTCTGTTGCGCACGCAAAAAAGATATACAGTGGGATGTCATGCGAGAGTGGCTTAATAATCGTGCCACAGACCGATATAACAAGCTTAAGGTAATGTTCGAGACCGGCGTCAAGGATGCGAGCATTCACGGTACCATTACCGAAAAAGGTATCACAGACTGGGGTGAGCTTGTCTACACTCCGGATATGACCTTAGAGGAATATCTGAATCAGTACGGTATTCCGGATGAATGGAAGTATCCTATCGGCGTGTACGCGATTTTCCATAGCGAAGAGTACATGGATAAGCACAGCGTAACTCGCGATAATGAGACCGGAAAGTATTCTCCGATCGATTGGCGCAGAACCGTTGACGAATTCATTGATGAAGCAGACGACGATGACGTATTCGTCGGCATCGACTATCACATTTAGGAGGTGCTGATATGATTTACGATATTCCTGGAGATGAATTCATCTATGAAGGTGTTACTTACCGTGTAGGAGCTGAGGTTGTCGCAACAGAAGGAAGCGATTACGCAGGACTCAACGGGTTTATTCGAGAGATAAGAACCGGAGACGACAGAGAAACCGACAATGAAACGCCGGATATCTACTGTCACTTCGATCCTCCTTGTCTTCCGAGAGACCTTGAAGAGCTTGAGGAACGCTTCTCGAAGCTGTACGGCAAGGAAATGAAGGCTGATGACATCACCCTAGACCTTGTCATTATGGCGCCGGATATGTTATTGGTGCTTGGCAGTCCCAGAAAGACCTTGGATATCTTTGTTCTTGAGGAAGACTGGGCGGCAAACGATGACTATGGTCATTCGGTCCTTCTCTTCTCGAATTACTACGAGGCAAAAGCAAAGCTGAATGTTTTGCTTGGAGAGGAGTTTTCCTTAGGCTGCCTTAACGACTGGAAAGACCGAAGCGACTATCAGGTTGATACCGATGACGACTCTTTCGAGGGCTGGATTGATGGAGAGTATTCGTCTAGTCACTACAGTATCTCAGTTAAGAAGCTGACAGTAGACCTCACCAACCATATCTATGGAACCCTCGGTCGCGAATTCATTGATTTGTGTCGCGTTGAGGATTTCGTTGAACAGATTGAAAGCTGGGAGGAAGTCGGCAGACTCTCTGATGAGACGTACCGCGAAATGATCGCCGATAAGACCATACCTGAGCGTATCCACAGTAAGCTCGGCAAGAACGACGGTTACTGGGAGCACTATTGGGAGTCGGTTTCCGAGGTCGGCCACGACGTTGTTCGTGAGTATTCTCTTTAAAATACGCATTCTGACGGTGAAAACGCTAAGAATGATGCTCAAGGAGGTGTGTAAATGCCTTTCAAGAGCGAATCTTACAGACCGCTGACCAGTATCGTTTCCTATCCGGAACGAGGTTCTGGCGGCAACAATCGTTACAGGGGTAATTGTTCCCCTAAACTTATAGAAGACCTGATTGCTTTCTTTAAGCCGGAGGAAATCTGTGACTATATGTGTGGCAGTGGAACAACCAAAGCAGCCGCACAGAAATCAGGTATTCGCAGTCATCTTTACGATCTGCACAGCGGATTTGATATTATGAACTGCGATATCCCTGAGCGTCCGGAGTTTATTTTCTGGCATCCTCCATACTGGGATATAATCAAATATTCCGATGTGATGTACAAAGCATCGGACGTACAGCAAAAGTATGGCTACGATCCGACAAAGTTGGATCTGTCCCGTATACCAGACTGGGAGCGCTTCGTCAAGGCTATGAATTATGCTATGATGAAACAGTTCACTGCATTGGAGAACGGTGGTCGTATGGCTGTACTGATGGGCGATATTAAGAAAAAAGGCAAGCTCTACAGCATGATTTCTGAAATCGTCAAGCCCGGCACACTGGAAAATATCATTATCAAGGCTCAGCATAACTGCTTTTCTGACAATATTGAGTACACCGGTAAGTTCATACCGATTCTTCACGAATATGTTATGATTGTCCGCAAGGATAACCCGATGCTCATTCCGGTCATTATGGCAAAGAAGTCTGAGATGGATATTCGTGATATGCCCGGTGCAACCTGGCGTGATGTGGTCGCAGCTGTTCTGGAGAAGAATCCGTCACCTGTGTCGCTTACTTTTATCTATGAGCAGATAGAACCACACAAGAAAGCCCAGTCAAACCAATGGTGGAAAGAAAAAGTCCGCCAGACTCTGCAGTGTAATCCGGATCACTTTTACCATGTTGGTCGTGGGCTCTGGTGCATACGCAGGACAGCATAAGGAGGTGCTTATGAAAGTATCACGCGTTTACTATAACGACAACGAAATTCTTATTGCCGGACATCTGATTGAGGATGTTCTGGAGCATCCGGTATTCTATCCCTTTGAAAGAAGGCGCTATGAGTGCCAGGAGATTACGGATGAAAGTCTCATCATCGACTACAACAGTGAGTCCTACAGGAAGTTCTACAAGGAGCATTATCCTGCAGGAACTCGAATTGTTTTGTTCGGTATGAAGAATGAGCCGCATCCACTCCCCAGAGGTGCAAGAGGCACTGTGAAGCACGTGTGCGATGATCCGATGGTCCATGTCACCTTTGACAATGGACGCTACCTCGGTCTCATTCCCGCTGTGGATCAGTTCGCCAAGCTCAAAGATGAGTAATCATCACAGTTAGTTTTACGGAAAGGGCGTTGCTTCGGCAGCGTCCTTTTCTGTTTTATTTTCTTCGAATTGTTTGAAAAAGTGTTGACATTGAGGTATAATGTGTATATAATTTAACGATTTAGGTTTCAAATCTAAATGGGTGGTTTGGGTACGAAGGGAGAAAAGTATGTATCACTATTTAGATGACAAAGAATTTTTACACAGGATGAGGTCCTTATCCGGAGAGATAATGCAACTGCTTTGCCATTATCTAAAAGAAGATTATGATATAGGCGCCAACTTTTATCTTGTTGGAAGTGGCGCAAGGAATTTGATTCTTCAAAACGAGAACAGACCAATAGACCTCGATTACAATCTGGAAATTGTACGGTGTGAAGACTATGACGATTGTAGACATTTGAAGGAATGTTGCCGGAAGACATTCAACAGGGTCCTCCGCGAATACAAGTTGCACGACTGTGAGGACTCAACATCATCCCTCACATCAAAACTTATACAGTTTAACAGCGGGAACAGCACTGAATTTTCCATTGATGTTTGTATTACTACCAGGGACGTAAAAGATAACTATCACAGGCTTATGCACGATAAAACTGGTTGGACATTAAATGATAGATATTTTTGGAATATGGCTCCTCATTCAAAAGGACTTAAAGAAAAAGTTGATTTCATAAAGAAGAATGGAAAATGGGAGCTTGTTCGAGATCAATATATAAGAATTAAAAACAGGTATCTCACCAGAAACGATGATGAACATCCATCGTTTGTATGCTATATTGAGGCTGTGAGTAACGTATACAATACCAGAAATCACTGGTAAGGAATAAAATTGTGTTTTGTAGGGTGTCGCTTCGGTGACACCATTTTCTTATACCCTGACGGAAGGAGGAATGTTATGGGTTGGTTGATATTTGCCGGTGGCGTCATTGTCGGTGGTGCCTTCGGCTTTTTCATTGCCTGTGTTATTATGATTAACAACACAAGGGTGGCGAATAGGAAGCCGAAAAAGCGCTGATATAAGGAGTCTTGAGCCTTTCTTTTGCAAATGGATTGACTATTGCAAACAAATCTGCTATAATAACTATGTTAAGTTTCTTTGTTTTCCGAAAGGAAATCACAGTTTATCAGATTTGTACAGTGTCATTTATCCCGTTTGGGGTGAATGGCACTTTTTTTGTTTCTTGCCAATTCATTTTGGGCACAAGCCAGTGGTCTCTTTGGGATTACTGGCTTTTGTTATATATCTTGGCGGCTGAGCCGTCACAAAAGAAAGGAGCATTTTTATGCCAGACAAAAGTCAAGACAGCTACTTCACCACCTTTGGTACCTACGAAGAAATGCTTGACTACCACGAGGAGCAGGCAAAATCATCCATTTGGCATCGATGTCCGGTCAATCGACTGGAGGTTGAACCGTTGGATAAGACCTCGCCCCTTTACGGTAGCTTGAGTAATTTCGCTCCGGGTATCACACAACAAGCCGTAGATGACACGGCTGAAAACCTTGGGCTTGCGATGCGCGTGGATGGCCTTTGCTATCCGGTACGCGACACAGCCTACAAAAGCC
>CAZSWC010000006.1:36469-52503 GCA_964610665.1 uncultured Lachnospiraceae bacterium
GCGATGCGCGTGGATGGCCTTTGCTATCCGGTACGCGACACAGCCTACAAAAGCCTTCTCGATAGGGCTAAGATTACGGGAACGTCACTTGCTAAACTCAGCCGTGATGTTCTGGCCAACGTTCTGAACGCCTGCCTCAAGCTTTATTCGGCAGAATCGCTCGTATTGATCCGAGATGAAAAGGTCTGTGCTGTTCACTCCGGTGACAGTGTAGATTACTCCATCCTTCCGATTAACGAGCTTCTTCAAACGCTGAAAGCAAAGCTTGACGTAAGGTTCTCCGGAAACCGTTTTGAACAAGGCTTCTGCGATCATTCCATTGTCGGTGCATCCTGGACGATGCCCGGACAGAAGGAGGATCTGCTCGGAACCTACCTTAAGACGCTGACTGCCTCAGGCAAAGGAACAATGGCATCCAAATTGATGCCGGGTATTCGATTTATTACGTCGGACACCGGTATCGCATCCGCAAAGGTCTCTGCACTTCTTGTCGGCGGACAGCATCCAATCCACATTGGTGGCTGTATCGCAGTTGATCACAGACATAAGACCCAAATTTCGGACTTTGACTCTGCACTTGATCAACTCTTCGCTCAGTTTGGAGATAGCATCGCCAAGCTGCAGGCATTGATGGAAATTAACCTCGATTATCCTGTAAATGCTATGACAAGAGTATGTAAGAAGCTCAGTTTGCCGAAAAAGGCAGCCGTTGAAGCAATCTCTATGTTTGAGATGGCATACGGTGATTCGCCTGCCACGGCACACGACGTCTTCCTTGCATTGCAAGAGATACCATTTATCCTCAAGACTCAGAATACACCTGAACATAAGATGTTGGAGACTGAGGAGAATATGGCACGTGCCCTAACACTTAAGTGGTCGGACTTCGATCTCGCAAAGGCGGTGAGTTATTAATGGCAAAACCGAATATTCTTTGTGATACCGCAGGAATGACTAACGAACAGTGGCTTGCAGCTCGTATGCATGGCCCTCACGGAAAGATACCTTATACTGTCGGCGGCAGTGATGTCGCGGCAATCTTTGGCGTTTCTCCCTGGACCACACCTATGGAGCTCTGGTTAATTAAAAAGGGCCGCATGAAGCCTCCTAAAAAGGCAAACTCGAATCAGCTTGAGATGGGACATCTGCTCGAACCTATTGCCGCACATTGGTACGCCAAGAAAACCGGCAATATCGTAACGGTAGATACTAACCTGTATCAGCACGCAGACCACCCATATGCCTTGGCAAACTTCGACCGACGTTTCACACGTGCGAGCGATGGTGAGCCCGGCATCCTGGAATGCAAAAGCTGTACGTTCCACAAAGCTGATGAATGGGCAGACGGTGCAATACCGATCTACTATGAGCTGCAACTCAGGTTCTACCTGGCAGTAGCCGATGTCAACATTGGTTCTTTCTCTGCTATTTGGGGTAACAATCCGGACAACGATCTGGCTATCCCCGATATTGTACGAGATAGGGGCAAAGAAGACATGATATTCGAGCGTTTGGAAGAATGGATCTGGAGCCTTGAGAACGACAAGCCGCCTACAATGGCCGGAGTTGCTCCCAAACTGGCTTTGGAATCACTGGCAAGGATTTATGGTGCCAGTGCCAAAGGACTCCCTACGGTTGAATTCTCGCCCAAATACGAGACCGATTTAAGGCGGATAGCCTTGCTTCAGGGTAAGATCTCCGAGGCAAGCGCAGAAATCAAATCTTACGAGAAGGAGATTGAAGCACGCAGCGTGCGAATCGCCGAAGTAATGAAGGATCACGAGCATGGCGTTCTTGAAACGACCACCGATAAGCTCCTCATTGACTTCGTAACCAGAACCACGAAACGTCCGGATTCGAAGGCGCTGAAGGAAAAATATCCTACCGTATACGAGGATGTCCTGAATGCCTCTCATAGCCGGAAGGTTAAAGTATCGGTACAACCGATATGAGAAAGGAGTTTTCTATGGAAAACATTTATCATGACTATTGGGAACAGGAACTGATGTATCAGTTCGCAACCGATGACAGATGCCGTAAGAAAGCATACATTTGCTCCCCGCTTAGCGCCCAGACCAAGGAAGACACGGTCACGAATATGCGTATGGCAAGAGCTTATATGTATTATGCTTATAAGAAAATGAACCTGAGTGCGAGAGCACCACACGGTTATTTGCCTATGCTTCTCTGTGACAATGTTCCAAGCGAACGAGCCCTGGCGCTCCGTTTCGGTCTGGAGCTTATGGAGAAAGGCGATGTCCTTCTTGTTTGCGGTACCAGGATCAGCAACGGAATGCGCGGCGAGATTGCTCGTGCTGCAGCACTGAGATTGCAGATCATTGTCTTCGATGAGGGCTTGTACCTGGAGGTTCAGAAACTGGTCACACAGAATAACGGTGATAAGAAAACCGTGAAGCTGGACCGTGAAAACTTTCCGATGTCCTTTTCCAATCCAATTTCATACTTGGAAAACGCAGCGATGTTTAAATAATCGCCGACGCTCCACAACGTTCTCCTTAAACACAGTAATTGTAACTGTTGTTTGAAGGAGTTTTTTTATGCTCAGATTCTCTCAGAGAAAGGAGAAATAATTTTGCTATGTCAATTTGAAAGACTTATTTATCCGCAGAATGTCTCCTCGATTGATGCCGGCAGTTTTATGATTGCCGTGTATCGTCCTTGTGAGAACATTAAAGATTCTGCAGGAAACATGGTAACGCAGGTCAAGGCTGTTGGATACTGTCTTCCGATTGCAGACAATTTGCGTTACGAGTTACAGGGCCATTGGTCAAAAAATCCGAAGCACGGAGTTCAGTTCGAGGTCGAGAACTATGATGAAGTGATCACACCGACGAAAGAAGGTATCGTTGCCTACCTGTCCTCAGGTCAAATCAAAGGTATTGGTCCCAAGATGGCTGAAAAAATCTACGATGCATTCGGTCTTACAGCCTTAGATGTTCTGGATAAGGAGCCTGAAAGACTCCTTTCTATATCAGGCATCAGCACCGCAAAACTGAAAAAGATTTGCGACTCCTATTTAGCGAACAGAGGTGCTCGCGATGTTGTGGCATTTCTCACCCCTCACGGTATCACACCGAACAGAGCCGTTAAGCTTTATAAGGAGTATGGTGATCGAGCGATGGATATCGTCAAGAACCACCCGTATCAGCTCTGCGAAATTGCAGGTATCGGTTTCAAAACCGCTGACCGCATTGCAATGAGTATGGGCTTCGATCAGCTCTCTGTAGAGCGTGTGGATGAAGGTATCCTATATGCACTTACCGATGCTGAAGGTAAAGGACATCTATGTATGGAAAAACACGCATTTATCAAAGCGTGCCTTAAAGTTCTTGATACACCCCAGCTTACCGAGGATATGGTTGCCAACCGTGCAGCTCGCCTTGTGTACAGTGGGAAACTTGTATCCTACCAAGGGAATGTTTATCGCAGTAAAACAGCCTATGCCGAGAGCAATTTGGCTGAACTGCTTTCCCGGCAGTTGCGCAGTGCCAGGAGCCATTCATATGGTGATTTGGATGCTGCCTTGGATGCGGAGGAGCTTCGTATGAAGGTGAAATTCGCACCCGAGCAGCGTGAGGCAGTCAAGATGGCCTTGACTCAGGGCGTATCGGTTATCACCGGTGGCCCGGGTACAGGCAAATCTATGATATTGCGTGCGATCCTTGATATTTACCGTCGTCATAATCCGGGCAAGGAAATTTGTCTGTGTGCTCCTACGGGACGTGCAGCCAGACGAATGGAACAAGCAACGGGGCTTGGAGCTTCCACTGTGCATAAGGCACTGGGGCTTCTTGCAGGTGAAGACGGAGATTACGGAGAGCCGCAGGCGCTGGATGCGGACATTATCTTGGTTGATGAGGTTTCTATGATGGATATCTACCTCGCAGGACGGTTGCTCGAAGCTGTCAAGTCAAGAGCACAGGTCGTTCTCATTGGCGACTCAGACCAGCTGCCTTCAGTTGGTCCGGGTGCAGTGCTCAGTGAGATGATCGCAAGCGAGCGCATTCCGGTCGTCAGACTGGATAAGGTTTTTCGTCAGAACGACGGCAGTCGGATAGCAGTGAACGCGAAGCTGATCAGACACGGCAATCTCAGTCTGGAGTACGGTAACGACTTCAGATTTGTGGACTCAGCCAATCTGTCAGACTCAGCCAGTCGCATTGCTGAGCTGTATATGCAGGAAGTTGCAAGATACGGTGTAGACAATGTGGCGATGCTGTCCCCATACCGACAGAAGACCGAGACCGGCGTCAATGCACTTAACGAGATGCTGCGAGAACTGGTGAATCCTCCGGATGAAGGAAAGCCTGAGGTTGTATGCGGTAAACGAAAGTTCCGTGTCGGCGACAAGGTAATGCAGGTAAAGAATTTCGAAGACGTCAGCAATGGCGATATCGGATACATCCGCAATATCTTCAAATACGGGGATGAAACCACCGTGTGCGTAGACTTTGGTGATGGCAGGAATATGGAGTATGACTCTTCCGAGCTGGATATGTTGGATCTGGGGTACGCCTCAACCATACATAAGGCTCAAGGTGCCGAGTACCAATCGGTCATCATCAACCTGCAGTGTGCTCATCACATAATGCTGACAAGACCTCTTATCTACACGGCAATTACCCGTGGCAAAGACAGGGTTATCATTGTCGGCGAGCGAAGAGCGCTTTGCATATCTATCAAGAAAACAGACATTGAAAAACGAGGAACCTGCCTGGCACATCGCCTGCAGGAACTCGCATAATCGAAAGGAGAATACCTATGAGTATTACTGACAGAATTTATCTTAAGAATTGGAACTATGACGGACCTGACCGCGTTAAGCTGGTCTACAGCGATGACGAGATCGTATTTGTAACCCGTGAGGACTTCAACCGTGCATTCGGTGCCATTATCAATGCCTCCAAGGAAGAAGTCATCCGCAATTTCGCTATTGAAGCGTGAAAGGAGAATGAGTCATGGCAACCATCTTACAACAATATCGTGAAAAACAGCAGTCCTTCTGCTCGCAGATCAATTCCGGCACCCTCCCGCTTGAAAGAGTGATTGAGATGCAGGAAGTCAATTACCGTATCTGCGTTCTCGAAACCTTTGAGTCCTTCTGCAAGACGGCTCCGATTACGACAGACAATAAGGCCATGGGCTATCATTATCAGCTGGTGGATGCCTATGTGCGCTTTGTCTTAAACGAGAGAAAGTTCGGTGCAAGAACCGACGCTGAAGGCGCTAAAAAGCGTGAAACCGCCTATGCATCCCTTGAAAAGGTGGCGCTTGACGGTAAAAAGCGTTTCTCCAGTTTCGTTCCGGGCAACGACAAGCAGTATAAGGAAGCAATCAGCAATTACATTAAGACGATCCTTCCCGTGTGGATGCAGTATCGTAATATGTATATCAACATATAAGGAGGCAACATCATGAGTCAGAATAACTCGAATGATAAGCAGGCAATGCTTGGCTTAATCGAAAACATCAATAAGGTTGAGGGCTTTGACCCCACACCTTTTGCGGTGGATTTCACCGATCTGAACTCTCAGGAGACCCGCAAGCGTCTTCCTGTTATGATTCAGATTGCGTGGTTCCGCCTGAAATATCCTGAAGGTAAAATCGCTGTGCAGGTAACACAGGGCAAGGATTGCTTTGTGGCAACCGCAAAGGTCTATCCGAGCTATAAGGATGGCGATGAGTGCTATCTTGCAGAAGCAACTGCTTCCCGTGGTAAGTGTGAAGAGAAACCTTCCGTTTCTCCTCGTGAATGGGCGCAGACGGCGGCTGTAGGCATCGCACTTCGTAATGCCGGTTTCGGATTGCAGTTCGCTATGGCGGGCGAAGACTTTGAGAGTGTCGCCCCTGATGAACTGGGTCTGGGAACAGGTGTGGATGTGACCCCTGCAGCGAGCACCGGAACAGGTACTGTAACTGAGTCTGAGTACGAGTACACCGTGGAAGACACTAATCCGCCTAAGGAACTGACGACCGAGGAAAAGGTCGCACAGGCAATGCAGGTTGTGTGTCCGATTTCAAAGTTCGGAGGGAAAACACTCGGCGAGGTTCTTCGTGAGGATCCTAAGGCTATCCGTTGGGTAGCTGAGAAGTATCCCGGCTCCGAGGAAACGAGAGCAGCGGCAAAGCTGATTTGTGAATATGCCATGCAGCAAGCAACCGCGTGAGTAATCACTATAGATTTGGGGATGGCGATAACGTCATCCCCGGAAAGGAGGCTGTATGGAGATATTTCACATGTGGGATGTACTTCCACTACTCGGCATAGACTTGCCACCATCGGGTAGAAGTTCACTCAATGTGTCCTGCCCGTGCTGCGACGACAGTCCTCGCAAGAAGCACCTCAACATTAATCTCAAAAAAGAGGTCTTCCGTTGCCCGCGATGTGGAATATCCGGGGGTATATTTGATTTGTACTCTCTTTACACGAACGTGCCGCGCGAAAAAGTGCGAAAAGCACTTGTGGAACGGCTCGGTATTCCCGAAGGCGCGAAGCCAAAGCAGAAGAAAAACTTTGAGCTTCAAGCCAAGGAAGAATATCCGATTACCGATATTGAACTGCGGCACGCAACTTACAGCGCATTGCTTTCTAAGTTGTCGCTTGCCGCTGATCACAGGGACAACCTGCTGAACCGAGGACTCACCGATGACGACATCAAGCGTCTGGGCTACAAGTCCACACCGGTTGTCGGTATGAGCGCCCTTGCTAAACAGCTCCGTTCAGAGGGCTATTATTTAGCAGGTGTTCCTGGTTTCTTCAAGGACAAAGCAGGCTCATGGACTTTCGTTCATGAGCAACGCGGTATTTTGATTCCTGTTCGGGACCGTCTTGGCAGAATACAAGGTCTGCAGATAAGACGGGATAACGTAACCAAGCGTAAGTTCCGATGGATTTCCAGTGCTGATATGGATGAAGGTTGCCGTGCTGGAGGATGGACGCACCTTGTCGGCAAAGTCAGACCGACCATCGTTCTGACAGAAGGACCGATGAAGGCGGACGTTATTAACGCACTGACCGGACTCACTGTTCTGGCTGTGCCCGGTGTTAACACACTGACACAACTTGAACTGGCACTTAAGGACCTCAAGAGCGTTGGCTTGGTGGAGATCAAAACAGCCTTTGATATGGATTTCGCAACGAACCAGCACGTGCAGAATGGATATAACAGTCTGCTCAATATGCTCGGCGAAATGGGATTCCGATACGGAACCTATCTGTGGGATCCAACCTACAAAGGTCTTGACGATTATATCTGGGAGCATTGCTTCCGGAGAAGAAAGTCACAGTAAGCAAGGAACTGGGCGAGGCAAAAATTTTGCTTCGCCCTTTTTCTATGAGTATTTTCAAAAAAATAAGTATTTGAGTTGTAAATACTCATAGCGAATCGTGTAATTAGATATGAAATCTAAAAACCCTGGAGGTATAAATATGTTAATCGCAATCGATCATGGTAACTATGCAGTAAAAACCGAAAACCATTCGTTCGTCGCCGGCCTTGCCGAGCATACGGTGAAACCGCCTTTGACGGATGAGATCGTTGAGTACGATGGCAAGTACTGGACTCTCAGCGGAAAGCGCCTGAATTACAGACGTGATAAGACCGTAGATGAAAGCTACTTCATTCTGAGCCTGATTGCCATCGCCAAGGAAATGGAATCTGCAGGACGTACAAATCCGTTTGAGCAGGTTCAGCTTGCTGTGGGACTTCCCCCTGAGCACTACGGTGTTCTGAAGGATAAGTTCGCGCAGTACTTCCAAAGAGACGGCGTAATCAAGTTTGTCTACAAAGAAAAGCCGTATAGTATTATAATTGAAAGAGTTATGGTCTTCCCGCAGGCATATGCTGCGGTGGTTCCTCAAAGTACTCTGATTATGAATTCTCCGCGTATCTTCATCGTGGACGTAGGTGGCTATACGACCGATATCCTTTTGTTGAAGAACGGTAAGCTCGACTTTCAGTACTGTCGCAGTCTGGAGTCCGGTATTATTACGATGAATAACGAAATCATCCGTAAGGTAAATGCTCTTCACGATATGATCATCGATGATGAGCATATCAGCGACGTGCTTTGTGGCAGAGAGACGATTCTTCCGGCCGATGTTATAGAGACTATCAAAGGGTCCACTAAGAAGCACGCAGATAACATCTTGAACCAGCTGCGCGAACTGCAGGTGGATTTGAGATCCAACCCGGCAATTTTTGTCGGCGGCGGCAGCATTTTGCTCCGTCCTTTCTTCGAAAGCTCTCACTTGATTGCCAAGGCGAGCTTCGTAGAATCTCCGAACGCCAATGCCATTGGCTATGAGATGCTCGGGAAAGCACAAATGAACCGCCATCCTAATGCATAAGGGATGGAGGGGTCATTGTGAAGAAAGACGGGAAATATAGATTTACACTCGGATTCGGCTCCGGTACTGAAGAAGAATACAGAGCCGGAGAATTTTTAGAAAGCCTGGGTAACAAAAAGAGCGCCATCATTGTAACGGTCTTAAATGAGTATCTTGCTTCACATCCAGAGTTACAAACACAATGTTGTAAAATAGAAGTTAAGGTTGCTCCAAAATATGATCAATCGAAAATGGAGCAACTTATACGGACAATAGTTGAAGAGAAGATATCAGCCCTTCAATTCGAAGGCAGTGTTTCGGCTGTAGAGGCAGTTCAAAAGCCGGATGCACTGGAAGAGGATGTTGCAAAAATGCTGGATAACCTCGATTTGTTTGGTTGAAATACAGATGAGTCTGCTATCACTATTAGTAGGCTCATTTGTCATATACGGGCAAAAGCATATGTTTTTTTGCCTTGATTTGCAACATTTGTGATTGCACTATCACGGCTACTTTCTTCATTTTCACCTACAGTTCCGTTAAAATATAAGTGTAAGGAGAAGATGGAACGGTGGATTACAAATCTTTAGGTAAAAATGTCAAGAAATATCGCTTACTACAAGGAATGCGCCAGGAGGATCTTGCCGGAAAATGCGCCTGCAGCGTCAGTCACATCGGACATATTGAGGGCGGGTTTGGGAAAGTCAGTTTGGAGATGATTGTGCTTGTCGCAAACAAACTGAATGTTTCCGTAGATCAACTTCTTTGTGATTGTTATGATGATCCGACAGCAATTTATCTTCGAGAAATTGCAAAAAGGATTGAAAGTTATGATGTTTCCCAACGTGTTCTTGTATGTGAAAGTTTGGAAAATTACCTTGATACGTTGGAACGCTTTGCTAAAAAAGATCGTTAGGAGTCGAATATGAAGCGGAGGAACAACTAATAACAGAAAAATTAAATATAGAAAATGTAAGATAACTATCGGCTATTGTCAGCCGGTTTTATATGCACGCCAAATTAAGCGGCCTTGCCATATTCATTTATGGTTGGGTCGCTTTTTGTTTGTATTGCGGGAAGGAGGTGATTCCAATGTTCTGATTGCTGTGGAACCAACTGTACGGACGCAGAAAATAATTTCACGGCATGCCACTGTGGCATGTTGTAAAAATAGTTTTGCTCGGTGGTATGCCCCAAAGGAGGCATATTCTTGGACTACCGACAAAACACTGATCGAGATGAGCTCCGCGCTGAGTTTACAGTGTGGCTCGATACGTCGATACGACGTGCAAAGCTTGACTATCTTCGAAAACACCATGTTCCCTTAGATATTATGTCCTTAGAGGAACTGCACGAAGAAAATATGCCTGTCTCGGAAGATGTATGGATGCGAAAGATACTGTTCGAGGAGGATGATTTTAATTTTGAGGAAGAGCGACTTGCTCAGGCTTATGCGGAACTTCCTCTTTTGCGAAAACAAATCCTTAAGTTGCTGTATGTTGATGAGCTTGAAGTGAAGGAAATCGCTCGTCTTCTTAATTGTTCAGCTCAGTACGTATCCAACCAAAAGCAGAAAGGAATAAAGCATCTTCGGAAGCGTATGACGGAGGGTGGTGATAATAGTGGATAAAGAAATGTTCCGAATCACCCTGCAAGGTGCTGTCGCAGGCAATCATGGCGATTTTGAGAAGATCATTGAATTGTATGCTCCTCTCATTGACAAGCACTGCTATATTAACGGAAAGCCAGATCCTGATTTAAGGCAGTACATATTGATGCACATAGCACTGAAAATCAGTAAGTTCATTATCTAGTCGAAAGGCTCCGGATTTCGGTCCGGAGTCTTTTTTGAAAAATTTTTACAAAGTGATTATATTTGCGATTTTTCTTACGTGTTTCCCTATGAAAGCATCCCTATGCTGGAGTCGCACCTTGACAATCGAATAGTCCAGAACCGGTACATTCCATTTTCGCTGAGCGCCTATCCGTCTGCCTGGCAAGCAGAACCATGAGTAACAATATGCGGGTAGCTCCTGCATTCCGCCAAGACGCGAATTTGGGACAATGATACTTCCGTAACTCGCGGTCCGGCCACAATGAAGGCGGGAAGGTGGAACTCCTATGGACCTGTTCGCTGCAGGCGCCGGGTGGACGTTAAAATCAAATGCTCGTTGAATAGACGAGCACCTTAATGGCAATAATTTCTATATAAAAGAAAGGAGTATCCAATGTATAGTTACGATAAGAATGATGTCGCTACGCTTAAGAGTGTGGATATAAGAAGCGTTGATAAAAGTAGCTTAGTTGATCTGAACTCCGTTCACATAGACGAATCCAAACCGGTGCAGGAACGAGTTCTGAGCTTTTTACAACAGATTCAGAACCCCTATTGTTTTCGCATCGGTGATGTGGCCGTAAAAGTAAATTATAAGTCAGACGGACCATCATTCCAGCAGAATTTCGAGGATCTTCTGCGAACAATGTAAACGGTAAGTTATGGAAATGTCCGAAAAGTATAGATTTTTTCAAAGTTTTATGCTATACTTACTCACGGACTAAAAAATCATACTCACCTTTGGAATGTCTGTCGGCCGTACTGACAATCCATCCAAAGGAGTGAGCTTATGGAAACTACAAATCTTATTCAGTATAATGCTGCTGCTTATGTGCGTCTGTCCAAGGAGGACTTAATCAGTATTAGCGGCGCAAGAACTGAGAGCAACAGTATTTCCAATCAAAAACAGCTGATTCTGGACTTCGTTAAAGACAAAGCTGACATAACAATAGTGTCGATAAGAGAAGACGATGGATATACAGGGACAGATTATGACCGTCCTGATTTCCAGCGCATGATGGATGACATCCGCGCCGGGATCGTGAATTGCGTCATTGTAAAGGATCTGTCTCGTTTTGGCAGAGAGTACATCAATGCCGGAAAGTATATCGATCGCCTTTTTCCGTATTATGGGGTTCGTTTGATTTCTATAAACGACGGAATCGACACCATCACCAGAAGCAGCTCTGATGATTTTAACATCATGGTGAAGAACCTGATGAATGACAACTACTGCCGAGATATTTCTATCAAAATCCGCAGTCAGTTGCAAGTAAAGCGTAAAAACGGCGAGTTTATCGGTGCTTTTGCGCCATACGGTTATGAGAAATCCGAAGAGGATAAAAACAAACTTGTTATTGATGTTTATGCTGCAGAAGTCGTGCGAGATATTTTCCGTTGGAAACTGGAAGGTCTCAACCCGGACACCATAGCTCGAAAACTGAACGAGCAAGGTGTTTTGTCACCGATGGAATATAAGAAAAGCCGAGGATTATCCTATAAAACCTCTTTTAAGACCAAGAGTAAGGCACAGTGGGTGCCTATGGCGGTACGACGCATCTTAACAAACCCGGTCTATGTAGGAACTCTTGTGCAAGGGATCCGAACAAGGCCCAATTACAAAATAAAAACAGTAATCGTTAATGAAGAAGAAAAATGGGCGATTTTTGAAAATGCCCACGAAGCAATCATCAAGCCAAGAATATTTCTGCTCGTACAACGTCTCCTTGAATTGGATACCCGAACTTCACCAAATGAAGAAGGGGTATTCCCGTTGGCAGGTTTGCTATACTGTAGCGACTGCAAAGGTCCTATGATACGGAAAACACAGACTGCAAGCGGAAAGAAATTCTATTATTATGTTTGTGGTCATCACAAGAAAACTGGCAAGTGTTCAACACACCGTATCTCTAAAAATCAGTTGGAAGATACGGTGCTGAAACTTCTACAGGAGCATATCCGTTTACTAATGGAACTGGATACATGCCTGCAGACTATTAGAAGTGCCCCTTTGCGCCGCCTTAGTATAAAGAAGGCTGAGGAACGGTTAATTGCAGTTGAGACAGAGATTGACCGATATCGTCGGCTGAAAATGTCGGCATATGAGGATATGAAGGATGGCATTCTTTCAAAAGACGATTATCTTGATATTAAAGAGCAGTACGAAACTCGAATTGCTGATGCACAATTAGCCGAAGAACAGGTGCGTCGCGAAATCAATCTGTACCTTGAAAACGGGAATGCTCCACAGCAGTGGATCCAAGATTTCCTTGAATACCGCAACATCCAAAGCTTAACACGAAGTGTGGCAGTGGAATGCATTGAGAGTATTGTTATCTATGAAGATAAGCGAATCGAATTGACGTTTACTCATATGCAAGATTATCAAGCACTCGTTTCACAAGTACAGGATTATTATCTTGAACAGAAAGGAGCGAGTTAAATGGCACGAAAAAGCCGAAAAACCACTGTTGCAGAACCAGCGGTTATAAAGCCGGTCGATAAGGTCTACCGCGCAGGCTTATATGCACGAATTTCTGTAGAAACAGAAAGGAAGCGTGAGGCCGACACGATTGGTAATCAGCTTCAATTGCTGAAGGATTATGTTTCTGAGCATTCGGACCTTGCCGTGTTCGACATTTACAGTGATGATGATATATCCGGTACCGACTTTGTCCGACCGGAATTTTCACGAATGATGAATGATCTACGTGACGGAAAGATTGATTGTATAATCGTCAAGGACCTTTCTCGTTTGGGAAGAAACTATCTTGAGTCTGGCGAATATATCGAAATGGTATTTCCGTTTTTTAGGTGTAGGTTTATTTCGGTTACAGACCGTTTTGATACCAAGTACCAACAAGCGGATATCTCTGTGCAGTTGAAGAATATGGCTAATGAGATGTATGCGAAAGATATCTCAAGGAAGATTTGTTCCACTATGCGTACTATTCAGGACCAAGGCAAATTTGCCGGCAGCCGTGCGCCATATGGTTATCGACTGGATCCCGCAGACAAGCATCATCTTATTATTGATGAAGAGACTGCGCCGATTGTAAAACAGCTTTTTGAATTGCTCGCAGAAGGTAATACGGTTCATTTTGTTGCAACTACGATGAATGCAAACGGAATTCCATCTCCGGGGCGTTTATTATATGAAAGAGGGATTGCCAGTACCGATCACTTTAAGAATTCTAAGTGGTATATGCAAACTGTACGGCGTATTCTTCAGGATGAAATATATCTCGGGTGGATGGTATCTGGCAAGTTTCGTTCCACATACCACTCTACAGGCAAAAAAGGATCTCAACCGGTACCACGCGAAGAATGGATTGTTACAAAAGGTACACATGAGCCTATTGTTACTGAAGAACTTTTTAATAAGGTACAGGAATACTTCGTGCGCATGAAGGAAGAACACGGTCAAACCGCTGTCTATAACTCTAAAAGCAAAAAAGCCAGCATTTTTAAGGGGCATCTTCGCTGCGGCGAGTGCGGACAGGCTATGTTCCTTAGAAACAAACACAGTCATGGCAAAGTAACTGCTTGGTATTATTGTGCTTTGCACGAAAATTACAATTCTTCATATTGCGTAAAAAAAGCGGTTAAGAGGCAGGATGTCGAAGATATTGCTTTGAAACTGATCCGCATGCAAATAAAGCTGTTTACCGATGCCAGAGAAATGATTATTGCTCTAAATAAAAAGGAAAGCAGTAAAACAAAACATCGTATTTACAGTGATCAAATCCGTAACGTAAAGAAACAAATTGAGAAGTATATGAGTCTGAAGGCGTCTTTATATGAGGATTTCGCAAATGGAGTGCTCAGCCAAGGTGATTATATCAGTATGGGACAAGAATATGCCCAGAAAGCTGATGAACTCCGAATCTTTCTTGCTGAACTGGAAAAGGAAGCACAAAAGTATAGTCAAACGTATGCTATGAACGGTTCGTGGGCGCAAATCATCGAGCAATACCAAAATGCTGAAACTCTGACAGAGGAAATGATTGATGCGTTCATAGATGAGATGATTCTGTATAACAATGGGCATGTTGAGGTCAAATTCAGATTTAAGGATGAGCTGGATGAGGTAATACATCTTGCTGCCATCCGCCAGAGGGAGGTAGAACGATATGCTATGTAAAAAGAAGCTGGCGTTCTATATTCGTCTGTCCTTGGAGGACTTTGATCTGAAGACGTCGGATAAAACCGAAAGTAACAGTGTCTCGAACCAGAGAAAACTCTTGCAGGATTACTACGATTCGCATCCAGAACTGAAAGAATATGAAATCATTGAATTCTGTGATGATGGTTATACCGGAACCAATTTTGACCGTCCCAGATTCATGGCAATGATGGAGTTAGCACGCCAAAAGGAGATCCATGCCATTATTGTAAAAGACTTATCTCGTTTCGGTCGTGACTATCTTGAGGTGGGCGCCTATTTAGAGTTGATTCTGCCCTTGTTTGGCACACGATTCATATCTGTGAATGATATCTTCGACAGTAACAACTATGTCGGCACTACCGGCGGTCTTGAACTGGCCTTGCGTAATCTGATCAATGGGTTGTATAGCAAGGATTTGTCTGTAAAAATCAAAAGTGCAAATAAAACTCGAAGCCGTCGCGGTGAATACTGGGGAGGAACTGCATTCTATGGATACCGATTGGATGCCAAGAATAAGCATAAAATCATCGTTGACACAGATGTGGCCAGTGTTATAGTTCGTATCTTTGATGAATGTATCGAGGGTAAAAGCTCATCGCAAACAGCCAAAGGGCTAAATGATGAAGGTATACCTTCACCGGCTGCATACAAGCGGATAACCGGGGATTTCTATAATGGACGTGTTGCTGATGAAGTTCCGATTTGGACAGCATCAACAGTTCTTAGAATCTTGAAGGATGAACGCTATACTGGAAAAATGGTTTCTAATAAGAGAGAAACCGTTGGTGTAAGTACAGGAAAGATGCGTCCATTGCCAAAAGAAGAATGGATTATCGTAGATGGTACACACGAAGCAATAATTCCGCAGGCCAAGTTTGACGAAGCAGCTACCTCCAGAGTCGGAAGAATAAAAACTATCAATAAGAATACTGCCGGAAACAGAGCTGACAATCTGTTCGTTTGCGGACACTGCGGACGGAAACTTCAGAAATCATATGGGATCATTACGCATCTGTTTTGTATGAAAGCGGGTGTGTCCTCTGAGAGCCTCTGTGCTTCGATACACGAACCGATTGAAGATCTGAAGGCCAAAGTCCTTTTGGTATCAAAAACGCTTGCCAAAATGCTTATGGAGAAATCTGTACAGGTTAAAGCTACGACCAATCAAGAAATACCAAGAACAGAAAAAAAGATTGCAGAAGCCAAAAGGTCTCTACAAAGACTACAAAACGGCAAGCTCGATCTGTATGAAGAATACAGGCAAGGAAAAATTACAAGAGAGAAATTCATATCTATTCAAGAAAGCAGACAAGTGGATATGGATTCGCTGCAAGATGAACTGGCAAAACTTGAACAGTATCTTGCTAAAATAAAATCCGGACGAGAAAAAATAGATGAACTGACAGCTGATGCAAAAGACATTTGGGCGTTGTCAGAGTACCGCCCGGAAGTGATCCACAAAATCGTTGAAAGGGTTCGTGTCTATGAGAACGGACGGATTGAGATTGACTTGCTTAATAATGATGACTTTATAACTGAGATATTGGAGTCGGCAGTCAAAATGGCAGGATGAATTTGGGAGTTGCCTTAAAAAGTGAAAATTCAACTGATTTCGGTCTAAATCATAAAAAAATCCGAAATTTTTGCAAAAAATTAATGGGTCCTACTTGACCACAAGCAGA
>CAZSWC010000007.1:0-51251 GCA_964610665.1 uncultured Lachnospiraceae bacterium
ACCCGCAAAACCGGGCATTTCACGGCATTTTAAGGAGATTGATAACTATGATAAAAGTACTTTTCATCTGCCACGGCAACATCTGCCGCAGCACCATGGCGCAGTCCATTTTTTCCCATATGGTAAAACAACGTGGTCTGGAAGACAAATTTGAAATAGATTCTGCGGCTACCAGCCGGGAAGAAATCGGAAACAGCCCTCATTATGGAACGGTTCGAAAATTACAGAAGGAAGGGATTCATGTAATTTCTCATAAGGCAAGACAGATGACTCGTAAAGATTATGAGTATTATGATTATCTGATTGGAATGGATACCGCAAATATCCGAAATATGAATGCCATTTCCGGCGGTGATAAAGAGGGGAAAATTTATAAAATGCTTTCCTTTGCAGGCAGTGGAAGGGATGTGGCAGATCCCTGGTACACCGGAGATTTTGATGCAACTTATCAGGATATTGTAGCAGGATTAGAGGGATTTTTTAAAGAAATAGAGAGGTAAAAGTTAAGGCATGATATACAAAGAAAGTGATTAAAAAGTATCATTTCTTCTGTACATCATGCCCTTTTTTAATTGGTCTGGCTGGCGCTTAGTTTTGTCATTTTACGAAACTCTACAATTACCATGATTACGGCACAGATACCGGCAAGACAATCGGCTATAGGACTTGCCATTAAGATTCCATCAATTCCCCAAAGAGTAGGCAAAAATATAATTAAAGGGAGCAGGAAGATAATTTGTCTTGTCATGGATAGAAAAACACCCTTGATGGATTTCCCGATGGAAGTAAAAAAAGATGAAGTTATGGACTGTATGAAATTAAGCCATGTGAAGAATAACATGACCCGGAAGGCTTTTACTCCAAATTCAAAATAAGCATCGCTTCCATCTCCGAATAATGCCAAAAGCTGTCTTGGCATTGTTTGGAATAAAAAGAAGGAGCAAAGAGAAATGACACCGCCGGCCAAGGCTGCTAGTCCATAAGCTTTTTTTACACGATGATAATTTCCGGCACCATAGTTAAAGCTCTCTACAGGCTGACTTCCATGGGCAATACCTATAATGATGGAAAAGAATATCTGATTGATTTTCATAACAATTCCGGTACAGGCAATGGGAATCGATTCTCCGTATGCAGAAAGAGCACCATAATGTTTTAAAGAATTATTCAGGACAATTTGCACTAACATCATGGCAAGCTGATTGAAAAAGGAAGCCATACCAATGGCTGCAATGTTTTTTATATAGGAAAAATTAGGGATAAAATGTTCCCTTTGTAAGGTGACTGTTTTGAAATGGTGCATGTAATGAAGGACAATACCTGCGGAAACAAACTGTCCGATAATGGTAGCCAGTGCAGCCCCTTCTATTCCCCATTGGAAACCCAGAACAAATAAAGCATCCAATACAACATTGATTACAGCTCCCGTTAAATTGGAAATCATGGTCATTTTCGGACTTCCGTCAGCACGCATCAAATGTCCGCCGCCGGTTCCCAGCAATAAAAACGGAAATCCGATAGAAGTAATTTTAACATAAGGCAATGCGTAAGGAAGTACATCTGCGGGAGAACCAAATAAAAGAAGCAAAGGTTCCAAAAACAGCTGGGTAATGATAAGCAGCAACGTACCGCAAAGACCAAGCATGACAACTGCATTTCCTATAAAGTACGGAGCTGCTTCTTTATTGCCCTTCCCCAAGTTAAGATTAAAGCAGGAAGCACCACCGATACCAAATAAAAGAGCAAAAGCAAGGCAGGATGTAGTAAAAGGAAAGGCAATATTGGTAGCTGCATTTCCCAGAGTTCCTACGGCATGCCCGATAAATAACTGGTCTACGATATTGTAAAGAGCACCTACAAGCATGGCGACAATGCTTGGGATGGCAAATTGTATCATTAATTTTCCGATAGGAGCATTTCCTAAAGGATTTGTATTTGTTTCTGTCATTTTTTGTAACCTCAGCTTTCATGAAATATTTCTAGTTGGTTGTTTGCCAGAGTAATAGTATAAGCCTTGGAGAGGGAAAGTCAAGTAAATTCGTTTTTTGGAGGCTTTTATGGGGAATAAAATACTGAAAGAATTGTCATGGGTCCCAAAGGCGAGTATAATTTTAAGAAAAACAGGCAATAGCGAAACCGGAGATTTTATCATTGCAAGTTTCACAATTACTAATTCAAAAATAAAAATAGGAAAAGAGAGGATTTTATGTTATATACAATTCCCGATTATTATCAAGAATTTCAATGTGTGGCAGATAAGTGTGAAGATACCTGCTGCGCTGGATGGCAAATTGTGATTGATAAGAAAACTTTAAAAAAATATGCAGCAATGCAGGGAGATATTTGCAAAAAGATATGGAAAAATGTAAATTGGTTTCAGAAAACCTTTAAGCAGGATAAAGAGAAACGTTGTCGGTTTTTAAATGAAAACAATTTATGTGATTTATATTTAAGTCAGGGAGAAAATGGATTTTGTAAGACTTGCCGAAAATATCCACGACATACAGAAGAGTTTGAAGGAGTGCGGGAAATCACACTTTCTGTTTCCTGTCCTGAAGTGGCAAGAATTCTGATGCACCGCACGGAGCCTGTGACCTTTTTAAATTATGAAAAGGAAGGAGAAGAAGAATTTGAAGAATTTGATCCTTTTTTGTTTTCTGTTTTAGAAGATGCCAGAAAAGAGATGATTGCACTTTTTCAGAATCGTGATTTGGAGATTTCAGACAGAATATTGCTTGTATTAGGGATAGCACATGATATGCAGGTGCGTATGAACAAAAAGCAGTTGTTTGAATGCTGGGATGTGACAAGAAAATACACCACAGGGAAAGCTTTAAGTTTTGTTCAGGAGTATAAAGAAAAGCGAAAGAACGAAGAAAAGGAAATGAAGTTTGCCCACACAATGTTTCGGCATTTATGTGACTTGGAATATTTAAAAGAAGACTGGGGAATTTTGTTGAAAGAAACAGAAGATTTACTGTATCAGAAGGAGGCAGATTATTGTAAGATTCAAAAGGAATTTCGAAATTATTGCAAAACGGAAATTTTAGAGGAAAAAGAAAGCAGGAAAATGACAAAACAGACAAGTGTGCAGATACAGATAGAGCAGTTGTTAGTATATTTTCTCTTTACCTATTTCCCGGGAGCGGTATACGACGGAGAAATCTATGCAAAAGTACAGTTGGCAGTATATTGTGTCTGGATGATTTGGGAACTGTGGACTGCCAGATGGCTGAAAAATGTAAAGACCTTGGATTTGGAAGAGATGACGGAACTTGTATATCGTTTTTCAAGAGAGGTAGAGCATTCAGATATAAATTTAAAAAGAATAGAACAAATTTTGAGTAAAAAATGGTTTTTAAAATTAAAAATATAAGGAATGGTAACAATTTTAGTTGTTGACATACAATATTATATGACGTATAGTATGAATAGAAATAATACTATACGTCATATAATATTATAAAAAGAAACTATAACGAGTTAATGAATAAGGAGGAGTTCTCATGGTTTTTAACACAGGAGCAACATTGCTGGATGCCATTGTGTTAGCGGCAGTGTCCGGGGAGCCGGAAGGGACTTATGGATATAAGATTACACAGGATGTACGACAGGTGCTGGAAGTTTCGGAATCTACTTTGTATCCTGTACTTCGACGATTGCAAAAGGATGGTTGTCTGGATACCTATGACAGGGAGTTTGCCGGGCGGAATCGGAGATATTACAGAATTACGGAAGCAGGGGTGGCGCAGCTTAATTTATACAAAATGGAGTGGAAAAGTTATTCTACAAAGATATCGAATTTTTTGGAAGACAAGGGAGAATGAGCAAGGTGCGTAGAAAGAAGAAAAAGGAATGTGTGTGATAAGGCATAAAAAAGCCCAAACTTTTTAGGAGGAGAGTATGAAGCGTAAAGAATATATGGAAGAACTGGAACAACTTCTTTTAAGTCTGCCTACAGAAGAACGGGAAGAAGCAATACGGTATTACAATGATTATTTCGAAGATGCAGGAGTGGAAAATGAAGACCGGGTAATAAGAGAATTAGGAACGCTGGAAGAAGTGTCAGCCAAAATCAAAGCAGGAGATAGCGGAGAGTATGCTGAGTATTCCGAACAGGGATTTGAAGATTCCCGATTTTTCCAGACACAGGAAATTATTGTCGACAGGCAGGAAGAAAAGGAGGATTTCAAAAAGAACGGTCAGAAAAAATTACGGAATAAAAATATCAATGTATGGAAGATACTAGCCATTCTGTTGCTTGTATTTCTTGCGGCACCTGTGATTTTACCGTTAGGTGTGGCTGCAATTGTGGTTTTGATTGCGGTGTTGATAGCCATAGCAGCTGTTTTGTTTGGCATAGGAATTTCAGGAATTGCAATTTTAGCAGCCGGCATAGCAGTGATAGCAGTGGGAATTGCCAAAATAGCATTTTATCCTGCTACGGGAATTTTGGCAGCAGGAGGGATTAGAATTAGAACTTTATCTTCCGGAAGATGTCTTAAAAGAAATTATAATAGAAGCAGACAATTGTGAACTGACAGCAGCAAAAATGACAGCAGATATAATTGCTATTGATATAGATAATGCTTCTGTCTGGATAGATGAATTGTGGGCATCCAAAAAGGCGGAACTTAAAATAAATGTAGGTGACCTTGGCTGCGGTTATTATAAGGGAACAAATCTGGAAGTTGACTGTGACATGGGTTCCATGGAGATTAATTGCGAGGGAAGCCGTGACGATTATAATTACGAAATAGAATGTGATATAGGAAATGTTCAGATTGGAAAAGTGAATTATTCTGGTCTTGGAAATTCCATCATTCTTAATAATAACAGTGAAAAAGAAATAAAGGCAGAATGCTCTATAGGGGAAATTATTTTAAATTTTTTATAGATAACAGTGGCAAGGGGAAATGTACCTCAATGGCGAAAGGAGAAAAATATGGAACATAAAAAATTATGCAGATCAGTAAGTAACAGAATGGTATGTGGTGTTTGCGGAGGGATTGGCAATTATTTTAATATTGACCCTACCCTAGTGCGATTAATCTGGGTGATTGCCTCTTTTGTAGGAGCCGGAAGCGGTTTGCTGGTTTATATTATTGCGGCCATCATCATACCGGAAGAATACTAAAAAACTTAGAATAAAAAGATATAAAAGTGGGTCAAACTGTGTTAGAATGGTTTTCGAAAAAGGAAAATCGTGCTGACACAGTTTTTTACTGTAAGAAAGTCTGGTATTTTTTTACATTGGAAAAATAGGGCTAAAGAGCATAGATGTAAGGAGTAGGAAAACAAATGAAAGTTTTAGTTACAATCATAGTATGCAAAGTGTTAAGAGTTATAGGTAAGATGGTAGGAAAAGGCAGTTCTTTGCCGGGAAAGATTGCGTTAAAAATGTGTCCGGATATTTTAGACAGAATTTCACTTCCACCTTATATCATTGCAGTAACCGGAAGCAACGGAAAAACTTCCACGGTAGAGATGATTGCCCATATTTTAACAAATAATGGGAAAAAGGTAGCCTGGAATAAAGAAGGCTCTAATCAGATTGAAGGAGTTACGACGCTGGTATTAAACAGTTGTACTCTTATGGGAAAAGTGAAAGCAGATATCCTGTTGATTGAAAGTGATGAACGGTTTGCAAGATATACGTTTCGCTATATTACTCCGACCCATTATGTGATTACCAATCTCTATCGGGATCAGTTAACAAGAAACGGACATCCTGAGTGGGTATATCAGGCACTTCTTGACAGTATACATCCAAAGACGCAGCTGATTTTAAATGCAGATGACCCCTTGGTTTCCTGTTTTGGTCTGGGAAAAGAAAATGTAATCTGGTTTGGGGCAGAGGAGTTAAGTACCGATAAAACAGAGTTTGAGGGTGTATACAATGATGGAAGATATTGTCCAAATTGTAAAAGCAAAATGACATATACCAAATATCATTATGACCATATCGGTCATTACGAATGTCCTGTATGTGGACATAAGAGAAATAAGACAGCTTATACAATAACAAATGGGGATTTGGAAACAGGGATTATGGTGATTAACGGTCAATATGAGATTCAATTAGCCTTAAAATCCCTCTATAACATTTATAATATTTTAGCAGCATTTAGTGTGGCTTCTTTGGTAGGGATTGAGGGAAAAGAGATTGTATCGCAGATGAATAACTATGTGCTGAAAAATGGTCGTGTGGTTACCTTCTCTTTAGGAAACCGGAAGGGAACCCTGCTTACTTCAAAGCATGAAAACAGTATTTCTTATAATCAGTCTCTCAGAATAGCGGCAGCACAGAAAGAGGGATGTGATGTTTTGATTATTGTGGATGCCGTCAGCCGAAAATATTTTACCAGTGATGTGTCCTGGCTTTGGGATATAGATTTTCATTTGCTTAGCAGTGAAAATGTGAGACAGATTATTCTGGCAGGAACTTATTGCAACGATTTAGCAGTTCGTTTTTCCTATACGGATGTGGATGCAGATAAGATAAAAGTAGTAAGTACCGTGGAAGAAGCTGTTAATTATCTGCACAATGAACGTAAGGAAAAAATCTATGTCATTACCTGTTTTTCTGACAAAGATAAGTTTTTAAGCCGGGTATCTGTAGATGAAAACTGCTAATAAACAGAAGGGTTTCCGTAAAATAGAAGCCGGGAATTAAAAGAAAAAAGAAAGAAAAAGAGGACATTATTCATGAGAGTATTACATTTGTATCATGATATTATGAATTTATATGGTGAATATGCCAATGTAGCTGCCATAAAACGAATTTTAGAAAAGAATGAGATAGACTGTCAAGTGGACAGGTTATCGGTGGAAGATGATTTGAAACTTACAGAATACGATTTCATTTATGTAGGCTCCGGAACGGAAAGCAATCAGAAATATGTTCTAAAACATTTGCAGAAATATAAGGAAGAGTTACAGGCATTTATAGAGGCAGGTAAATTTCTTCTGATGACTGGAAATTCCTTTGAGATGTTGGGAAGTGAAATCACAGGTCCGCAAGGAGAGAGCACACCGGGACTGGGGCTTTTTGAGTTTTCCGTGATTTGGCAGAATAAAACAAGAAATACCGGGGATGCGGTTTTTCTTTTAAATGGGGAAGAAAAACCACTGGTTGGTTTTGTAAATAAATGCAGTATTATAGAAGGAATTAAAACTCCTTTATTTCAAGTAGAAATGGGAATGGGAAATGGAAACAAAGATTCTGGGGAAGGAATCCTTTACAAGAATTTTTATGGAACCCATCTGACAGGACCGCTTTTAATAAAAAATCCCTATTTTCTTATGAAGTTTGCCGAAAAAATGTGCGGAAAAGAAATGAATGGAGAATATCTGACCTATGAGAAGGCGGGATACGAGATTACTTTGCGGGAACTTCAGAAACGGCAGGAAGGTAAAAAATAAAAATGTATGAAAAAAAATACAATCCGTAAGTTGACAGAGGAAAAGCGGAAATGTATAATAGTATACAATTACATAGGAGGCCAATGGAAGGTTGCAGGAAAGTGGCAATAGCCCACCGAAGGAATAATACTCTCAGGTATTTCTTGGATAAGAAATAGGACTGTAACTGGATGGCGCGCTGGAGAATCTCGATAACGAGTGCCGAAGGTGAAAGTGGGAAACCGCGAATCTCTCAGGCAAAAGGACAGTGTTACTATTTGTATACAGACAGAAAAAAGTTTCTTTCCTCAAAGGAAGTCGATAGATTTCTTTTATGGACATAAAGGAAGACAGAACCTATTTAAGTGGTTTTATCTGCTGCAGGACAAGAGGAGGAAAGAAAAAGGTTTCTTGGTATGGATTGGAATAGGAGCGAAGCTTTCGGGAGATTTTCCGAAAGCTTTTTTTGGCTTAAAATAGTCTTACAGGCGGCTGTTTCAGGTGTTCTATGGTAATGAAAAAAGAAGAGCATGGAGGACATTATGGAAAAGTTAACATTTATGGTGGAAAATATTGTTGCTGCGACAAATAGTTTCCTTTGGGATTTTGCATTGTTGTTTTTGCTTTGCGGAACCGGTATTTTTTACACTTTCAGTCTGAGATTTATTCAGGTACGTAAATTTAAAGAAGGTTGCAAAATGTTGTTTGGAAATTTTTCCCTGCATGGGGACAGTCAGGGAAAAGGGTTAAGTTCTTTTCAGGCACTGACCACTGCCATTGCGGCTCAGGTAGGTACCGGAAATATTGCCGGTGCGGCAACGGCAATTGCAGCAGGAGGTCCGGGAGCCATTTTCTGGATGTGGTTAAGTGCATTTTTTGGAATGGCGACGATATATGCGGAAGCGGTTATGGCACAGGTAACCAGAGAAGAAAAAAACGGGAATTTGGTGGGAGGACCTGTGTATTACATTAAATACATTTTTAAAGGAAAATTTGGGAAATTTTTGGCAACCTTTTTTTCCATAGCTGTCATTCTGGCATTAGGGTTTATGGGAAATATGGTACAGGCAAATTCCATAGGCTCTTCTTTTAAAAATGCCTTTGGAATTTCTCCCAGGATAACCGGAATTGTGGTTGCCCTGATTGCGGGAATTATTTTTATTGGGGGAATTAAACGAATAGCAAGGGTAACGGAAAAAGTCGTTCCGATTATGGCGGTTCTTTATGTTTTTGGCTGCGTGGTTATTTTAGCTATGAATCCGTCGGCATTGGTGCAGGCGGTAAAAGATATTTTTGTAGGAGCCTTCAGTCCCCAGGCTCTGGGAGGCGGTCTGTTAGGAGTATCGGTTCAGAAAGCCATTCGTTTCGGTGTGGCAAGAGGGCTGTTTTCCAACGAAGCCGGTATGGGTTCTACTCCCCATGCCCACGCAACAGCGGAGGTTGCTCATCCGGGAGAACAGGGAATCTTAGCTTTTATGGGAGTATTTGTGGATACTTTTGTGGTGCTTACCTGTACGGCACTTGTAATTGTTTCCAGTGGTCTCTATACCAATGGGGAAACTGCGGCAGTGCTGGCACAATCTGCGTTTAATGCAACTTTAGGAGAAGTTGGAAATATTTTCATTGCACTTTGCATGTTATTTTTTGCGTTTACCACCATTGTAGGATGGTATTATTTTGGAGAAGTAAATGTACGTTCCTTATTTGGAGACAAAGCCATAAAAATATACGCGGTGATTGTAGTAATCTGTATAGCCATTGGTTCTGTTTTAAAAGTAGATTTAGTATGGGATATGTCGGATATGTTTAACGGTTTGATGGTGCTTCCCAATCTGATTGCTCTCCTTCCTTGTGTCGGAATGGTAAAAAAAATAACGAAGGAATACGAAGCCAGAAAGAAAAGCGGAGAAAAATAAGGGCAGTTGATGCTTTTTAGCTTAAAAGTCAGAATCGAAAAGAACAGCATTCTAAAAAAGAGTGCTGTTCTTTGTTGTTTAAAATAAAATGTTGTCCGTAAGTTAGTCTTTTTGCTCTCGGATTTTTCGGATGTCAGAATCAATCATTAAGGAATAATTTGTATAATACACCACAAATCCCGGCTTTTTGCCGGCAGGTTTCTTAATATGTTTTCTTTGGATATAATCAATTTCCACCTTTTCCTGCCCTCTGTTTTTCGAGTAGTAGGCGGCCAGTTTCCCTGCTTCCTCAAAGGTTCGGTCCGGCAGTTCCTTTCCTTCGGATTTGACGATTACGTGAGAGCCGGGAACGCCTTTGGCATGAAACCACCAGTCGTTACCGCAGGCAAATTTAAATGTCAGTTCTTCATTTTGCAGATTGTTTTTTCCTACATAAATATGATAACCGTCACTGCTGATGTAGTGAAAAGGCTTGCTGGTAAATCTTTGCTTTTTAGAGGCTCCTTTCCGGCGGATATATCCGGTTTCTATTAATTCTTCCTTGATTTGAACCAGGTCTTCTTCCTGCAGGGCAATATCCAGTGCATTGCTGACGGATTCCAGATGCTGGATTTCTTCCTTTACCTGAAGGGTAAGGGTAGAAAGGGCTTCATAGGTTCTTTTTTGTTTGTTATATTTATCGTAATACTTTTTTGCGTTTTCTATGGCAGTAAGGGTGGGGTCAAGAGGGATAGTAATATCCTCCCCGGTATAGTAGTTGTTTACGGTAACTTTGTTGCTGCCGGGCATAACATCATAGCCGAAAGCTGTCAGCAGTTCCCCGAAAATCTTATATTTATCCCGTTTTTCGGTATCCTTTATCTGACGAAGCTGTAAATCATATTTTTTTACATTTCTTTCCAAAGCTGTCTGTACGATTTTTCTTAGATCCACGGATTTTTGGCGAATACGGGTTAAGGTGTTCTTTTCTTCGTAAAACTGTTCTAAAAGGGCAGAAACAGAAGAAAAACTTTTGGTGTTTTTGGGGTCATAAGAAGTAATGGGAAAGACCGCATATTCCTTTGGCATATCATTTTCATAAAGAATCACAGGGGCAAAGTCTGCATTTTGGATATCACAAATCAGCCTCGTAAAACTTGCATATAAATTTTCCTTATCGGTTTCAGTTAAGGCAGCAATGGAGGAATCACAGTTTTCTCCGGCACGAAAACAAAGTTCATTTGCCATAAAAGGTGACAGGCCTGCGTAATTTTGATAAAGAGCCTGAAAGCATTCTGTGTTTTTAGAATAAATCAGCTTATAAAAGGATTCCTTTGTGGCAGTCAGAGGATTGGCTTTTTGGGTAGTTTCGGGAATAAAATAATCCCGTCCCGGAAGCACCTCCCTTAAAGAACTGACGGCAGAAGAAATATGTTTGATGCTGTCAATGATTTTTCCATCCCGGCTGCAAAAAATGATATTGCTGTGTTTTCCCATTAATTCTACCACCAGTTTTTTCTGACAAAGATCCCCCATTTCATCCAAGTGTTCTATGGTAAATTCCAGAATACGTTCCAAGGAAGGCTGGGAAATGTCCACAATGCGTCCGTTTTGAAGATGCTTTCGTAAAAGCATACAAAAATTAGGAGCAGTCAAAGGACTGGGTTTGTTTTTTTCTGTCAGGTAAACTAAGGGTAAAGATGCACTGGCAGAAAGAAGAAGACGATATTGGGTGTTGTTTGCTTTTATGGTAAATAAAAGTTCGTCTGTCTCCGGTTGTGCAATTTTATAAATACGCCCGTTTAAAAGAGTGTTTCTTAATTCTTCTTTCAAACAGGAGATGGTAATGCCGTCAAAAGCCATACTGTTCCTCCCATCAGATAATCTGTGTTGCAGTTTTTTATTGTCAATGTAGATAAGTATAACAAGAGGAAAGAGGAAGGTCAAATGCCTTACGGAAAAATACAGGGTCAGGAAGAAGGAAAAATTTATTTTTTTATCAAAAAATTTATCGAATTTAACAAAAAAATAAAAATAGTAATCTTGACGATATATGGGGAAAGGAATAAAATAAAAAGCAAGAGAAAAAGAAGGAGAGTTACAGAAGATGGAAGAGAAAAAGAAAAAAGGCATCAGCCGGAAACTGGTACTTTCAACGATTGGTGTATTTGCTCCGGAGTTAATTTTTCAGATTGTAGTGTTGAAACTCTTGGAGCATCAGGTGATTAGTACCATGACGGCTTTGATTTTAACGATTGTGGGAATTGGTGCGGTATTTGGCATTATGGTGGCAGTTCTGATACAGTTAATGCGTCCGATCAAGGCGGCCATGACAGGAGAAGAACTGGAAAGTTCGGACAGCAAACTGGCAAAGAGAACACAGCAGCTTGCGGCCAGACAGGATGAACTTGGTGAACTGGTACGAAACATTCAGACAACTTTTGCAGGTTTTACTCATACCATTGCTACTATTAAAACAGCAACGGAAGAGCTGTCAGCGGTTTCAGAAGAGTTTTCCCAGATGTTTGATTCCATGGAACAGGTAATGGATAATACCAGTACGGCAGTGGGAACCATTACCTCCAATACTTCCGTACAGGCAGAGCAGACATTGGATATGAAAGAAAAAACAGACTCCATTTCTGTAGCGATTGATCATATTTTAGCAAATGTAAATGCACTGTCGGAAAGTGCAAAGGCAGTAAGTGAATGCAATCAGATGGCAGCTAAGATTGTGGAAGAACTGCTTGCCATTAGTAATGAAAATGGGGATTCCATTGAAGCTGTCAGGGAACAGACCGAAAAAACAAACGCGTCTGTGCAGGAGATACGAAATGTAACAGGTATCATTGCCGGAATTTCCAATCAGACCAATCTTTTGGCTTTAAATGCCAGCATTGAAGCAGCAAGAGCAGGGGAACATGGAAAAGGCTTTGCAGTTGTGGCAGAAGAGATTAGAACTTTGGCAGACCAGTCCAAAGAGTCTACAGAACATATTAATGCCATCGTAAATGATTTGATTAATAATTCTGCCATTAGTGTGGATATTACCGGTAAGGTATCGGATGCATTTACAAGACAGGCAGAGAAGATGCATGAAACAGAACAGATTTTTTCTTCTTTAAATGGAGAAATCTGCGCTGTAAGTGATGCCATAGGAAATATCAGCAATGAGGTTTCGGATTTGGAACATCATAAAAATGTAATAGCAGACAGTATTGGAAACCTGACAGAGTTCGCAGAGCAAAATGCGGAATATGGACAAAATGTTGGTCGTGACATGGAAGATTTGGAAGCGGCTATGGAGTCCTGTAAGGAAGCAACATCTAAGATTGTTGGCGTATCAGAAGAACTGGTAGGTGAAATTCAAAAATTCCAGAATATTCGGATTGGAAAATTGAAAAGATAATAGAAAGTCTGGAATGAGAAAAGAAGAATAACAATAGATTGTTATGAGACTGTGACAAATTGAAACAGTCTCTTTTTCTTTTTAATGAAACTTTTCTTTTTTGGGAAAAATCTATATAGTAGTAAGAAAAATGTAAATGAAAAACAGAGAAAGAAAAGAGAGCATCGAAAATGGTTTTTAGCAGTATTGATTTCCTTTTTAAATTTTTACCTATATTTTTAGTGTTATATGGTCTTTGTCCGAAGAATTGGAAAAATGCATGTCTGTTGTTAGGGAGTCTGATATTTTATTCTTATGGAATCAAAGATTCTCCATTTTATTTGCTTCTTTTTGTGATTTCCATAGTGATGAATTATCGAATTGGTGTAGTTATGGGACAAAAAAAGAAGAAAAGAAGGAGAAAACCGTGGTTGGCAGCAGGGATATTCTATAATCTTTTTTTTCTGTTTTTGTTTAAATATGCCGGATTTACAATACAGAATCTGAATCTGCTATTGAATTTTTTTGGATGTGAAATGCAGATTCCCATGTATCAGCCTAACCTGCCCATAGGCATTAGTTTTTACACTTTTCAACAAATATCTTATTTGCTGGATGTTTATAAAAAGACAATTTTACCGGAGAATTCCTTGGTAAATTATGGAATGTACATCAGCATGTTCCCACAGCTGATTGCAGGTCCCATTGTAACCTATTCTTCGATTGCAGAGCAGATAAAAAAAAGAGTGGTAACATCTTCTATGGTAGAAGAGGGGCTTCGGGAATTTACCATTGGATTGGGATTAAAAGTATTAATTGCCAATCAGGTGGGTGGTTTATGGGTGGAAATTGCAAAGATTGGTTTTGAAAGTATTTCCACACCTTTGGCATGGATGGGGCTGGTGGCATATAGCTTACAGCTGTATTTTGATTTTTATGGATATTCTTTAATGGCAAAGGGACTGGGACTTCTTTTAGGGTTTGAACTTCCCAGAAATTTTAATTATCCGTATATGGCACTGAGTATGACAGAATTTTGGCGGAGATGGCATATGACACTGGGAAGCTGGTTTCGGGAATACGTATATATTCCGCTGGGAGGCAATCGAAAAGGCTTTTGGAAAAATGTAAGAAATCTTTTTGTGGTATGGATGTTTACCGGTTTATGGCATGGGGCAAGTTGGAATTTTGTTTTGTGGGGATTTGTGATATTGGTTCTGATTATAATAGAAAAAAGCGGAGTAGAAAAGCTATTAATGAAAGTGCCCTTAATAGGTCATTTCTATATGTGGCTTGTGATTCCTTTAACATGGATGTTATTTGCCATTACTGACATAGGTCAGATTGGAGTTTATATGCAACGGCTTTTTCCATTTTTTGCAAAGTCCAAGGAAGCCGTTTATTTTGCGGATGATTATTTGAAATATGCAAAACTATATGCGGCATCTTTAGGTGCAGGGATTCTGTGTATGACCAATTGCCCTAGGAAATTATATCAGCATTTTAAGGAAAGTCCGGTTTCTGCGGCCGTTTTATTAGTTATTTTCTGGGCATGCATTTATTGCATTAAGCGGGGCATGGATGACCCATTTTTATATTTTCGTTTTTAATGGAGAGTGGATAAAATATGCAGAAGAAATGGTATACCGTTTTTCTCATGATAAGCCTTATACTTGCTGTCTTTTATACCGGTGGCAAACAGGTTTATGAAGTTTCAGAACAGTTAAAAGAGATGCAGTCTGAAGAAAAATCAGAGCAAAATTTTACAGAACCGGCAGAGGAGGCTGTGACGGAAGAAACAGTAACAGAGAAGGAGGAATCGCAGCTTTGGGAGAAAGAAGAAGAACCTTCGTTTGAGAAAGAGGAACTGGAAACAGAAAATCCGGGAAAACCTGAGAATAAGATATTATTTACGGATGAATTTAAGGATGTATTGTTTATTGGTGATTCCAGAACCGTAGGGCTGTATGAATATGGAAGGTTGGGAGAGGCAGAGTTTTTTGCAGATAATGGAATGAGTGTGTTTAATCTTTGGAAAAGCAGTCTTCCTATGAAAAACGGGAAAAAGATGACTTTGGAACAGGTTTTGGAAAAGAAACAGTATCGAGTAATTCATTTTATGTTGGGGATCAATGAACTGGGGTATTCCAGAGAACAGGTGGTAAAAAAATATCGGGAATCAGTAGAAAAAGTACAGAATATGCAGCCGACAGCCCAAATTGTATTAGGCGGGAATCTGCATGTAACAGCTGAAAGGGCAGAAGGAGATGCCATTTTTAATAATGAAAATATTAATGGTCTAAATGAAGAGATAAAAAAGATAGCAGATAGTTTTCAGGATGTTTATCTGGATGTAAATGTGCTGTTTGATGACAAAGAGGGAAATCTGGATAAAATTTATACTACAGATGGGGTTCATATTCTGGGAAAATATTATATGGATTGGGCAGCATGGCTGAAAGAGGAAAAAATGGAAGAAAATTCCAAAGGTACGGAGGAAGGAGGGAACTCTTCACTTGACGCACCTTCGCAAATGAATTATAATTAGGAGAAGTTCGTAATATAGGGATAATCTTAAGAAAAAGGGGAGCAAAGATACCATGATTAAAAGCATGACAGGCTTCGGAAGAGCTGAAGTGAGTGAAAATAATCGGAAGTTTACAGTGGAAATGAAATCTGTAAATCACAGATATCTGGATGTGAACATTAAGATGCCGAAAAAATTGAATTTTTTTGAATCTTCCATTCGTGCTTTATTAAAGGATTATATTCAGCGTGGTAAAGTGGATATTTTTATTACTTATGAAGATATGACAGAAAATAATATAAGTATTAAATATAATAAAGATATTGCAGCTGAATATTTGAAATACTTAAGAGAAATGGCCGAAGAGTTTGGGTTAGAGGATGATATCCGGGTCTCAACACTTTCCCGCTATCCGGAAGTTTTGACCATGGAAGAACAAAACATTGATGAAGAAGGTATCTGGAAAACTTTGGAGAAGGCGATCCGGGAAGCAGCGGAAGGATTTGTGGAGACAAGAATCAAAGAGGGAGAAAATCTGCGGACAGATTTGATTTCCAAACTGGAGGGAATGCTTCTGCATGTGGATTTTATAAAAGAACGTTCTCCACAGATTATTGCGGAGTATAAACAGAAACTGGAAGATAAGGTAAAAGAGTTACTGGAAGATGTAAAGATAGATGATAACCGTCTTTTAATGGAAGTTACTATTTTTGCAGATAAAGTATGCGTAGATGAAGAAATTGTACGTTTAAAGAGCCATATTGAAACTACGAAAGCTACATTACAGGCTGGTGGAAGTGTGGGAAGAAAGTTAGATTTTATTGCCCAGGAAATGAACCGGGAAGCTAATACGATTCTTTCCAAAGCGAATGATCTTGAAATTTCAAATCGTGCCATCGAACTGAAAACAGAGATTGAAAAAGTAAGAGAACAGATTCAGAATATTGAATAAATTTAAAGCTGGTTAAGAGATAAGCAGAGAGGATATATGAACAATTTTATTCATATAGGGTTTGGAAATTTAGTAAATACAGATAAAATTATTGCCGTGGTTAGTCCGGAATCAGCACCCGTTAAGCGGCTGGTTCAGAATGCAAAGGAAAACGGAACTGCAATTGATGCAACTCAGGGACGTAAAACTAAAGCAGTATTGGTGATGGAAGGACAACAGATTGTATTATCTGCATTACTTCCGGAAACCATAGGAAACCGAGTGCAGTCAGAAAGGACAGAAGAAGATGAAGCATAAAGGACTTTTGATTGTAATTTCCGGATTTTCCGGAGCAGGGAAAGGTACTTTGATGAAGAAACTGATGCAGAATTATCATCAGTATGCCTTATCCATTTCTATGACAACCCGTCTGCCGCGGGAAGGGGAAGTGGATGGCAGAGAGTATTTTTTTACCACCAGAGAAGAATTTGAAGAAAAAATCAAACAAAATGGTATGATAGAATATGCTTCTTACTGTGGAAATTATTACGGGACACCGAAAGATTATGTGGAAGAACAGTTAGAAGCCGGAAAAGATGTCATTCTGGAAATCGAGATTCAGGGTGCCATGAAGGTGAAAGAGCAATTTCCGGATGCCGTTCTTTTGTTTGTGATGCCGCCAAGCATTGCGGTATTATATCAGCGCCTGGTAGGCAGAGGAACAGAAACAAAAGAAGTGATAGCTGAGAGATTGAGACGAGCAGATGAAGAAGCAGTGGGAATTGAAAAGTATGACTATGTTGTCATTAATGATGATTTAGATGCCTGTGTCAGTGAACTTCATGAACTTTTAGAAAAAACACATGAGGGTATGCAGATGCAGTATCATCCCAAAAATTATAAAGAACTTATTGAAAATATCAGAAGTGAGCTAAGCAGCTTAGTGAAAGGAGAAAAATAATGTTACATCCATCTTATGCAGATTTAATTCAGGTAGTAAACAGTGAGGTAGAACCGGGGGAAGCGAAAGTCGTAAACAGCAGATATTCTATCGTAATGGCGATTGCAAAAAGAGCAAGACAGATTATTGACGGAGATGAACCCTTAGTATATGCAGCTGTGGATAAGCCGCTCTCCATTGCCGTAGAAGAATTAAACAAAGGTGAAATCAAAATCTTAGGCGATGAAGAAAACAAATAAGGCTGTCGCATTTATAGTTTTGATGAAGTAAGGAACAGCATTGGTACAAAAACAGCCCCATTTCATATGGTTTAATGTCGCTTATCTTTTGTACAAAGTGTTGTTCTTTTTTCGTATTATTGATACTGTTTTTTTCTAGGGTTTGAGAAAATGACAAAAGGGTACAGAAAGGTTAGTATATATGGAAATATTATTTGTATCATTAGGATGTGATAAGAATCTGGTAGATACAGAAATGATGTTGGGACAATTAGCTCAAGAAGGATTTACGTTCACAGATGATGAAACGAAAGCACAGGTGATTGTAATCAATACCTGTTGTTTTATTAACGATGCCAAAGAAGAAAGTGTAAACACAATTCTGGAGATGGCAGAGTTAAAAAAAGAGGGAAATCTGAAAGCACTGATTGTGACCGGATGTCTTGCACAGAGATATAAAGAAGAAATTCAGACAGAAATACCGGAAGTGGATTGTATTTTAGGTACGACAGCCATTGATTCCATTGTAGAAGCTGTGAAAAAAGTTTTGGATGGGAAAAAGACCGGTATGGAGTACATTAAGGAAATAAATAAAGCGCCTGTTTATGGAAAGAAAAGAGTGACTACCACCGGAGGTCATTATGCGTATTTAAAAATTGCAGAAGGTTGTGATAAACATTGTACCTACTGCATTATTCCTAAAATACGTGGAAATTTCAGAAGTGTGCCAATGGAAGCATTGATAGAAGAGGCAAAAGGTTTGGTAGAGCAGGGTGTGAAGGAATTGATTCTGGTAGCACAGGAAACTACTCTTTATGGTGTGGATTTATATGGGAAAAAAGCACTCCCGGAATTATTGGATAAGCTGAATGCCATTCCCGATTTATACTGGATACGTATTTTATATTGTTATCCGGAAGAAGTTACCCAGGAACTGATTGATGCCATAAAAAGAAATGATAAAGTGTGTCATTATCTGGATATTCCTATTCAGCATGGTTCCGATGAGATATTAAAGCGGATGGGCAGAAGAACAAATGAACAGCAGTTAAGGGAGATTGTAGGAAAGCTTAGAAAAGAAATTCCTGACATTTGTTTAAGAACCACACTTATCAGTGGATTTCCGGGGGAAACAGAAGAAGACCATGAAATTCTGATGCAGTTTGTAGATGAATTGGAATTTGATCGTTTAGGTGTGTTTACCTATTCCCCAGAGGAAGATACACCGGCTGCTTTGATGGAAAATCAGATAGAGGAAGAAGTCAAAGAGGACAGACGGGCAGAGATTATGCAGCTGCAGCAGGAAATTGCTTATGAGAAAGCCGAAAACATGGTTGGGAAGAAACTTATGGTCATGATTGAGGGAAAAGTAGCAGAGGAAAATGCTTATGTAGGAAGAAGTTACAAAGATGCTCCAAATGTAGATGGATATGTTTTTGTAAATACAGATAGAAATCTGATGACGGGAGATTTTGTACCGGTAAAGATTACCGGGTCTTATGAATACGATTTGATAGGAGAGATTGACGAATGAATTTACCAAATAAACTAACGATATTCAGAATGATTATGATTGTCCCTTTTGTGGTGGTCATGCTTGCCGGAAACGGAATACCCGGAGGAAAATGGATAGCTCTCGGTCTTTTTATGATTGCCAGTATGACAGATTTTGTGGATGGTTATCTGGCAAGAAAATATAATTTAGTAACTAATTTTGGAAAATTTATGGACCCGTTAGCGGACAAGTTATTGGTATGTGCGGCTATGATTTGTCTGGTGGAAATGGGACGGATTCCAGCATGGGTAGTGATTATCATTATGAGCCGTGAATTTATCATTAGTGGATTCCGGTTGATTGCATCTGATAATCATGTGGTGATTGCAGCAAGCTATTGGGGAAAATTTAAAACCGTATTTCAGATGCTGATGATTTGTCTTATGATTGCAAATCTAGGAGGAATATTTGATTCTCTTACACAGATTGTAATGTGGATTGCCCTTGCACTGACTGTCGTTTCTTTACTTGATTATCTGATAAAAAATAAGGATGTTATGAAAGATACGAAGTAACAGTTTTGCATGAAAAATGGAAGAAGGTGCAGTATGGTTGTAGAATTGATTTCTGTGGGAACAGAAATATTACTGGGAAATATTGTGAATACCAATGCGGCTTATTTGTCAAAAAAATGCGCTGCATTAGGTTTATCCTGCTATTATCAGAGTGTAGTGGGAGACAATGAGAAACGTCTGTGTGAAACCATGCAAACGGCATTAAACAGAAGTGATATCGTGATTTTGTCCGGAGGTCTGGGTCCAACCAAAGATGACCTTACAAAAGAGTGTGCAGCAAAGGTACTGGGAAGAGAGTTGGTTTTGGATGAACATTCCAAAGAAAGGATTCGCCGATATTTTATTTCCAGAGGTATGGAAATCACGGAGAATAACTGGAAACAGGCATATGCTCCCAAAGGAGCAGTAATTGTAGATAATGCAAATGGAACGGCACCCGGGCTGATAATACAGGATGGAGAAAAACATGTGCTTTTATTGCCGGGACCGCCAAATGAGTTGATTCCCATGTTTGAACAGCAGATGATGCCTTATCTTGAAAAACTGGAAACGGATGTAATAAGTTCTGTTACGGTAAAATTGTGTGGAATCGGAGAAAGTAAAGCAGAAACCCAGATTTTAGATTTGATAGAGAAACAAAGCAATCCAACGATTGCACCCTATGCGAAAACCGGAGAAGTGCATTTTAGAATTACAGCCAGAGCGGCCACTGTGGAACAGGCACAGCAGATGATGCAGCCTATGATTGCTAAGCTGCAGGCTTGTTTTGGAAATAATATTTATACGTTGGATGAAAAGGTAACACTGGAAAAAGCTCTGGTGGATTTGGTTATGGAGAAGGGATTAACCATTGGAACAGTGGAATCCTGTACCGGAGGAATGATATCAGCCAGACTTACGAAGGTTCCAGGCGTATCCGCTGTGTTAAAAACCTGTCTGGTTACTTATTCCAATAAGGCAAAAAGAAAGCTTGTAGGTGTGAAGAAAGAAACTTTGGACAAACACGGTGCGGTAAGCTTTAAAACTGCCAAGGAAATGGCGAAAGGGATGGCAGCGCTTCATAAAACAGATGTTGCCATTGCCGTGACAGGAATTGCAGGACCGGATGGAGGAAGTGAAGAAAAGCCGGTAGGACTTGTCTATATCGCCTGTCATGTGTGTGGTGTTACCACCGTAAAAGAATATCATTTTAGTGGCAACAGGGATAAAATCAGGGAAAGTACGGTTGCATATGCCTTGATTCTGGCAAGAAAGTGTATTATGGATTATTTTGGAATGTAGAAAGCATGTTAGGATTCTAAGAAAAAGGAGGACTGGTGCATATCAAAAAATGTGAGTAAGAAAAATCATGTTTTTGATAAGTATCAGTCCTTTTTGATATCTGCAGAGTATCAGACATTTGGATTTAAAAAGAAACAGAGTATTTTAAATATCTGTCGATTACGGAAGGCAGCCCACGCACTGTAATTTTTGTTCCTTCAGGAAGATATTCCGTGGACAAAATATGGGCATCTTTCGTTAAGATGGAAATAATCTGCCCTTCATGAAAAGGAATTAATAAGGTTACTTCTTTATCTTCTTTAGAGAGACAACTGTCAATGGCAGCAAGTAAAGCATCGATTCCAGCCTCTTGCTTAGCGGAAATATAGAGTTTGTTCTCCACGAGTTTTGGTTTGGCATCTGCATCCAGCTTATCGGCTTTGTTATAGACATAAAGTACCGGAATATGGGAGGCAGATAACTCTTCTAAAGTTTCTTTGGTTACTCGGATATGTTCACTAAAATCAGGGTCAGAAAAATCAATCACATGTAAGATTAAATCCGCATCCTGTACCTCCTGTAAGGTAGAGCGAAAGGCTTTTACCAGATTATGGGGGAGTTTGTCTATAAAGCCTACCGTATCAGACAGTAAGAAGCTTTTTTGCCCCGGAGGGTCAATTTGACGGACGGAAGTTTCCAGAGTAGCAAACAGCATATCTTTTTCTAATACTTTTTTGGATTCGTCCTTACAAAAGCGCCCAATCAGCTGGTTTAAAATTGTGGATTTTCCTGCATTGGTATACCCGGCTAAAGCTACTTTAGGAAGAGCAGACTGATTTCGTTTTTTTCGCATGGTTTCTTTGGTTTGTTCCATATCTGCAAGTTCTTTTTTTAGAGTGGAAATATGTTTTTCAATATGACGTCTGTCCAACTCCAATTTTTTTTCACCGGCTCCTTTGTTACTTATAGATCCGCTGCCTCCACCCTGACGGCTTAAATTATTATGGAGCCCTACCAGACGGGGAAGCATATATTGATATTGAGCCAGTTCTACCTGCATTTTTGCTTCGGCAGTTTTGGCGCGGTCATGAAAAATCTGCAAAATAAGAGAAGTTCTGTCCAGAACCACTGCATTCAGTTCCTCTGTCAGGTTACGAACCTGAATAGGAGAGAGTGCATTATCAAAGATGACGGTATTTGCTTCATACATGGAAATGCTTTCCTGAATTTCCCCAACTTTTCCTGTTCCGACATAAAGAGCAGTATTAGGGGCAGGAAGATTTTGTGTATGGATGCAGACCACTTCCATATTACAGGCATTTGTCAGAGACTGTAATTCCTTCATGGAATGTTCAAAAGAAGGGTCATTATTTAAGTTAACACCTACTAAAATAGCAAGGTCTTTTTGGCTTTCATTTTCAATCATGAAGATATCCTCCGGATTGGGATTCATTTTTTTGTTGTGTCTCGTATTCTTTCTTCTTTTTTCGATAGTCTTCCAAGGATAGGAATTTAAAAATAGTTTTTCTTCCGATATAGCAGAGAATCCATGCGAAGATAACACCGCAAAAGGCACCGCTGCTGTCAATGATTACATCCCGGTAGGAAGAAACTCTTCCGGCAACAAATGACTGGGAATATTCATCTAAAAAAGCCACACCAATACAAAGGAGCTCTCCCAGAATCAGAAGAAATATTCCTCGGATTTTGTAGACATACAGAGGAAAGATTATGGTAACAGCCAAAGTAAAAAATTCTGTAAAATGAGCAGTTTTGCGAATCAACGGATGAATCTGCAAAATGAGCTGGTTTAATGCCTCATTGGAAAGCCCCTTAGAAAAGAGTCTGTTATAGGCAAGTACAATTGTATGACTCACCTGATAGCTCATGCCGGCAGAGGCAGTTCCTTCCTGAGAGGACATATATAAAATAAAATACAACATACAAAAAGCCGGAACGAAAGAGAGTGGCTTTAATAAATAACGTAAAGTTTTCTTTATAAATAAAGAAAAATAATTCATGTGTAATACCTCTTGAATAAAAGTTACATATCAATCAGCCGGATGTGGTTCAAGAGAGCCTCAGGAACTGTTTTTCCCTGAGCCTGGAATTTCTGAACCAGTTTCTGCAAACGATATAATTGTTGTTTTTTCTTTAAATCATACATATTAAGAGGCTCCGTAAAGGTATTGTTTGTTTTCAGGTTCTCGCAAATTTCAGCACGGAAAGGAATATAAGCTGCAAAAATTTTGCGGACTACTTTGTTTAATTTTACAGAACCCTTGGATTCAAACATGATCCAGTTGGTATAGTCCATAATAAACAGTGTTTTGTAATTGTTTTTCGCCCGTGCCATGGCCATTTTGATTTTTTCCTTGACACCTTGGGAAAGTTCACGATTTTTATTATAGAATAAAGCATAATCGTAGTATTCACTGGTAAGAGAATGTTCTGAGATGTCATTCCAACGCATACCCTGAATACGACGGCACATTTCCCAACGGAAGTCACCCACCATCTGAATCATGGTGCGGTCCAGATTTTCCACGTGGAAAACAGATAACATCATGCGTCCTGGAGTAGAGCGCTGCATTCCTTCGATTTCCTGCCAGCAGATACCATTCGAACCTACATTAGGCATAATGATGAAATCCGGTCTGACATCCAGCATAACATGTTCCCGCAATCCTAATTTTTCGTCAGAAAACAGATAGCTTCGATAAAAAGCAGAAAAATCCACTTTCAGTAATTTATTCAAAGAATCTTTAATCTTATAAGGAGTGACCAGAATATTTTCCAAATTTTTTAATGTATTTTCCTGAATGAAAATCGGACAGAAAGTAGTCACATGTCCCTGGGTGATTTTATTGACGGAAGGGAACATGCTTTCCAACTCGTACATCACCTTACCGGTAGTGTCATCCAACATTTTCTGAACAGTACCGGAATCAATTTTCCCCTGAACTTTAAGGGTTTGCACATAGGTTGCATAGTCTTGGGAAAGTTCATTACGGCTGGGTTGTTTTTTTCCCTGATAGATTGCCTGAATCCATTCATATAAAGTATAAATTCCGTGTTCCGGGTCTCCCTGATAATTTTGTGCAATGGTATAAAGGTAGGCGGCATTGTTGAGACCGGCCAATTCTAAATCCACATAACCAAAATTTAAAAACATTTTAATAATGGTGGGAGGTGTGGGGTCGTTCAAAGCAATCTGAAAAACTTCAGTATATATAATATTATATAATCTGGTCAATTGCCGACGTATCGTATCTGCATTCTTATCCATGGAGTTTTTATCAGGCAGCTGTTTATACAAAGCAATATATTTGATAAATTCTCCCCGGGTTACTGCCATAGTATCTGCATAATCTAAAATAGTATCCAGCGAATGGGAAAGTTTCTGCTCTATCTGAGGCAGGCTCTCTTCCAAGGTAGTATTGTAAGAATGGTCACGCTTTAATTCATGCTGATATTCCTTGATACGCTGGGTAATCAAGGTTTTGTCTATAAAGGTCTGACCATTTAAAATACCTATCATTTTCTGAATACGTTCTTCCAAAGCAGAAGTATCTTTTTGGACATTTTTTGCCCGAAATAACAGGTCTGTATATAAATCGAATAAATCCAAAGAAGTCTCATTAAGCAATAACTGACTGATGTCCCGCAGATAGTTGGAAATATCCTCGCAGGAATACAATATTTTATGAATATCGCTTACACTTCTGGCTAAGAGTCCCATCACAAAGGCAGAACTTGAAAAAATGGGATTGTGTTCTAAAATCGGTGCTTTTAAGGCCTGATAATAAGAATCTAACCAGAAAGCCGGTTCTTCTGCTCCCGGAGTGTAAGGAAGAAGTTGTTCCTTGTTTGCCAGAGATTTCAATGGCAGATTCAAAAGAGTACATAACTTCTGATAATTGGAGGAAGCAGCTTCTATATAATGATAAATCTTTTCCTGCTGGCTTAACAAAGTATGATAATAATTCAAAACTTTGGAGGTGGTCTGCACCATGGAAAGAACTAAAAAATGGCATAAATCTTTTTGTTCATCCAAAAGCTTTCCCAGTTGGGGAAATTCCGTCAGGGAATAAGCAATCGTAGAGGTGTTTTCCAGAGCTTTATAGGTAAAAGAATATTCTTTAAAACCAAAATCAAAAATACCGATGACATCCCCTTTTTTTAACGTAAAAGACTTCGCTGTCTCGGAAGAATCGTAAATTGCGGCTACACTTCCGGATGTAATAATGTGAAAACAAAGAAAGGGTTCACCGGAATGAACGATGGTTTGATTAGTTACATAATTTTTCAATGAAAATACCTCCTTCCATCTTTTAACATCATATCACATTTTTTCGCGTTTTTATATAAGTATACTGTACTTTTTTTTCTTTTTATGATACTTTTATTGTGGGTATATAATAAGAAAGGATGGGGATTATGAATACAGAAATGTTAAGTAACGAAGAAATTGTCGAGTATTACAGACAGGATGCAACAAAGCTGTTTCGTTATTTAAGCTGGTTGGAAAGCAAAAGCGGAAAGAGTGTAAGCAGTATTTACGGAGGGGATGGAATTGCAGATAATTCGGTTCCGTTTCCGGTATATGAAGGAACTTTGATGAATTTTGTAAAAGAAGCCCTTGATACCTGTTTTATGGATAGGAATTATGTATATGTTTATTCCAGATATCGCTTGAAAAATGCCAAAGATGAATTACGTTTTATTCAAAATGCTTCTATCCGTGATATGGATAAACTTGCAGGAATATTATCTCATTATATTTTGGGAGGCAGGACGAAAGCCAGATTGTGGAGTGATGGTGTTACCATGGGAGTGTATCTGGCAGTCTTGACAAAGATGAAAGAACTGGTGGAATTCTGGGATGGACAGCGAGTAGAAGAACAGCAGAAATAGAAAAGGTATGGAAGGATAAATGGGAGAAAAGTCAGAACAGAAACGGGAATACATCTTAAAAAAGGCTAAAGAGGTATTTGCCGAGAAAGGTTTCCGTGATGTTACTATGAAGGATATTGTGGAAAGCTGCGAGATTAGCAGAGGGGGTCTGTATCTGTATTATGGAAGTACAGAAGAGCTTTTTAAGGAAATAATAGCCGAAGAATTAGAAAATGATGAAGATGAAATTACCGGACAAATTACAAAAAATTCCACAATGACAGATTTGCTGATGTTGTTTTTAAAAGAACAGAAAAAACTGATACTAAAGAAACGGCAGGATCTTACGATTGCAACTTATGAGTATATGTTCGCCCATAAGCCGGAGAAAAAAACGGATAATGTAGTTTATGACCAGTTTGAAACCGGCATTATGGTACTGACAAAAATTTTAGAAGAGGGAGCAAAAAGAGGAGAGTTTTATTTTGAGAATGCCAAAGCAGAAGCAGCTAATATTATGTACGTGCTGGAAGGAATGAAGATATGTGCAAAAACTTTCGGATTGTCGGAAAGCAAAGTGGATCAGGAACTTTTATATCTGGTTTCCGGTCTGGTAATAGATGAGGAATAAAAAGGGTTGTCACATTTTAATGTAAGAAAGCAGGGACAGCCCCTTTTCTTTTTATAAAAATATCCGAAGAAAACGAGGATTGATATGGCTTTAAATAAAAGAAATTTTCAAAAAGAAATGGAAAAAATAATCGAAGGAATGAAGGGAGAAAGAAACTCTCTTTTACTTCACAGCTGCTGCGCTCCCTGCAGCAGTGCCGTATTAGAAAATTTGCAGGAAATTTTTAAAATCACGGTATTTTATTATAATCCGAATATTTCGGAAGACAGAGAGTATGTAAAACGGGTAGAGGAACAAAAAAGACTCATAAAGGCTCTCAACCAAAAAAAGCCAAAGTATAGGATACAGATGATAGAGGGAGAGTATGAACCACAGAAATTTTATGAAGCAGCCAAAGGATTAGAAACCTGCCCGGAAGGGGGAGAACGCTGCTTTAAATGTTATGCTCTGCGTCTGGAAAAAACAGCCCGGCTGGCCAAAGAAGGAAAATTTGACTATTTTACTACAACGTTAACGATAAGTCCTTTAAAAAATGCAGAAAAATTAAATGAAATAGGAGAAGAAATGGGGCGAAAATATGAAACGCGTTTTTTGCCTTCGGATTTTAAGAAAAAGGAAGGGTATAAGAAAAGTATAGAACTTTCGAAAGAATATGATTTATACCGCCAGAATTTTTGCGGATGCGCATTTTCCAAGGCAGAGAGCCTTAAGAAAATTCCTTGAGAGAACTATGGAAATATGATAGAATACGAATGATTATTCAGCCTTGAAACCAGACGTTGGACGAGAGGGTTCAAGGGTACCCTTTTTTAGAAGGAAGAGATAAAAGAGAGAACAGGATAAAGAATGGAAATGGAGAAGCTATGAAAAAGATACTTGAATTAATTTCGGAAGAAATGCAGAATGCCTTTTTAGAAGCAGGCTATCATAAAGAGTTAGGAAAAGTTACGGTTTCTAACAGACCGGACTTATGTGAATACCAGTGTAATGGTGCCATGGCGGGAGCAAAACAGTATAAAAAGGCTCCGATTATGATTGCAAATGAAGTGGTGGCAAAATTAGCAGACAGTGCCGTCTTTGAAAGTGTGGAAGCTGTTATGCCGGGATTTCTAAATCTGAAAGTAAAACCTGCATTTTTGAAATCTTATTTGCAGCAAATGCGAGAGGAAGATAAATTCGGAGTGGAGGAGCCGGAAACGAAGGAAACCATAATTGTGGATTACGGCGGACCTAATGTGGCAAAACCTCTTCATGTAGGGCATCTTCGTTCTGCAGTAATCGGAGAAAGTGTAAAACGTATCTGTCGCTTTATGGGTCATAAAGTAATTGGTGACATCCATTTAGGAGACTGGGGACTTCAAATGGGGCTTATTATCACAGAGCTGAAGGAAAGACAGCCGGAATTGGTATATTTTGATGAAAATTATACGGGAGAATATCCTAAAGAAGCTCCATTTACCATTGGAGAACTGGAGGAAATTTATCCTACTGCCAGTGGAAAATCCAAAGAGGATCCTGTGTACAAGGAAAAGGCCATGGAAGCAACTTTTAAACTTCAAAGTGGTGTTAGAGGATATCGTGCTCTTTGGGATCATATTATAGAGGTATCGGTAACCGATTTGAAAAAAAATTACGCAAATCTGAAAGTGGATTTTGACCTCTGGAAAGGGGAATCTGATGTTCAGGATATTATACCCCAGATGGTAGAGTATATGAAAAAAGAAGGCTATGCATATATCAGTGAAGGGGCTTTAGTGGTTGATGTAAAAGAGGAAACAGACACCAAAGAAATTCCGCCTTGTATGATTTTAAAATCGGATGGAGCTTCTCTTTACAATACCACAGACCTGGCCACTATTATGGAACGAATGAAAGAATATGCACCGGATAAATTGATTTACCTTACAGATAAACGTCAGGATTTATATTTTGAACAGGTATTCCGCTGTGCCAGAAAAACAAAGCTGGTGAAACCGGAGACAAAACTGGTGCACATTGGTTTTGGTACGGTAAATGGAAAAGACGGTAAGCCTTTTAAAACCCGTGAAGGCGGAGTCATGCGGCTAGAGAGACTGATTTCAGATATTAACGAAGAAATGTATCGTAAGATTAAGAGCGGAAGAGATATTGCAGACGAAGAAGCTAAAAAGACAGCAGATATCATTGCTCTTTCCGCAATTAAATATGGGGATTTATCAAATCAGGCATCCAAGGATTATATTTTTGATATAGATAAGTTTACTTCTTTTGAAGGAGATACAGGTCCTTATATTTTATATACAATTGTGAGAATTAAGTCCATCTTAAATAAATATGTGGAGCAGGGCGGAGAGTTAGAGAATGTCCGGTTGCAGGAAGTAACCAACGAAAGTGAAAAAGCACTGGTTATGGAAATGGCGAAGTTCAATACCATGATGGAAACTGCGTTTGAAGAGACGGCACCTCATAAAGTATGTGCTTATATTTATGATTTGGCAAATGCATTTAATAAGTTTTATCATGAAACCCGAATTCTGGCAGAGCCGGAGGAAGAAAGAAAGGCGGGATATATCGCACTTTTGGTACTTTGCAAAGATATTCTTTCCACCTGTATTGATGTGTTGGGATTTGAAGCACCGGAACGGATGTAACTGCATTTTTTCGTGAACAAGAGTGAAAGGAGAAAAACATGAGTGTTTTAGGACATTTACAACCGGATAAGGTATTTTATTTTTTTGAGGAAATCTGTAAGATTCCTCATGGCTCAGGAAATATAGATAAAATCAGTGATTATCTGGTGGATTTTGCGAAAGAAAGAAATCTGGAATATTATCAGGACAGCATGAAAAATGTCATTATCATAAAAGAAGCATCAAAAGGGTATGAAAAAAAAGACCCAATCATGCTTCAGGGACATATGGATATGGTTGCAGTGAAGAAACCGGATAGTCTCATTGACATGACTACGCAAGGGCTAGAGCTTATGGTAGAGGGAGATACCATTTATGCAAAAGATACAAGCCTTGGAGGAGATGACGGAATTGCCGTAGCTTATGAACTGGCGCTTTTAGATGCAGATAGGATTCCTCATCCCCGTCTGGAATGTATTTTTACCGTAGATGAAGAAGTGGGATTAAATGGAGCCGCTGCCATAGATTTATCTGTATGCAAAGCCAGAAGGATGCTGAATCTGGATTCGGAAGAGGAAGGAATCTTCTTAACCGGCTGTGCAGGTGGAATGCGGGTTGACAGCAGACTTCCTTTAAAGAAAGAGAAAAAAGACGGAGTTTTGTGTGAAGTTACTATCGGAGGACTGACAGGAGGGCACTCGGGAGCGGAAATCCATAAGGGAAGAGCAAATTCTAATGTACTTATGGGAAGATTTCTGGTTCATGCAGGAAAGAAAGTTAACATGAATCTGGTTGCCATAGAAGGAGGACTTGCAGATAATGCGATTCCCAGAGAGACGAAGATGCAGATTGTGGTTTCAGATATGGAAGGACTGGAAGCACAGGTTCGTGCATTTGACCGGATGCTGAAACAGGAATATGCAACGAAAGATTCCGGTATTTATGCAAAAGTAGCAGTAAAAGAAGTGGGTCAGTTTGAAACAGTCACTGAGGAGGATACAAAAAAAGCTGGCAGTCTTATCTTTCTTCTTCCCTCAGGAGTGCAGGCCATGAGCGGTGATGTGGAAGGTCTAGTAGAAACTTCTTTAAATCTGGGACAGCTGTCTGTTAAGGAAAAGTGTTTAAGCCTTGGATTTTCAGTAAGAAGTTCTATTGAAAGTGCGAAATACATGTTAGAAGAAAAAATCTATACCTTAACAGAGAGTATGGGAGGAAGTTGTAAATCTACAGGGGATTATCCCGGATGGGCATATAGGGTAGAGTCCCCGCTTCGGGATAAAATGCAGAAAATCTATGAAGAGTTATTTCACAAAGCTCCCAAGATAGAGGCAATTCATGCAGGACTGGAATGCGGATTTTTCTTAGGGAAAATTCCGGAACTGGATTGTGTTTCCATAGGACCGGATATGAAAAATATTCATACAACAGAAGAAACCATGAGTATCAGTTCCGTGAAACGGACATGGGAATTTATTTTGAAGATTCTGGAGGAAGCATAAATGATACTGTTTCAGTCGGATTATACAGAAGGAGCCTGTCCTCAGGTTATGAGCCGTCTGCTGGAAACCAATATGGAACAGACTCCCGGATATGGAGAAGATGTTCATTGTGAAAATGCTCGCAGGCTGATTAGGAAGGCTTGCGGAGAGGAAGAACTTAGTGTTCATTTTCTGGTAGGCGGAACGCAGACTAATATGACAGTCATTGGGGCTGCACTTCGCCCTTATCAAGGGGTTTTGGCCGCAGATTCCGGGCATATTCATGTGCATGAAACCGGTGCTGTGGAGTCCTTAGGTTATAAGATACTGGCATTACCGGCGACAGAAGGGAAAATAAGTGCCGGTCAGATAGCGAAGGTATGTATTGCACACAAGCAGGATGCTTCTTTTGAACATATGGTGCAGCCTAAAATGGTGTATATCAGTCAGCCGACGGAATGGGGAACCTTATATACAAAGCAGGAACTGGAAGAAATCAGAAAGGTTTGCCAGAAGCATCATCTGTATTTATTTGTGGATGGGGCAAGGTTAGGGTATGGTCTTGCGGCAAAAGGAAATGATGTTGATTTAAAAACCTTGGCAAAGCTTGCAGATGTGTTTTATATCGGCGGAACCAAAGTAGGTGCCCTGTTTGGAGAAGCGGTAGTTATCCGAAATCAGGAATTAAAACCGGATTTTCGCTATATGATAAAACAAAAAGGAGGAATGCTTGCCAAAGGACGTCTCTTGGGAATTCAGTTTGAAACATTGTTTGAAGACGGATTATACTTTGAAATTTCCAGACATGCCATTGAGTTGGCGGATAAGTTACGAGAGGCTTTTGGGAAAAAAGGCTATTCTTTCTTTGTGGAAAATACAACAAATCAGCTTTTTGTAGTGATGGAAGATAGCAAAATCGAAGAATTAAGAAAAGATTTTGGGTTTAGTTATCAGCAGAGAGTGGATGAAAACCATAGTGTGGTGCGATTTTGTACCAGTTGGGCAACCAAAGAAGAAAATATAGAGGCTCTGATAAAAGCACTTTAAGTCTTTGGGGAGAGCAACTGACAAGTTAAGTATGCAGCAGGAGACGGAATATGGGTCAGAAACAAAGAAGTAATAAGGAAATCATGTTGCTAATTGTATTTACGGCAGTGGTATGCCTTGGTGTTTTAAATTTTGGTACGTTAATAAATCTTCTGGGGGCTTTTGCCGGAATGCTTAAGCCCTTTATGATAGGAGCAGGGATTGCTTTTGTTTTAAATCTGCCTTTGAAATTTCTGGAAGAAAAATGGTTATGCCATTTGCCAAAAAAACTGGAAAACAGCAAACGCAGCATTGGGATTGTAATGTCCATATTGTTTTTTGTGGCAGTCATTGCATTTGTAGTGATTACAGTCATTCCTCAGGTAGGAAGAACACTGAATCAACTGGGAATGGAAATTCCTGTATTTTTTAATAAGGTATTTGAAGAAGCAGAAATCCTTTTGGCAGACAATCCTCAGGCATTGGAATTTTTAAATGACTTAGAGTATGAAAGTTTTCAATGGGATAGTGTGATTGCGAAAGCGGTTGGATTTTTAAAAAATGGAGTAGGGAACCTTTTGTCCTCCACAGTGAATGTGGCAGGGAGTGTCTTTGGCTCCATTGTCAATGGAATTATAGCTTTTATTTTTTCTATTTATTTACTGGGACAGAAAGAAAAACTGAAAGATCAGGCAAAACGTATTATCAGCGCCTATTTTCAAGAAGAAGTGGAAAATAAAATTCTCTATGTGTTTTGTATTCTGTATCGAAATTTTTCCAAATTTCTGACAGGACAGTGCATAGAAGCTGTGATTTTGGGCGCATTGTTTGTGGTTGCCATGACGATTTTCAGAATGCCCTATGCTTTTATGATAGGGGTTCTGATTGCCTTTACGGCACTGATACCATTGGTAGGAGCTTTTGTAGGATGTTTTTTAGGGGCTTTCTTTATTTTAGTGGATTCTCCCATGAAAGCAGTCTGGTTTGTAATCATGTTTTTGATTATCCAGCAGTTAGAAGGAAATTTAATTTATCCTAAAGTAGTAGGAAATTCGGTAGGGCTTCCTTCTCTGTGGGTATTGGCAGCGGTGACTTTGGGAAGCAGCATGTTTGGGGTATTGGGGATGCTTTTGTTTATTCCCCTGTTTTCCACCGCATATACTTTAATAAAGGAAGATGTAAATAGAAGAAATCAAAAGAAAAAACAGAGAGGAAAAAATGGAGGGCGTCATGATTTTTAAATGTAAAAATTGTGGTGGAAATGTGGTATATCATCCGGAAAAGAAGACTATGTGGTGTCCTCATTGTGACAGTACCGATTCTGAGGAAAGATTAGATTCGGAAAATATGTTAAACTGTACAAACTGTGGAGCTTTGTTAGAGGGGGTAACGGAATATACTTCTGCTTTGAAGTGTACACATTGTGGTTCGTATCTGATATTAAAAGAAAGAGTAGAGGGAGAAAAACGTCCGGATGTGATTCTGCCCTTTGCCATATCCCGGGAAAAGGCAGTGGAAATTTTACGGAAAGAATTTGGGAAAAGGATTTTGACACCGGATTCTTTTTTGAGTCAATCCACCTTGGAGTGTCTGGAGGGAAGTTATATTCCTTTCTGGCTGTATGATTATCTGGCCAGAGTAGATTATGAAGGAAAAGCTACAAAAATACGGGTTCATAGAAGTGGGAATTATGAAGTAACGGAGACTTCTCATTACAGAGTGAGCCGGAAAATGGAGATTCCGTTTGATAAGATTCCGGTGGATGCTTCTAAAAGAATGGCAGATGATATCATGGATTTGATGGAACCCTATGAATATAAAGCACTGCAGAATTTTGAAGAAAAATATATGTCCGGTTTTTGTGGAGAAATCGTTAATTTTTCACAACAGGAAGAAGAAGAGAGGGCAAAAGATAAGGCAAGAAAGGATTCTGAAAGTCTTTTGCAGGAGACGATTTGCGGATACGATACCTGTGTTCCCGTACATAAAGAAATTGCTTTAAAGCAGGAAAAGGTTCATCAGGCACTTATGCCGGTATGGGTATACCGATATAATTTTCGAGGAAAAGAGTATCTGTATCATGTAAACGGACAGACCGGAAAGGTAATAGGAAAGAGTCCTACAGATAGGGGGAAGGCCTTTTGGTATTCCGGTACGGCAGCCCTTATGGCAGGTATGGCATGGCAATGTTTTTGCTGGATATTGGGGGTGTTTTAGATGAAAAAGTATATGCAGGTTTTTAAAATCCCATTTCTGGTATTTGCAGTATTTCTTGTAGTTGGAATTGGTTGTAAGGTGGTAACCATGAATCGGACGGTTACGGAATATGTACGTAACAATCCGGAATGTACTACAGAAAGAGTCTTTGATTACGCGGATGTTCTGACAGAGGAAGAAGAACAGGAACTTCGGGAAAAAATTGCGAAAGCAGAGGAATTGTGTGGTACGGATATTATTATTGTAACTTTAGCAGAATCTTTAGAAGAATATGCAAAATCTTATGAATCAGAAATAGGATATGTAGAACCCTATCAGTACACCATGGTATATGCAGATAACTTCTATGATGAAAATGCTTTCGGATTTAATAAGCCTTATGGAGATGGTGTTATTTTAGTGGATAACTGGTATCGGGAAGCGGATGGAAGTATCTATTCCTGGATGAGTACTTCGGGAAAAGCTGAGGAAAGATTCTCCCAGGAAGGGATTAACCGGGTATTGGATGAGTCTTTAAGTTATGTGGATGATATGCCTTCTTATGCGTATGGATATTTTGTGGACCTGGTGGTTGACTATCTTGATGAGAACCCTGAGGAACGGTTGGGGGAGTCCTTAGGCGGCATGATTTCCGTTGGGATAGGTCTTTTGGCAGGCGTGATATTTTTCTTCGTTAATTTTGGCGGAAGAAAAGGAAAGAAAACAGTGGAAACCAGAACCTATGTGAAAAATGGAAAGCCGGTAATGAGAGAACGACAGGATGTTTTCTTAACCAAAACTGTTACCAGAAGAAAAATTGAAACTCAAAGCAGCGGCAGTTCAGGCGGCGGCGGTCATCATGTTTCTGCCGGAGGTCACAGTCATGGTGGCGGCGGACACAGTCGGTAAAGGTGTAAGAAAGCAGGAATTTTGAAAAGAAGTAAAAGAAAAACGACTCGTTGACGGTACGAGTCGTTTCTTTTATGTTTATGTTATGCTATTCAAAATTAAGCAAGTTTGTTTACAGCTGTTGCTAAACGAGATACTTTTCTAGCAGCATTATTTTTGTGGTAAACACCTTTGCTTGTTGCTTTGTCGATAGTAGCAGTTGCAGCTACTAAAGCAGCCTGAGCAGCTTCTTTATCGTTAGCATCAATAGCAGCGAATACCTTTTTCATAGCTGTTTTAACTTCAGATCTGATTGCTTTATTTCTTTCAGCTTTTGTTCTGTTCACTAAAATTCTCTTTTTTGCAGATTTAATGTTAGCCAAGACCTACACCTCCTAAATGTATATTGTGATTGTTAGTAAGTGTTACATCTAAGCCGGACACGGACGATTTGATGTAAACACGCGTATATTATTGTAGGATAAGAAAGCAAATCTGTCAATATGTATTTCAAAAGAAATTCCAAATAAATTCCAAAAAATAGGAAATAAATTTTAAGAATAAAAAAGTTGCTATTTATCAATGATAATAGCATAAAAATGGTGTTTGGGGGAAAGAAAATTATGGCATATTTTCAGGCAAGAACGGACCTGGCATTAGAAGCAAGAGAGTATGTGGAAGATACCAATGGAGAATTACGAGGGGTCATTGTGGAGGAGTACGAAAAAAAAGAACTGGGAATCCATGTTACCAAAGTGCAGATTACCACACAGAACAGCTCGAAAATTTTAGGAAAACCGAAGGGAACCTATATTACATTGGAGGTTCCGGGGCTTTGTGAGTGTGGGGAAAACAGCGATGTAGGAGAACAGCATGAAGAAATAGCCAGAGAAATCAGCAAATATTTAAGACAGCTGCTTCCTTCAAAGAAAATACCTTATCAGGTATTAGTGGTAGGATTAGGAAACCGGGATGTGACAGCGGATGCACTGGGACCGGCAGTGGCAGAACATTTATATGTATCCAGACATATGATGCAGGAATATGGCTCTTTGGGGGTAAATAAAAACAGTATTGCCGTAACCAGCTGCATTGTTCCCGGAGTTATGGCAAAAACCGGAATGGAAACGGCAGAAATTGTGAAGGGGGTTGTAAAAGAAACAAAACCGGATGCGGTAGTTGTTGTGGATGCACTGGCCGCTAGAAGTACCAGGAGATTAAATCGTACCATCCAGATTAGTAATACCGGGATTCACCCGGGCTCCGGAGTAGGAAATCATAGAAATGCCATAGATGAAGAAAGTTTAATGGTTCCGGTGATTGCCATGGGGGTACCCACAGTGGTAGATGCAGCTACCATAGTTGCGGATGCTTTGGAAAAAATGCACAAAGAACTGGAAGAAACGATTTTTTTACAGGCAAGAGAAAGTATGGCTTTAAGCGGGCTTCAGAATATGTATGTTACCTCAAAGGATATTGATGCTACTATAAAAAGAGTAAGTTTTACATTGGCAGAAGCTTTAAATTTTGCATTTGAGGAAGAAACTTCCGGTCAGGCATAAAAGAAACTGAAAAAACATATACTTGTCTATGGGGAAAAAACGATTTTTTAGAGTAAGTAAATGGCTGGTTTTTATAGGAGTCTTTTGGAGCCTGTTAGCAGAAATTCCACCGGCAGAAGAGGGAGAACCTGGTTTTTTTCAATTGGGAAAAGAAATGATAAAGGAAAGTTTTACAAAACAGATGTTGTATGGCGGAACTTTGATTTGGGGGGTGATGCAGGAGGAAGAAACCTTTGTTTGGCAGCAGGAGCCGGAAGTAAAGACAGAAAGTTTTCTTGATTTTGAAGTAACACGGGAGATGTTAATTCCAAAAGAAGAACTGGAAGAAGCGGTTCAAAAAGAGAATGAAGCAGCGGTTCCCGGGCAGGCAGAAGAATTTTATTTCACAAAAGAAGAGGATTTTGTACCGGAAGCAGAAAAAAAGATGGAATATCATCTGGAAGATTATAAAGAACTGGAACCGTTAGTAAAGCAGTTCTATACTGTGGATCCGACTACCAGTGTAGATGCCGCATTATTGAATGCAGAAAGTTTAAATTCCTACGACTGCAGCATTAAGGAGGAGGTGCCGGGACCTCACATTTTAATTTATCACACCCACTCCCAGGAAAGTTTTGCAGACAGTGAGCAGGGAAAGGAAGAAGATTCTATTATGGGGGCAGGTGAGGTTTTAACCTCCTATTTGGAAGAGTATGGTTTTCAGGTGTATCATCATAAAGGAAAGTATGATGTGGAAAGCAGAGATTATGCCTATTCTAATGCCTTACCGGAAATGGAAAAGATTCTAAAAGAAAATCCGGGGATTCAGGTTGTAATTGATTTACATAGAGATGCGGTGGCGGAAACTACAAAATTAGTGACAGAGATTCAGGGAAAAGAAACTGCCAAGGTTATGTTTTTTAACGGGCTTGGAAGAACAAAAGAAAAAGGAGAAATTTCGTATTTGAAAAATCCGTATTTAAAAGAAAATCTGGCATTTTCTTTTCAGATGAAAAAGACTTGTGATGAATATTATCCGGGATTTGCCAGAAATATATATCTTAGGGCATATCGTTATAATATGCATCTTTGTCCCAAAACATTGTTAATAGAACTGGGAGCCCAGACCAACACCAAGGAGGAAATTTTTGCAGCATTGCAGCCTCTGGCACATGCGCTGTCCATAGTTTTAAAGAAGCAATAAAAGTGTGTTGGGCAAAGAAGGAAAAGAAAGGATTATAATCTTAGTGCGGATTTGGGAAAAAAGAATTGTTTTAGAAAGGAAAATAGTGTATAGTAAACTGTGTATGTGCTTTGCTTAAAAGAAAATTATGCAAAAAGCACAGCCGGAATTTACATAGGAGGAATAGATATGGAAAACAAAAATCAATTATCTATTAAAAGTATTGTAGCAATCGGTATCGGAGCAGCTCTTTTCTTCGTGTTGGGAAGATTTGTGGCAATTCCAAGTCCGGTACCAAATACCACCATTAATATTCAATATGGTATTTTAGGGGTATTCAGTGTGATTTATGGACCTATAGTGGGAATTTTAAGCGGATTTATCGGTCATACACTGATTGACTTATCCTGGGGTTCTCCATGGTGGAGCTGGATTATTGCGTCCGGAGTATTTGGTCTGATTGCCGGTATGGCAAAGAAAAAGATTGATATTGAATCCGGTGACTTTGGAAAAAAACAGATTCTTACATTTAACGTTTTCCAGATAGCAGGTCATCTTGCAGCATGGGTAGTGGTAGCTCCTGTTCTGGACATTTTAATCTATAATGAGCCAATTGAAAAATTGTTTGCTCAGGGGGCTTTGGCATCGGTATCAAATATGATTTCCACAGCAATTGTAGGAACGATTGTTTTGATGGCTTATGCAAAAACAAGAACAAAAGAAGGCAGTCTGAATAAGGAAAACTAAAAAGAAATAAGTTGCTGTCATTCTATAGTACAGCAAGGGAAGAAACCGTACTTTGTACAAACAGGCTTCAGTTTTGGAGTGAAAGCCACTTGGGTGATACAAAGTACGGCTTGCTTTTCCGAAAGAAAAAAGCAATTTATTATTTTGCTGACAAATACAAAAACTCTGTGTAAATGAGAAAAGAAGTATGGAACCAACAGGAGAAAAATGTTGAAAGAAACGATGATAGAATTTAAAGATTTTGGATATAAATATCGCTCTCAGGCCAAACCCACCGTAAGCGGAATTAATCTTACAATCCGCAAGGGAGAGAGAGTCATTATTGTAGGACCTTCCGGTTGTGGAAAAAGTACATTGGCTCACTGTTTAAACGGATTGAATCCTTTTAGTTATCCGGGAGAAATTACGGGAAGTCTGAAAGTTTGCGGTCAGGAAACTAAGAACATGGGAATTTTTGGACTGAGTCAATATGTGGGAACGGTATTGCAGGATACGGATGGCCAGTTCATTGGAATGACTGTGTTGGAAGATATTGCTTTTGCCATGGAAAATGACATGGTGGCTCTTGCGGAATTAAAGCAGCGCACTTATAAGGAAGCGGATAAGGTACATCTGCTGGATAAGGTGGAATCTGCTCCTCATGCTTTAAGCGGAGGACAAAAGCAAAGAGTTTCCCTGGCAGGAGTTTTGGTAAATAAGGTTCCCATTCTGTTATTTGATGAACCTTTGGCAAATTTAGACCCGGCAAGCGGAAAAGAAGCCATGGAATTGATTGATGAAATACAAAAAGAAACCAATACTACGGTGGTCATTATTGAACATCGTTTAGAGGATGCTCTTCATATGGGAGCAGATAGAATTATTTTAATGCAGGATGGAAGGATTGTTTGTGACACGACTCCCAGTGCACTGTTTGCATCAGACCGATTAGAAGAGGCAGGAATAAGAGAGCCTCTTTATGTTACTGCATTGAAATATGCAAAGGTAACCCTGACGGAGGATATGCCGCTGCAGAGGATTCAGGAACTGCAGCTTTCCGAATCTCAGAAAGAACAGGTAAGACAATGGTTTTATCAGGAAAACTGGGATTTTCCCGAGGAAAAAGCAGAACGGCTGTTATCCGTAGAAAATATCAGCTTTGGTTATGTGGAAAAGAAATATAACCTTTATGATATCAGTTTTCACATTCATGAAGGTGAAATGCTTAGTATTGTTGGTAAAAACGGAGCAGGAAAATCTACATTGGCAAAACTTTTATGCGGCTTTGAAAGGCAGGATGAAGGCTTGATACGCCTAAGAGGAGATGACATAACGGATGTGGGGATAAAAGAAAGAGCAAAAACCATTGGTTATGTGATGCAAAATCCCAACCAGATGATCAGCAAGCCTATGATATTTGATGAAGTAGCCTTGTCTTTGGAAGTAGCCCATGTTCCCCAGGATGAAATTGAACGAAGAGTGTATGAAACTTTGAAAATTTGTGGATTATATGAATTTCGCAAATGGCCGGTTTCGGCATTAAGTTATGGACAAAAGAAACGCGTTACCATTGCCAGCATTTTAGTTCAGAATCCGAAAGTGCTGATTTTAGACGAGCCTACAGCAGGACAGGATTTCAGACACTATACGGAAATTATGGAATTTTTAAAAGATTTGAACCGACAGGGAATTACAGTGCTTATGATTACCCACGACATGCACTTGATGTTGGAATACACCAATCGTAGTTTGGTATTTTCCGATGGGCATCTGATTGCAGATACTACACCGGTAGAATTGTTTGCTGACAAAGAATTGTTGGCAAAGGCAAACCTGAAAGAAACCTCTCTTTTTAATCTGGCAAATATCTGTGGTTTGCCGCCAAAAGAATACATTCATAAATTTATTGTTTATGACAGAGCATTACGCAGCAGAAAGGAGAAGGTATCATGAGTGCAACTTTATCTTATGTGGAACGGGATTCTGTGATACATCATATGACCGGAACCACAAAATTATTCTTTTTCCTTTTCTGGAGCATCGGTGCCATGATTACTTATGATACCCGGGTGCTGGTAGGAATGTTTTTTGTCGGATGTATTTTGTTTAAAATATCCAAATTGAAATGGGAAGAAATTAGTTTTGCCTTGATTTTTATGTTTACTTTAATGGCCATAAATATGATAGGTATTTATATATTTGCACCGGAACAGGGTGTGGAAATTTACGGAACCCGTCATGTGTTGGCAGAAATTTTCTGGAGATATTCAATCACCATAGAACAATTATTTTATATGTTCAATTTTCTGATGAAATATATGGCAGTGATTCCCGTGGCATTATTGTTTATTATGACTACTAATCCCAGTGAGTTTGCCGCCAGTATGAATAAAATCGGCATCAGTTACCGCATCGGTTATGCGGTTGCCATAGCGCTTCGCTACATTCCTGATGTGCAAAGAGATTATCGGGAAATCAGTCAGGCGCAGCAGGCCCGGGGAATTAGTTTGGGAAAAGATGAAAAAGTGTTGGAACGAATTAAAAATTCAGCAGCCATTCTGTTCCCATTAGTATTGTCCAGTATTCAACGTATTGAAACGATTTCCAATGCCATGGAATTAAGGGGCTTTGGAAAATATAAAAAGCGAACATGGATTATGGAAAGACCAATGGAAAAAAGGGATTATATAGGTATTTTTCTTGGATTTTTTATCATGGTAATTTCCATTACCATGATGTTTGTCAATCATGGCAGATATTATAATCCATTTATTTAAAAGAGAAGAACGGAGGAATCTATGGTAACAATAGATCAGAGCAAAATTCGTAATTTTTGTATTGTGGCTCATATTGACCACGGAAAATCTACGTTAGCAGACCGCATTATTGAAAAAACAGGTCTTCTTACCAGCAGAGAGATGCAGGCCCAGGTCTTGGATAATATGGAACTGGAGAGGGAAAGAGGAATTACCATTAAAGCCCAGACGGTGCGTACTATTTATAAGGCAAAAAATGGGGAAGAATATATCTTTAATCTGATTGATACTCCCGGTCATGTAGATTTTAACTATGAGGTAAGCCGTGCACTTGCAGCCTGCGACGGAGCCATTTTAGTGGTAGATGCGGCTCAGGGAATTGAAGCCCAGACCCTTGCCAATGTGTATTTGGCATTGGATCATGATTTGGATGTATTTCCGGTAATTAATAAGATTGATTTACCCAGTGCAGAACCGGAACGAGTGATGGAAGAAATAGAAGATGTGATTGGAATTGAAGCCCATGATGCACCACTTATCAGTGCAAAAAACGGAATTAATATTGACCAGGTGCTGGAAGCCATTGTAGAAAAGATACCGGCACCAAAGGGAGATGCCAAGAATCCGCTGCAGGCATTAATTTTTGATTCCTTGTATGATTCTTACAAAGGAGTTATTGTCTTTTGCCGCATTATGGAAGGAAAAGTAAAAAAAGGAACGCCGATTAAGATGATGGCAACCGGTGCTACAGCAGAAGTGGTAGAGGTTGGTTATTTTGGTGCAGGTCAGTTTATTCCCTGCGAAGAACTTTCGGCAGGAATGGTAGGATATATTACGGCATCCATTAAGAATGTGAAAGATACGGCAGTAGGTGATACCATTACAGATGCCTCAAATCCCTGTAAGGAGCCATTGCCCGGATATAAAAAAGTAAATTCCATGGTATATTGTGGAATGTATCCTGCAGATAGTGCAAAATATACGGATCTTAGGGATGCTTTGGAAAAATTGCAGTTAAACGATGCCTCTCTGCATTTCGAACCGGAGACTTCCATTGCTTTAGGATTTGGTTTCCGTTGTGGTTTTTTAGGTCTTTTGCATTTGGAAATTATTCAGGAGAGACTGGAAAGAGAATATAATTTAGATTTGGTTACTACTGCACCGGGAGTTATTTATCGGGTTCATAAAAATAACGGAGAGATGATAGAATTAACCAATCCCTCCAATTTACCGGATCCGGCAGAAATTGAATATATGGAAGAACCCATTGTAACGGCTGAGATTATGGTTACCAGTGAATTTATCGGTGCCATTATGGGATTGTGTCAGGAAAGAAGAGGGCGCCATCTGGGAATGGAATATATTGAGGAAACACGAGCAGTCCTCAGATATGAATTGCCATTGAATGAGATTATTTATGATTTCTTTGATGCTTTGAAATCCCGTTCCAAAGGATATGCTTCTTTTGATTATGAAATGAAAGGTTACGAACAGTCAGAACTGGTAAAACTGGATATTTTAATTAATAAAGAAGAAGTGGATGCGCTTTCCTTTATTGTTCATAAAGACAGTGCTTATGAGCGAGGCAGAAAAATCTGTGAAAAAATGAAAGAAGAAATTCCAAGGCATTTGTTTGAAATTCCAATTCAGGCAGAAAGGTTACGAACAGTCAGAACTGGTAAAACTGGATATTTTAATTAATAAAGAAGAAGTGGATGCGCTTTCCTTTATTGTTCATAAAGACAGTGCTTATGAGCGAGGCAGAAAAATCTGTGAAAAAATGAAAGAAGAAATTCCAAGGCATTTGTTTGAAATTCCAATTCAGGCAGCCATCGGAGGTAAAGTCATTGCCAGAGAAACGGTAAAGGCAGTGCGGAAAGACGTACTTGCAAAGTGTTATGGCGGTGATATTACCCGTAAGAAGAAACTGCTTGAAAAGCAAAAAGAAGGAAAGAAGAGAATGCGTCAGATAGGTAGTGTGGAAATACCGCAGAAGGCCTTTATGAGCGTTCTGAAATTGGATGAAAATTAAATAAAAAGTCTGTCGCAATCTTCTTTTTTGAAAGAAAGGAGCGATTATGAAGAATATAAGTTTATATATTCACATCCCTTTTTGTATAAAAAAGTGCAATTATTGTGATTTTTTATCTGCTTCCTGTACAGAGGAAACACGACAGAAATATGTACAGGCTTTGTGCAGGGAGATGAGTGATAAGGCACTTGTGTATAAAGACAGGCTTGTAGATACTGTTTTTTTTGGCGGAGGAACCCCATCTGTGCTTTCAGAAAAAGAAATCACAGAAATCATGAATAAAATAAAAGAAAATTTTAAACTCATGCAGGAAGCTGAGATTACCATGGAGGTGAATCCAAAAACCATAACAAAGGAAAAGCTGGCAACCTATCAAAGACTTGGAATCAACCGATTAAGTGTGGGTTTACAATCTGCAAATGATGAGGAACTTAAGCGGTTGGGAAGAATCCATACATGGGAAGATTTCTTGGAAAGCTGGAATATGATTCGGGAAGCCGGGTTTCATAATGTTAACATTGATATCATGTCAGCATTACCGGAGCAGACATGCCGGTCTTATGAAGGGACTCTGGAAAAGGTTCTTAAGTTAAGACCGGAACACATATCAGCCTACAGTCTTATAATTGAAGAAGGAACCTTATTTTATCAGTGGTATGGGCCGGAGAGTAATGGAAAGGAAAAACTGCCTTCGGAAGATACGGAACGCGAAATGTACCAGATGACAGAAGAATTCTTAAAAAAACATGGTTATGAGCGGTATGAAATTTCAAACTATGCATTGCCGGGCTATGAATGTAAACATAATATCGGTTATTGGAAGCGAAAAGAGTATCTGGGGCTTGGTCTGGGAGCAGCCTCTCTTTTGGAGAAGGAATATAAAGAAGCGGGGAAAACGGAGACTGGAAAAAAGAAAATGCTGCGTGCCAGTAATCTGACATCTTTAGAAGAATATTTATACAGTAATAAAAGCTGGGAAGAAGAAATTACGAATCTTAGTACGAAAGATGCCATGGAAGAATTTATGTTTTTGGGACTTCGCATGATGGAAGGAATCAGTGGAGAAGAATTTGAAAATACATTTGGTATCTCCTTGGATGAGGTATATGGAAAGCAGATAAAAAAATTGATGGAACAGGGGCTTCTTGAATATCATCAAAAAAACAAGAGGATTGCTTTAACAAAATATGGAATTGATGTCAGCAATTATGTATTTGTGGAATTTATAAATTAAAATAGGAAAGGCACTTTCAAAAGTTTATTTTCATAGAATAGGATAAATGAACTTTTGGGGGTCCTTTTTTTTGCAGACTTTTCAGCAGCCACTGTCGAAGAGTGAGGAAGATTTTTACCTGGCACAGCTTCGAAAAGGAAAGGATAAGAAGAATGAAGCAAAACAGATTTTGATAGAAAGAAATCTTCGCCTGGTAGCTCATATTGCAAAAAAGTACCAGAGTGCAGATGTGGAAATGGAAGATTTAATTTCCATCGGAACGGTAGGCTTGATTAAGGCGATTATGTCTTATGATTCTGATAAAAAATCCAAGTTGGGAACTTATGCAGCAAGATGTATTGAAAATGAAATTCTGATGCATTTCAGAGCCAGAAAAAAGTGCTCCAGAGAAGTTTCCATTTATGAACCTATCGGCACGGATAAAGAAGGAAACGAAATTAATCTCTTGGATATTATTGAAGCACAGCAGACGGATACGGTAGAGCAAATGCAGAAGATTCAGGACTTAAAAGATATGCAGGAGTATCTGGATACGGTGCTGGAAGAACGTGAGAGACAGATTTTAATCATGCGTTTTGGTTTGAGAGGGCAGAAAGAACTGACGCAACGTGAAGTAGGAGAAAAATTAAATATTTCCAGAAGCTATATTTCCAGAATAGAAAAACGGGCATTGCTTAAATTAAGAGATGCTTTAAATAAAAAAAGAGGTACAGATACAAATTGAGAGTTGCACTTAATAGAAAATGAGTGTACACTATATTAAGATAAATTACTTTTTAGTAAAATGGAAAGCTGGAAACAGATTAACAGAAGGTAAGAGCTGTGAAGCAAATGGGGAAACAAAAGAAAGGGGTAGCTATGATACAATTAGAAGAGATTTTAAGGATAGCAGGAGAAAGAAAAGCTTCAGATGTGCATCTTACGGTGGGTGTTTCACCGAAAATAAGAGTAAACGGACATTTGACAGATGCAGATTCTTCCATGGAGATATTAACAGCGGAAGATACCAGCCGGATGGCATTTCAGTTTATCAATGAAAAACAGAAGGAAAATTTGCTGGAGTGCGGAGAATTAGACTTGTCCTATGAGATTCCTGCGTTAGGAAGATATCGAGTTAATATATTCAGACAAAAAGGGGTATATGCAATTGTATTGCGCTTGGTGGCGACTCAGATTCCCAAGCCGGAAGAATTGGGAGTTCCCCAGTCTGTAATTGATTTGTATCAGTTAAAACGAGGTTTGGTTCTGGTTACCGGACCTACCGGCAGCGGAAAATCAACGACCTTAGCTGCCATTATAGATAAGATCAACAAGAATCGGGATGCACACATTATTACCTTGGAAGATCCTATTGAATATATGCATTTTCATGACAAATCCATAGTAAATCAAAGGGAAGTTGGACAGGATACGAAAAGCTATGCAAATGCTTTAAGGGCAGCGCTCAGAGAGGACCCGGATGTTATTTTAGTGGGAGAAATGCGAGATTATGAGACCATTAGTGTAGCTGTTACTGCAGCAGAAACAGGACATCTGGTATTATCAACTTTGCATACCATAGGCGCGGCTAGTACCATAGACAGAATTATTGATGTGTTCCCGACACATCAGCAGCAACAGATAAGAGTACAGCTGGCAGGAACCTTGGAAGCGGTAGTGTCCCAGCAGTTGATGCCTACGGAAGACGGAAACGGCAGAGTGGCTGCTTTTGAAGTGCTTCATTCAACGCATGCGGTGCGGAATTTGATTCGGGAAGGAAAATCTCATCAGCTGCCTTCTGTTATGCAGACAAACCGGAAAATGGGGATGATAACTATGGATGATTCTATCGGACAATTATATTTTGAAAATAAAATTACCAGAGATACCGCAATAGAATATGCCGTAGACCCAGATAATATGGAAATAAAACTTTTTTAAATAAAATTTAAGTGCAGAACTGCTGTTTGACAATGGTTTTAGAGCAGGTATAAGGAAAACAAAAGGACTCCAATTTTGAAAAGAAGAGGACAAAATTGGAGTGCACCTGTTCCTTTTTTATTACGGCAAATGGTAATTTCAGTTCAAATTCATTTCATATTCATATTTATATTCATATTTTTATTATTAAATGTTCAGGTTACAAATTTTTCATATCATAGGAAGATTTCAAAAACAACAAAAAAAGAAAGATAAGGAGGACAAAGGATGTTTTGCAAAGTTTTAGCAGGAGGTATTTTGGGGATTACCAGCTTTTTAGCACAGGTAGAGGTAGATGCATTTCAGGGAATGCCGGGATTTGATATGGTAGGCTCTTTAGGAAATGAAGTGAGAGAGGCGAAAGAGCGGGTAAGGATAGCTATGAAAAATACAGGTTTTCAATTACCACCAAGAAAGATTACAGTAAATATTTCTCCGGCAGATATCCGCAAGGAGGGTTCTGCCTATGATTTACCCATTGCCATAGGTGTTTTAGTAGCTTTGGAAAAATTAGGAGAAGAGGTACTGAAAAATACTTTATTTATTGGAGAACTGGGGCTGGATGGTGAAGTAAAACCGATAAAAGGAGTCTTACCTATTATAATGATGGCAAAAGAGCAGGGGATAAAACGTTGTATTCTGCCAAAGGAAAATGCCATGGAAGGAGCGGTAATAGAAGGAATAAAAATCATTGGAGTGACTTCTTTTGAAGAGACCATAGGATATTTATCTGAGGAAGAGAATAAGAAAGATATTATGATTCCCCCTACGGTATTAGATATTCAGAGTCTTTTTGAAGAAGAAGAAAAGAAAAAAACACCGGATTTTTCGGACATCAAGGGACAGGAAATGGTAAAAAGAGCAGCGGTAATAGCAGCAGCCGGATTTCATAATCTTCTGATTACCGGAGTTCCGGGAGCCGGTAAAACCATGATAGCCAAGCGGATGCCTTCGATACTGCCATCACTTACCATAGAAGAAAGTCTGGAAGTATCAAAAATCTATAGTGTATCAGGTCTTTTAAAAGAGGGACATCCTCTGGTGACGGCAAGACCCTTTCTTCATCCACATCATACCATATCACGACAGGCATTGGCCGGTGGCGGGAGAATTCCCAGACCGGGAATCTTAAGTCTCAGCCACAGAGGAATCTTATTTCTGGATGAATTACCCGAGTTTGGAAGAGAAAATATTGAAGTTTTAAGACAGCCTTTGGAAGATAAGGAAGTACAGATTGCAAGAAGTTATGGAAGTGTGACTTACCCTGCAGACATTATGTTGGTGGCAGCCATGAATCCCTGTCCCTGTGGATTTTATCCTGACAGAGAACGGTGCCGGTGTACGGAAGCAGAAATAAGAAAATACAGAAGCAAAATCTCAGGACCTATTTACGATAGGATTGACCTTTGTGTAGAGGCAAAAGCGATAGAAGTGTCGCAGCTGCAAAGGGAGAACAGGGAAATGGGAAGCAAAGAATTAAAAGAAATGGTAATGCAGGCAAGAAAAATGCAGAAAAAAAGATATCAGAAAACCTCCTATTTTTTTAATGCAGATTTGGAAGCAAAAGATATTTTAAACTATTGTGTGTTGGAGAAAGAGGAAAAGAAATTTATGGAGCAGGTTTTTCATTCTTTTCATTTAAGTGCCAGAGCCTATCACAGAATAGTAAAGGTAGCAAGAACGATTGCTGATTTGGAAGGAAGTGAAGAAATTAAGAAGAAGCATCTGACGGAGGCAGTTTGCTATCGGGGATTTGAAATTTAGAAAAATTTAAAGATAAGTGGGTATTATAATAGAAAGGAAGGATTGGGAATGGAAGAAATGTATGATTACTGGCTGCATAATGTGACAGGAATCGGAAATAAAACCATGGAAAAGATTTTTTCAAAAATGACAGCCAGAGAACTTTATGAATGTAAGGATTTGCAGAAAGTAAGTATGGAAAGTATGTTTACCCAAACACAAAGAAGAAATCTGGAAGAGAGCAGGAAAAGATGGGATGTGGAAAAGGAATGGCACAGGTTGGAAAAAAGAGAGATACGTTTATTGCATAAAGGAACAGGAGATTATCCAAAACAATTGGAAAAAATCAGTGATGCACCTAACCTTTTGTACCAGAAAGGAAGGGTAGATATTTTAAGCAATCCTTCGGTGGCAGTCATAGGAGCCAGAGCCTGTTCTGCTTATGGAAAACAGATGGCAAGGAAACTGGGACAGAAACTGGCTGAAATGGGGATTGTGGTAGTCAGTGGTATGGCAAGAGGAATTGATGGAATCAGTCAGTGGAGTGCCTTGGAAGCCGGGGGAGAAAGCATTGCGGTTCTGGGCAGTGGTGTGGAAATCTGTTATCCTTTGGAAAACCTACCTCTTTATGAAAGATTGGAAACGAGGGGCTGTCTGGTGTCAGAAAATCTTCCCTTTACGCCTCCTTCCGCAGGTTTGTTCCCTTTAAGAAACCGTATTATCAGCGGTTTAGCAGATATAGTGGTGGTAGTAGAATCGGGAGAAAAAAGCGGAACCTTAATTACCGTAGATATGGCATTGGAACAGGGAAAGGATGTGTATGCTGTTCCAGGACGCATAACAGATACTGTCAGTAAAGGCTGTAATAAGCTGATTCGTCAGGGAGCGGGAATGATAGTTTCTGTAGAAGAATTTATGGAAGAAATTTGTCCTATATTAAAACTTAAGTATAAAAAACAGGAAGAGTGGAAACTGCCGGAACTATCAAAGCAGGAGCAGAAGATACTGCAGGTTGTGGATGGGCAACAGAAAAATATGGAAGACATTTACCAGGAACTGAAAAGTAAGGATAGCTCATATACCTTGGAAAAAGTAATGGAATTAGTATTAAAGTTACAGATGAAACAAGTAATAGAAGAAGAAAATGGGTATTATATTTGTAAATAAAGGCAGAGAAAAAAGGCAGAGAAAAAGGTAATCCTTGTTGAAAGGGGGAGAAAATTGTGTTAAAATAGCCCCTTAGGAAATTTTAATAATAAGAATAGAATGTGAAGGAAAGAAAAAACAATGGAAATAGAATGGAAAAAAATTACCTTAAATGAGAAAGAATTAATGACACCATACTATGAATATGAACAAAGCCATAGTTGTGAAGTTTCCTTTGCCAATAATTTTTTGTGGGCACCTTTTTATGATGTAGAATACTGTATTATAGAAGACATACTTGTATTCATTACAAAAACGGGCAAATGGTCTGTAAATATCCCTTTGGCAAAGGATGCAGACAGTGCTTCCCATCTTCAGAAAGTGATAGAACGTCTGGAGGAGTATTTTAAAGAAATGGACAAGCCATTTATTATCCAGTTGGTAACTCATGACAAATTTGAACTTTTGGAAAAAATATTTCCGGGAAAATATGAAATTGAATATCAGCGGGATGTGGCAGATTATGTATATGAAACAGAAAAAATGATTTCTTTGGCAGGGAAAAAGCTTCATGGGAAAAGAAACCATATTCATAAATTTAAAGGAAATAATCCTGACTGGAGTTATGAAGCTTTAGGAAAAGAAAATCTGGAAGAATGTCTGCAAATGGCAGAAGAATGGAAAAAGAGAAATCTTTGTGATGAAAAAGATGAAAAGCATATGGAGTTTTGTGTTACCAAACGCGCCCTGCAGCAGTTTGAAGAACTGGGATTAAAAGGCGGTGTACTGCGGGATGGAAAACAAATAGTTGCCTTTACACTGGGAGAAGAATTGAATAAAGAAATGTTTGTAGTGCACATTGAGAAGGCTTTTGCAGAGGTGCAGGGAGCATATCCAATGATCAATCAGCAATTTCTGGAGCATGAAGCAAAACAGTATCGTTATGTTAACCGGGAAGACGATACCGGAGCAGAAGGTTTACGAAAGGCTAAGTTATCCTATTATCCTGCGTTTTTGCAGGAAAAGGGAATCGTTACCATTAAGGAATCAAAAGAAAGTAAAAATCTATAAAAAACAGTCTGATAGAAAAAGTTGTGAAAATATTAAGAGAAAGAAGGAAGTACACAAAGCAAAGTTGGTTGTGGAAAGAACATATGAGTTATGTAGAAAAAGCGCAGGGAATGCTTGATTTTATCAATGCAAGTCCGACCTGCTATCATGCAGTTAAAAATGTAAAAGGCAGATTAGAGGCAGCAGGGTTTGAAGAATTAAAGGAAAAGGAAGATTATACATTACAATGGGGAAAGAAGTATTACGTGGTGAGAAATGACAGTTCTCTGATTGCCTTTGTATTACCCCAAAATCAGCCCAAAGGATTTCGAATCGTGGCAAGCCACAGTGATTCTCCCTGTTTTAAACTGAAAGAAAATCCGGAAGTCACTTTGGAAAACACTTATGTAAAATTTAATGTAGAAAAATATGGCGGAATGATTCTGTCCACCTGGCTGGATCGTCCTCTTTCCGTGGCAGGCCGTGTGGTAATCAAAGAAGGGGAAGAGCTTGTAACAAAACTGGTGGATTTTGAAGAAGCTTTCTGTGTGATTCCTAATGTGGCAATTCATTTTAATCGTGAAATAAACAAGGGGATTGAGTACAATCCACAGGTAGATATGCAGCCACTCTGGTCTTGTAATAAAGAAGATAAAATTAATGAGATAATTGCAGAAAAATTGAAGATAGATGCAAAACAGATTTTAGGAGCTGATTTGTTTGTTTACAATAAAGAAGAAGGTTGTTTTATTGGAAAAGACAAGGCTTTTGTCGGGGCACCCAGAATTGATGATTTGGGCTGTGTTTATACTTCTTTAGAAGGATTTTTGAAGAGTGAAAATGCACAATATATTAAGATGTATTGTGTCTTTGACCATGAAGAAGTAGGAAGCCGTACCAGACAGGGAGCTGATTCTGATTTTCTGACAGTAACTACAAATCGTATGGGTGAGGCATTACAGATAAGTGCTCAGATGCCAAAATTATTTGCAAACAGTTTGTTAATGTCTGCGGACAATGGACATGCTCTGCATCCAAATCATCCGGAAAAATCAGATGGGCAAAATCATCCTTTGTTAAATGGAGGGATGGTAATTAAATATCATGGTAATCAGCAGTATACTACAGATGCTTATACCGGGGCAGTGGTAAAGAATATTTGTGACAAAAATCAGATACCATATCAGACATATCACAATCGTTCTGATATCATGGGTGGTTCTACTTTAGGAAATATTTCCATTTCCCATTGTTCCATTCCATCTGCAGATATCGGATTTGCGCAGCTTGCAATGCATTCTGCTTTTGAAACGGCAGGAGCAAAAGATGTAGAAAGCTTTGAAAAGTATATTGAAAAGTTTTATGAATCAGTTTGAGAAAGAAACACAAGTGCAGTAATCATTATTTAAACATAGCATTATGTACAGAAAAGCTTAATGGAATTAGATTAAAAATGGCTTTTTTTGTACATAATGCATTTTTTATATAAAGGTATATTTGTAT
>CAZSWC010000008.1:0-12784 GCA_964610665.1 uncultured Lachnospiraceae bacterium
GGGAAAGAGATGTAAGATGTTAGTGAGATGTGTTCGGTTTTGAGGGTACATGAAGTGAAGTAAGACTTCGTCCAAAGATGAGGTCTTTTTTTGTTGTAAAAATATAAAAGTGAAAACTTGATTGAATCCGGTTTTCATAAGGAAATTAAAACACTTCGCAACCAGCATAAACACCAGATTTGCAAGGTGTTTTTTGCTGGTTTTGAAGTGGAGACAGAAAAGGAGGCAGAAATAAAAAAATGCTTGCATATATAGATTTCATATGATAAAATTCAATCTGTTGTAACTAAAAATCACGTATGCGGATTGTTTGCCGGTGCTTCTTTAACGCAGAAGTGGCAGATAGGTATCCGGACGGACTGTAAATGTCTAAGGTACAATAGAAGTATACGGAAGTAAAAAACCAAATGGAGGTAAAAACATGAGCGTTATTTCAATGAAACAGTTATTAGAAGCAGGTGTTCATTTTGGACATCAGACAAGAAGATGGAATCCTAAAATGGCTCCATATATCTTCACAGAAAGAAATGGTATTCACATTATCGATTTACAGAAATCTGTAGGTAAAGTTGATGAAGCTTACAAAGCAGTATCTGATATTGCAAATGCAGGTGGAACAATTCTTTTCGTTGGTACAAAGAAACAGGCACAGGATGCTGTTAAGACAGAAGCTGAAAGATGTGGAATGTACTATGTAAATGAAAGATGGTTAGGTGGTATGCTTACAAACTTCAAAACCATCCAGTCCAGAATTGCAAGATTAAAAGCAATCGAAACAATGGCAGAAGATGGAACATTTGATATTCTTCCTAAAAAAGAAGTAATCCAGATTAAAAAAGAATGGGAAAAATTAGAAAAGAACTTAGGCGGTATTAAAGATATGACAAGAGTACCGGATGCTATTTTCGTAGTTGACCCTAAGAAAGAAAAAATCTGTGTTCAGGAAGCTCATAATTTAGGAATTACATTAATCGGTATCGGTGATACAAACTGTGATCCTGAAGAATTAGATTATATCATTCCTGGTAATGATGATGCTATCAGAGCAGTAAAATTAATCGTTGCAAAAATGGCAGATGCTGTTATCGAAGCTAATCAGGGAGAAGCTGTTTATACAGAAGAAGTAGAAACAGAAGCAACTGATATTGAAGAAGTAGTAGAAGCTGAATAATTTTTTTGTTCTCGTGAAAGCGGGAGAATGGAGGATACAATGGCTATTACAGCAGCAATGGTAAAAGAATTAAGAGAAATGACCGGTGCAGGTATGATGGACTGCAAAAAAGCATTAAATGAAACCAATGGTGACATGGATGCAGCAGTTGAATTTTTAAGAAAAAACGGACAGGCAAAAGCAGAAAAGAAAGCTGGAAGAGTTGCCGCAGAAGGTCTTTGCCGTGTTATTGTTGAAGGCAACACAGCAGCAGTTGTTGAAGTAAACTCTGAGACAGACTTTGTTGCAAAGAACGAAGAATTCCAGAATTTTGTACAGGCAGTGGCTGTTCAGGCTATCAATTCTGATGCAGCTGATATGGATGCATTTTTAGCAGAAAGCTGGAATGCGGATAACAGCAAGACCGTAAAAGAAGCTTTGGTAGAAAAGGTTGCAGTTATTGGAGAAAACTTAACTATCAGAAGATTTGAAAAAGTTGTAACAGATGGTTGTGTAGTATCTTATACTCATGGCGGTGGAAGAATTGGTGTTATTGTAGAAGCCGATACAGATGTTGTAAATGATGAAGTTAAAGAATGCTTGACTAATGTAGCTATGCAGGTTGCTGCTTTATCTCCAAAATATGTAAGCAGAGAAGAAATTGCAGCAGATTATATTGAGCATGAAAAAGAAATCTTAAAAGCTCAGATTATGAACGATCCTAAAGAAAGCCAGAAACCGGAAAAGGTTATTGAAGGTATGATCAATGGACGTATCAACAAAGAATTAAAAGAAATCTGCTTAGTAGACCAGATTTATGTTAAAGCAGAAGATGGAAAGCAGACTGTAGGACAGTACGTTGCAGCAGTAGCAAAAGCTACAGGTGCTAATATTTCTCTTAAGAAATTTGTTCGTTTTGAAACCGGTGAAGGTATCGAAAAGAAACAGGAAGACTTTGCAGCAGAAGTAGCAGCACAGATGAATGCGTAAGAGCTTCTGCGAAGTTTACGAAAAAATTGAAACTAATTCTGCAGTATCAATTTACACACGTATTATATGATTATAAAAAGAGTAACTATATTATTTTAATATAGTTACTCTTTTTTGTTTTAGAGTTTGCATGTAAGAATTTTTTATGTTTTCTTTAAACTAGAGTAGAGAAGTAATGTATTTATTTGAGTGTTTTCAAGTAAGAAAATGTTGAAATATAAGGAACAATGAGATATTATAGAAATGCTGATTGTAAAAATATTTAATATTGTACATACTATACTTGTGGAGAGGTTCATAATGAAAATTTTATTGAATTTGGTGGGATTAATCATAGTATTTCTTATTTGTTTTTTACTGTCTTATGATCGCAAAGCAATTCGTTGGAAAAATATTTTCAGAATGATTATTGTTGAGTTTGTCATTGCATTTGTGATTGTAAAAGTTCCCGTCGGTCAAAAGCTGATTACTATTTTATCAGAAGGAATTACAGCGGTTATTAGCTGCGGCAATGAAGGATTGGAGTTTGTATTTGGGGATTTATTTACCGGAGGAAGTACTGGAATATATGTATTTATTATTCAAAGTTTAGGAAATATCATTTTCGTATCTGCTTTAGTGAGTGCTTTATATTATTTGGGAATCCTTGGATTTGCAATAAAATGGATAGGAAAGGCAATTGGAAAGGTAACAAAAACTACAGAAGTTGAAACTTTTGTGGCGGTTGCGAATATGTTTTTAGGACATACAGATAGTCCGATTCTGGTGGCAAAGTATTTGTCCAGATTAACAGATAGTGAGATTTTTGTCATATTAGTTTCGGGAATGGGCAGTATGTCTGCGTCCATTCTGGGGGGATATTCAGCATTGGGAATCTCGATGGAAAATCTTTTGATTGCCAGTGCATTAGTACCCATAGGAAGTATCATGGTTTCCAAGGTGATGTGCCCGCAGACGGAACCGGTGGAAGAAATCTCTGATATAAAAATGGATAATAAAGGAAATAATACGAATGTAATTGATGCACTGTCGGAAGGATGTAATACAGGAATTCAAATGGTAATATCCATTGGTGCGTCCATTGTGGGCTTTATGGGAGTCATGGCACTCATTAATAAAGTTCTTGGAGTATTTCATCTTAGCTGTGCGCAGATTTTTGGATATATTTTTGCTCCTTTTGGTTATTTTATGGGATTTGAAGGAAAAGATATATTAATGGAAGGCACTTTATTGGGTTCTAAATTAATATTAAACGAATTTATTGCTTTTGGTGATCTGGCAGGAAAGATGACGTCTTTGGATGCCAGAACAGCATTGGTTGCTACTATTTCTTTATGCGGATTTGCAAATATCTCCAGTATGGGCATGTGCATTGGTGGAATTGGTGTTTTGTGTCCCAAAAAGCGGGGAACCATTTCACGTCTGATTCTCAGAGCTACACTTGCAGGAGTATTTGTAAGTATTAACAGTGCATTGTTAGTCAGTATTGTTTCTTTGTTATGATGGAAGATGGCTTATAATATCTGAATAAGAAGATAAAGGATAGAAAAATGAAGGTATTGGGAAACAGTAATTGTATTATGCATATTATCAGCAATATGTTGAGACTGCAGAATCCAAAACTTTTAGACCATGGAAGCAGAGTAGGGTATCTGACAGCCAAAATGCTTGAAATAAAAGGATGTTCTGCCAAAGAGGTCGTGGAAGGGTATGTTTTAGGAGTATTACATGATGTAGGAGCTTATAAAACAGAGGAAATAGATAAATTGACCCATTTTGAAACGGAGTATGTTTTTGAACATACTATTTATGGTTATCTCATCTTAAAATTGTCTGAAATTATGGAAGAAAAGATAGATGCTATTTTGTATCATCATACGCCATGGAAACATTTGGAAAGAATAAGAACCGAAAATGGCGAATTGGCAAATATGATATTTCTTGCAGACCGGGTGGAAATATATTTAAGAAACAATCATCGTTCCATTAACAGGGATGTGTTGGAGAAGATGGATTGTTTTGCGGCAAAAAATATAGAGTTATTTTGCAAAGCGGATGAAACCTGTTGTCTGCAGAAAAGAGTATTGGATGGCAGTTATATTAATGCCACGGAAAGATATCTGTACCGGGCTGATTTTTCGAAGGAAGAATTAAGAAAATTAATTCGTATGGCGGCCATTTTAATTGATTTTAGAAGTGAGAGTACAGTAACACATACCATTACTATGGTAAGTGCCGCAATTGCTTTAGCTAGTATTCAAAATTTGGACAAACAGCAGTTGGATGAAATCTATATGGGAGCATATGTTCATGATTTGGGAAAAGTAGCGATTCCCACTGAAATATTGGAAAAACCGGGAAAATTAACGGAAGATGAAATGGAAGTAATGAAGACCCATATTATACTTACCGGAAAGATTATCAATGGTCATGTCAGCAGCATCGTTTATAAGATAGCTATGCGTCATCATGAAAAATTAGATGGAAGCGGTTATCCTTATGGAATAAAGGAAGAAGAAATGACCATGGCAGAAAAGATTGTGGCAGTGGCAGATATTTACAGTGCATTGACGCGAAAGAGAAGTTATAAGGAAAGTTTTCCGAAAGAAAAAGTAATTGCGATTATGAACCAGATGGCAGAACAACGGCAAATTTCAAAAGAAGTGGTGCAGATTCTGGTATGTAATTATGAGAAAATAGAACGCCGGGTAGAGGAAGAGTGCCGGGAAATCATACATAATTACGAAAAAATCAAGGAAGAATATAAAAAGCTTCATAAAATTATCATGATGTAAAATTTACAGGGGAAACTTAATAAATTCTTAAGATTTTTCCTTAAGGGATTTAAGAATTATGAGATATGCTGTCTGAGACCGTAGAGGTTTTCTTTTTTTCAGGCAGAGACTGGAAAGGAAGAGTTATGAAGAGTAAAGTGGTAGAAAAATTTGTAAAGTATATAAAGGTAGATACCCGGTCGGATGAAAAATCCACCACATTTCCCAGTACAGAAAAGCAAAAGAACCTTGCAGGGATTCTGTATAAAGAGATGAAAGAGATGGGAATTGCAGATGCCTGTTTTGATGAAAAGTATGGTTACGTATATGGCAAAATTCCAGCAAACGATGAAGGGAAAAGCCCAAAAACCATTGCCTTTATTGCACATATGGATACGGCACCGGATGTTTCCGGTAAGAATGTAAATCCTAAGTTTGTAGAAAAATATCAGGGACAGGATATCCTGTTAAATGAAGACATGGGATTGGTACTTTCCACAGAAAAATTTCCGGAACTAAAAGAATATGTTGGTAAGACTTTGATTACAACAGACGGAACCACACTTTTAGGGGCAGATGATAAAGCCGGAGTGGCAGAAATCATGACCATGGCGGAGTATTTGTTAAGTCATCCCAATATAAAACATGGTCCCATTGCAATCTGTTTTACCCCGGATGAGGAAGTCGGTGCCGGAGTAGATCATATTGATTTGGAGCAGTTAGGTGCAGATTATGGTTACACTGTAGATGGCGGAGCTTTGGGAGAAATTGAGTATGAGAATTTTAATGCGGCTTCCTGTGTTGTAGAAATTCACGGAGTAAATGTACATCCGGGAGAAGCAAAAAATAAGATGAAAAATGCAGCGCTTATTGCAATGGAATTTGAAAATATGCTGCCAAGAAATGAAAAACCGGAATATACCAGTGGGTATGAAGGATTTTATCATTTAACCGATATGCAGGGAAATGAAGAGCAGGCAAGATTGCAGTATATTATTCGCGATCACGACAGGAAGAAATTTGAAGCTAAAAAAGCATATGTGGAGAAAACTGCTCAATTTTTGAATCAGAAGTATGGGAAAGAAACCGTTTCTTTTGAGTTAAAGGATTCTTATTACAATATGAAGGAAAAGATAGAACCGGAATTTATCTTTTTAGTAGAGTATGCCAGAAAATGTATGGAAGAGTTGGAAATTTCACCTCGTATTCAGCCAATTCGGGGCGGTACGGATGGAGCAAGATTGTCCTATATGGGTCTGCCGTGTCCAAATCTTTGTGCCGGAGGTCATAATTTTCATGGCAGGTATGAATACGTATGTGTAGAGTCCATGGAGAAGATTACAGAACTTTTAATAAAACTTGCCACACAAAAATATTTATAAGAAAAAGAGTTATACTATAAATACCCCTTTACGGTTCGGGAGAATTAAAGTAAAAAAAGGAGATTATGAAAAATGAGAAAAAGATGTTTCGCGTTTATTTTAGGAGCTGCCTTAGCAGCAAATCTGGTTGCCTGCGGATGTGGGAATGCCAATACGCAGGAAGAGGGAACCATAGGACAGGAAAGTGAGGCAGAAGAAATACCGGAAGATATTTTAAATCAGCCTGCTCAGAGTGAAGAAGGTCCGGTGGCAGATGATGGTATGGAAGTGGAAGAGAATACTGAAGGTGCAGAAAATGCTTCCGGTGAAACTGTGGGCAGTGTGTTATCACAACAGTTTCATGCTTTGTTGGCGGAAAATGAGCAGATGACTCCACAGGAGATTGCAGAAAATATAATTCAAAATCCTCAGATACAGTTTGCAGGAGATACTGCACAGGTAGAAGAAGGTCTTTTGACTGGTTTTGGAAATGCAGAGATTACAGGATTTGAGGATGGAGTTATGTTTGCACCTGTGATTGGTTCCATTCCTTTTGTGGGATATGTATTTTCTTTAGAGGAAGGTGCAGATGTAGAGAGTTTTGTTAAATTGTTACAGGATAACGCAAACCCCAGATGGAATGTGTGTACGGAAGCAGAAGAAACTGTGATTGAAAATTCTGAAAATATTGTATTTTTCTTAATGTGTCCATCTCAGTTTGAATAAAGATAAATAGAAGGACTGTCACAATAAGATATGTAAAAAAGCAGCATCTTAATGGGACAGTCTGCTTTTTTATTCATTTTCAAGAAGGAATAGTTCCTTCTTTCGTTATGGAGGAATAGTATGCTCTTCTCAAGCATTTCATTTTTATATTATTTTTTTCCAATGGTTCTTTTGGTTTATTTTCTGGTACCGGAGAAATTCAAAAATTTTGTCTTATTTATTTTTAGTCTTTTCTTTTATGGCTGGGGGGAACCAAAGTATGTTTTTCTTATGCTTATGATGATTTTTTTTGGATTTCTGTTTGGAATACTTATAGAAAAGTATCGGAAGCAAAAAGCCGGAACCTTTTTTTTAATAACAGCTCTTTTGGTTGATGTAGCAGTATTAGGATATTTTAAATATGCGGATTTTTTTGTAGAGAATTTTAATCGACTGACAGGGTTACAGATTCCTTTATTAAAGATAGCACTTCCCATTGGAATCAGTTTCTTTTTATTTCAGATTTTAAGTTATAATATAGATGTTTACAGAGGAAATGTAAAAGCCCAGAGAAGTCTTTTGCTTTTAGGAACCTATGTTGCCATGTTTCCGCAATTGATTGCAGGTCCTATTGTTCGGTATATAGATGTAGAAAAACAGTTAAAGAAAAGGATACACAGCATAGAGTTGATGGCAGAAGGGATTCGCAGGTTTCTGTGTGGTCTGGCCAAAAAGGTGCTGATAGCAAATGCATTAGGAGAATGTTGTATGCTGTTTAAAGAATCACAGGAAAAAAGTATACTGTTTTTCTGGTTATATGGAATTGGATTTATGCTTCATATTTATTTTGATTTTTCCGGGTATAGTGATATGGCGATTGGTCTGGGAAAAATTTTCGGATTTCGTTTTATGGAAAATTTTAATTATCCGTATATTTCAAAAAGTGTGACGGAATTTTGGCGCCGGTGGCATATTTCTTTGGGTTCCTGGTTTCGTGATTATGTGTATATTCCATTAGGGGGAAATCGGGTTTCAAAGGGACATTGGATTTTTAATATTTTGGCAGTCTGGTTTCTTACCGGATTCTGGCATGGAGCAGCATGGAATTTTATCTTTTGGGGACTTTATTTTGTTGTATTTTTACTGATAGAAAAATTTTGGCTGATGCCTTGGCTTAAGAAATCAAAAGTAATTTCTCACGGATATGTATTATTTGTGATTATGATTAGTTTCCTTATTTTTGATGCGGTTTCCATGGAAGAGGCTGTGAAAAACATTTTAGGATTATTTGGAATAGGTGCTGCCGGTGCTATTTTGCCGGAAAGTCTTTATTATTTAAAAAATTATGCTTTGCTTTATGGAATTGCCATAGTAGGTGCAACCCCACTTCCAAAAATGGGCTACGAAAAGTTGCAGCAATCTCCTGTGGGAAATAAAATCCTTATGGCAGCAGAACCTTTTTTTCTTGGCATTCTTTTCTTAATAATCACTGCATTTTTAGTGGATGGCTCATTTAATCCTTTTTTATATTTCAGATTTTAAGATAGAATAAAGCATGGCAAAAAGGAGACAGAGAGAGGAATGAAACAATTGGGGCAAATAAATAAAAAAAATAGAAATTACGTTCTTGTGATATTTATGATGGTTGTGTTGGGAGTCCTGTCCATTATGTGTTGGACAAAGGAGGAAAATAAATTTTCGGAAAGTGAAAGAAGGGTATTAGCATCTTTTCCCAAGGTGACACTACAAAGTATGTGGTCTGGAGAGTTTATGGAGGAATTTGAGGAGTATTGTCTGGACCAGTTTCCTTTTCGAGATTCCTTCAGAAGTCTGAAAGCTATAACGAATTATGAAATTTTAAGAAAAAAGGACAATAATAAAATTTATAAAGCCCGGGGCTATCTTTCCAAAATAGAGTATCCCCTGAACATAAATATGTTGGAAAATGCTGTGGATAAAATGGAGAATATATATCACAAATATTTGCAGCAGGAAGAAAGTAAATGCTATTTTGCGGCAGTTCCCGACAAAAATTATTATATGGCATCCCAAAATGGTTATTTATGCATGGACTATAGTGAATTATTTTCCTTTTTTAAAGAAAGAATCACGTTTGCAGAATATGTGGATATTACGCCTTTTTTAAGTCTGGAAGATTATTATAAAACGGACACCCATTGGAGACAGGAAAAAATTGTGGATGTGGCAGAGTATCTGAAAGCTATTATGAAAAAAGAAGAAAGTATTATAGAGATGGAGGAAATTGAAGAAAAAGCCAGATATCAAATGGAGAATTATTATACTCTGGAGGAAGCAGGGAATCCTTTTTATGGTGTTTATTGTGGGCAAGCGGCGTTGCCGGTGAAGCCGGAAACTTTATATTATTTAAACAGTGATATGTTGAAAAATTGTACAGTGACATCTTATGATACCGGGATGCCCAAGGAAACAACCATCTATACTTTGGAGAAAGCGGAGGGGAAGGATGCCTATGAGATTTTTCTCTCCGGTGCCAGTGCACTTTTGGTAATTGAAAATCCAAGTGTACAGGAAGAAAAGGAGTTATTGGTATTCCGGGATTCTTTCGGCAGTAGTCTGGTGCCTTTATTGGTGGATGCGTATTCAAAGATTACCGTAATTGATATCCGATATGTACAAAGTGAAGTTTTGGGAAAATTGATAGATTTTCATGGTCAGGATGCCTTGTTTCTTTACAGTACCCTGATTTTAAACAATAGTCTTGCATTTCGATAATTTTTGAGCCAAACCGGAGGGAGAGCGCTTCCGGGGAAAGCTTGACATTTATCTTGCCAAGTGGCATGACAAAATGGTATACTACAATAGTAAAAGAAGCGAAGTAGGAGTGAACATGGCAAAAAACAATCGGAAAAAGACTGTTCAACGTTTAAAGAGGATGATTGTTACCATGACAATCATACTTTTGGTGGCGCCTTCCTTATTTTGTACTTTTCTGGCTGTAAAGGTGGGAAAACTGGAACGTCAGATTCAAGAACTAAAAGAAGATTCCTATAAGAGTCTGGAAATTATATGGGAAGATAAAAATTTAGTGGAAATGGAACAAAAAGAAGAGGAAGAAACAGAAGAGAAAGAAGTAGAAGAAGAAACAGAAATTCAGTCCCGCAAAGTATATCTTACTTTTGATGACGGACCGAGTATATATACAGAAGAAATTTTGGATATTTTAAAGCGGTATCATGTGAAGGCCACTTTTTTTGTGACCGGTATGAATTTGCCAAAGTATGATGAAAGCTTAAAGCAGATACTGGATGAGGGACATTCCCTGGGGATTCATACATACAGCCATGTGTATAAGGATATTTATGAGTCTTTAGAAGCATTTCAGAACGATTATAATGAAATGAAGGAATATATTTATCAGTGTACCGGTGCAGAAACGAAGTTATACAGATTTCCGGGAGGAAGCGGAAATAAGGTAGTTGAGGATGAAATCAGGCTGGAAATTTTAGAATGGCTGGAAGAAGAAGAGATTGTATATTATGATTGGAATGTATCCGGTGGAGATGCGGAAAATCAGGTTCTTTCGGCGGAAGAAATTGCAGAAAACTGTATTGAAGGGGTAAAAAAATGCAATACTGCTATTGTGTTGCTGCACGATGCCGGTGGAAAAAAAAGTACGGTGGAGGCATTGCCTCTTATCATAGAAGGTATCAATCGGCTGGATGATACCATATTGTTGCCGATGGATACGGAAACAGTAAAGTTACAGCAGGTAAAGATAACGAAAGAATAAGCGGAGGAGATACAAATGGGTTTTTTTCAGGATTTGAAAGAAGATTTATCACAGGCAGTAACGGAGTTGGTGCCGGAAGAGACAACAGGGGATGTTGTAATCGATGAAAAGCAGGCAGAAAATGATTTATTAGAAATTGAAGCTTTATTAAAAGAAAAAGAAGAGAAGAAAGAAGAAACGATAAAAAAAGAATTCAAAAAAGAGGACGTTAAACGGGAAGAAAAGAAAGAAAGAAAAATTGACATGAATGCAATTTTTAATCAGCCATATACAGATGAAGTAAGTAATATTACAGCCGGCATGGTAATCAATGGAGATATTACTTCCCAAGGGTCTTTGGAATTAGTAGGTACAGTACATGGTAATATTAATCTTTCCGGTAAGATGAGCATTACAGGCGTTATTGAAGGAAATTCCCAGGCGGCAGAGATTTATGCAGAAAATGCCAAGATTACAGGTGAGGTAAGAAGTTTAGGAAGTATTAAGGTAGGACAGGAAACAGTAATTATCGGAAATATTTATGCAAACAGTGCGGTAATTGCAGGAGCCATAAAAGGAGATATTGATGTTCATGGACCTGTGGTATTAGATACCACAGCGATTGTTATGGGAAATATCAAATCCAAATCTGTTCAGATTAATAACGGAGCAGTCATTGAGGGTATGTGTTCTCAGTGTTATGCAGAAGTGAATCCAACATCTTTCTTTGATGAAATTAAAAAAGCAGGTCGCAAAAAATAAACAGGAGAAGATACAAATGCAGAGAATATTGTTAAAACTTAGTGGAGAAGCATTGGCAGGAGAAAAGAAGACTGGGTTTGACGAACCTACGGTCAGAAAGGTTGCATTACAGGTAAAGCAGCTTGTGGATGATGGCATTCAGGTAGGAATTGTAATCGGCGGCGGTAATTTCTGGAGAGGAAGAACCAGCGAGAACATTGACCGCACCAAAGCAGACCAGATTGGAATGTTGGCAACCATTATGAATTGTATTTATGTTTCTGAGATTTTCCGCTCTGTGGGAATGAATACAAATGTATTAACCCCTTTTGAATGTGGTTCCTTTACAAAGTTGTTTTCAAAAGACAGAGCCAACAAATATTTTGAAAAGGGAATGGTAGTGTTCTTTGCAGGGGGTACGGGACATCCTTATTTTTCTACAGATACAGGTGTTGTTCTCAGAGCAATCGAGGTGGAAGCAGAAGTGATCCTTCTTGCAAAAGCCATTGATGGTGTTTATGATGACGACCCGAAGAAAAATCCGGAGGCTAAAAAGTATGAGGAAGTGACCATAGACGAAGTAATTGAGAAGAATCTTCAGGTAGTGGATATGACAGCCTCTATTTTGGCGAGAGACAACAAAATGCCTATGTGGGTGTTTGGATTAAATGAAGAAAACAGTATTGTAAATACGGTAAAAGGAAATTTTAACGGAACGAAAGTTTTAGTGTAGAAGGTATCTTTTTTGAAAATAAAAATATTAAGAAAGCGGAGACAGGAAATATGAAAGAAAGAGTAAAAGTATTTGATGAGAAAATGACAAAGGCTTACAATCATTTATTGGGAGAGTATCAGACTATCAGAGCAGGACGTGCAAATCCTCATGTTTTAGATAAAATTAAAGTGGATTATTATGGAACACCAACACCTCTTCAGCAGGTAGGGAATATTTCCGTTCCGGAACCCAGAATGCTGCAGATTGCTCCATGGGAAAAAAGTCTGATTCGTGAAATTGAAAAGGCAATTATGGCATCTGATGTAGGAATTACTCCAAACAATGATGGTTCTGTGATTCGTCTGGTATTTCCGGAATTAACAGAAGAACGTCGTAAAGAATTGGTTTCAGCAGGTAGGGAATATTTCCGTTCCGGAACCCAGAATGCTGCAGATTGCTCCATGGGAAAAAAGTCTGATTCGTGAAATTGAAAAGGCAATTATGGCATCTGATGTAGGAATTACTCCAAACAATGATGGTTCTGTGATTCGTCTGGTATTTCCGGAATTAACAGAAGAACGTCGTAAAGAATTGGTT
>CAZSWC010000008.1:12884-50959 GCA_964610665.1 uncultured Lachnospiraceae bacterium
TGTGATTCGTCTGGTATTTCCGGAATTAACAGAAGAACGTCGTAAAGAATTGGTTAAAGATGTTAAGAAAAAAGGGGAAGAAGCAAAAGTTGCCATTCGTAATATCAGACGTGATGCAAATGATTCCTTCAAAAAACTGGCAAAAGAAGAAGTTTCTGAAGATGAAATCAAAGATTTGGAAAATGAAGTTCAGAAATTAACAGATAAATATATAAAAGACATTGAGAAAGCAGTAGAAGAAAAATCCAAAGAAATCTTAACTGTATAGACTTGCATTAGAAAGCTGCCAGGAAAAGGCAGCTTTTTTGCAAAGTTTGAAATACGACAATGGACAATAGAAAGGGGAAAGTTCCCGGTGATAGAGTATGAAGGTGAAAGGAATGCGTGAACAGAATGGAAAATAGCAGAAAAATTCCGAATCATGTTGCAATTATTCTGGATGGAAACGGACGTTGGGCTAAGAAAAAGGGAATGCCCAGAAATTATGGACATGTGCAGGGAGCAAAAACTGTAGAAGTAATTTGTGAAGAAGCATATAAAATGGGAATACAGTATCTGACAGTGTATGCTTTTTCGACAGAAAACTGGAATCGTCCGAAAGAAGAAGTGGATGCTTTAATGAAGCTTCTCAGAAATTATATGAAAAACTGCTTAAAGACGGCATCAAAAAATAACATGTGTGTACGCATTATCGGAGAGAAAAGCCGTCTGGATGAAGATATCAGGACCCGCATTGAAGAACTGGAAGAGGCAACGAAAAATAATACAGGTCTTCATTTTACCATAGCCATTAATTATGGCGGACGGGATGAATTGGTACGCGCTGTGAAAAAAATAGCAGACAAAGCAGCAGTGGGGGAACTAAAAACAGAAGAAATTACAGAAGAGCTTGTGGAGCAGTATCTGGATACGGCGGGACTTCCGGCACCGGATTTGCTTATTCGTACCTGTAATGAGCAGCGGATTTCTAATTTCTTATTATGGCAGCTTGCTTACACGGAATTTTATTTTACTTCGGTGGCCTGGCCTGATTTTTCAAAAGAAGAATTGGAAAAAGCCGTAGAAGCATATAATCATAGAGACAGAAGATATGGTCTTCTTAAGGAGGAATAGGAAAACATGTTTAAAAGCCGTTTCATCAGTGGGATTTTGTTGGTAATACTGGCTTTGATTACCGTAGGTTGTGGTGGTTATGTTCTGGCAGCTACCCTTTGGTTAATCTCCATTATTGCATTTCACGAACTTTGCCTGGCTTGTAAGATTCAGGAAAAGAAAGAAAAGCAGAATATATTGGAAATTGTAGGGTATATTTTTATTAGTTTCTACTATGTAAATATGTCTGTCTGGGAGAATTATCAGATATTAATTATGATATCGGTTATGGCCTTAATTGTTTTATTAATGGTCTATGTATTTTTATTTCCGCGATACCATGCGAATCAGATTATGAGTACGTATTTTGCATTTATTTATGCACCTGTTTTATTTTCCTTTATTTATCTGACAAGAGAATTGGAATACGGAGTTTATTTTGTGTGGGTAATTTTCATTAGTTCCTGGATAAGTGACACTTGTGCTTATTGTGTCGGCATGTTGTTTGGAAAACACAAGCTGGCGCCCATTTTAAGCCCGAAGAAATCTATCGAGGGTGCGGTTGGCGGAATTTTGGGGTCTGCTGTAGTAGGCACATTGTTTGGATATTTGGTTGTAGAAAAAGTGATTACACAGCAGCAGGTAACCTGGATTTTTGCTTTGATTGGTGCCCTGGGAAGTATGGTATCACAGATAGGCGATTTGGCAGCTTCTGCAATCAAACGAAATTTTGGAATTAAAGATTATGGAAAATTAATCCCCGGTCATGGGGGCATTATGGATAGGTTTGACAGTGTTCTTGTAACAGCACCTATGGTTTATTTTTTGTTTGCTTTATTAGTGTAAATGGACAGTAGAGGATAAGGTATGTGTAAGATGAAGAAAATTGCGTTATTAGGTTCCACCGGTTCTATTGGAACACAGACATTGGAGATTGTAAGAGAACAGAAAAAATTACAGATAGTAGCACTGGCAGCGGGAAGCAATGTAGAGCTGATGGAACAGCAGATACGTGAATTTAAACCTCGTCTGGTAGCTATGTGGAGTGAAAAAGCCTGTAAGGATTTAAAGGCAAGAGTGGCAGATTTAGATGTAAAAATCTTATGTGGAATGGAGGGGCTTTTGGAAATTGCCACCATGCAGGAGTCAGAGATTCTGGTAACTGCCATTGTGGGGATGATAGGGATTCGTCCTACCATTGCCGCCATTGAAGCCGGAAAAGATATTGCACTTGCAAACAAAGAAACTCTGGTAACAGCCGGACATATTATTATGCCTCTGGCAAAAGAAAAAGGGGTTTCTATTTTGCCTGTAGACAGTGAACATAGTGCTGTTTTTCAATCATTAAATGGAGAAAAGCAGGAACAGATAGAAAAAATTCTACTGACAGCTTCCGGCGGTCCGTTTCGAGGAAAATCATTGGAAGAATTAAAACACATGAAGGTGGAAGATGCCCTGAAACATCCCAACTGGTCTATGGGAAGAAAAATTACCATAGATTCCTCTACGTTAGTCAATAAAGGATTAGAAGTAATAGAAGCAAAATGGCTCTTTGAGGTACCTTTAGAGAAAATTCAAGTTGTAGTACATCCGCAAAGCATTATACATTCCATGGTGCAGTTTCAGGATGGTGGAATTATGGCGCAGCTGGGAACTCCGGATATGAAACTTCCCATTCAGTATGCTTTATTTTACCCTGACAGAATGCCAATGAAGGGAAAAAGGGTAGATTTTTATGAATTGGCGCAAATTACCTTTGAAAAACCGGATTTGGATACTTTCAAAGGATTGAAATTGGCATATGAAGCAGCCGAAATCGGTGGAAGTATGCCTACCGTGTATAATGCAGCAAATGAAAAAGCGGTCAGTTTATTTTTGGATAAGAAGATTTCTTATTTACAGATTACAGAGTTTATAGAAGATGCCATGAAAAATCATAAAGTGGTGGAAGCACCTACTGTGGAAGAGATTCTTTTGGCAGAAGCAGAAAGCCATGAATTTGTATTACAGGCAGCAGAGAAAAAGGCATAGAAAGCTATAAGCGACAGTCAATGAGGGCAGAGGCATAAGCAAGTCTCTTGAGTGAAATGAAAAAATTCAATTAGAAGGTTAGGTATGACATTAATATTTTTTGTTTTAATATTTGGAATCATTGTATTGGCACATGAATTTGGACATTATTTGCTGGCAAAGGTAAATGGGATTCATGTGGTGGAATTTGCCATTGGTATGGGACCGAAACTGGCAGGTTTTCATAGAAATGGAACGGACTATGTGATTCGTTTGCTTCCCATTGGAGGAGCCTGCATGTTTGAAGGGGAAGATGGGCTGAAGGAGGAAAAGAAAGAACCTTCTCCGGATTCTTTTAATGGAGCTCCGGTTTGGGCAAGAATTTCTTCCGTAGTGGCAGGTCCTTTGTTTAATTTTATTCTGGCGTTTTTTTTAGGTATCTTTCTGGTAGCTTTCAGTGGTTCTGATAAACCGGTAATCCTTGGCATTATGGAAGGATATCCGGCAGCTGAGGCAGGCATGCAGCCGGGAGATGTGGTTACTGCCATGAATGGAGAAAAAATTTATCTTGCCAGAGAGATTTATATTAATACGTATCTGAATGGGGAAAAAAGCATGCTCGTTGAATTTGAACGGGATGGAGAAAAATTTGAGGCACAGATACAGCCAAAATATAATGAAGAAACGGGAAGATACCTGATGGGACTTCAGGGATATGGAGAAACGGTAAAAGCAAAAGGGATAGATATTTTTAAATATGCTTATTATGAAGTACGTTACAGTATGCTTTCTACGTTTAAAAGTTTAGCAATGCTGGTAAAGGGAGAAGCTTCGAAGGATGATGTTTCCGGTCCTATTGGAATTGCACAGGTGATTGGAGAAGTGGCAGAGGAAGCCTCTCCCTATGGACCTTTGGTTTTAATCTTGAATTTGTGTAATATTGCCTTACTTTTAAGTGTAAATCTGGGGGTTTTAAATTTATTGCCCCTGCCGGCACTGGATGGAGGCAGACTGGTGTTTTTACTTGTAGAGGCTGTCCGGGGAAAGCCCATACCGCCGGAAAAAGAAGGCATGGTTCATTTTGCCGGATTTGTGGCACTGATGGTACTGATGGTATTTGTTATGTATAACGATATTCTTAAGTTGTTTGCATAGAAAAGAAAATAGAAGAAGCTGCTGCATAAAATGTTAGCTGAAACGCATGGCATGATGTACAAAACATAATTTGTATATCATGCAAATTTTCTTTCAGTAAAACTTCATTGTGGAGCAGCTCCTTGCTGTTGCTGAAAAGTATGAGGGAAAACTGCCTCATTATTTTTTTAGGAGGGGAAGATGAAGTTAAGACAGTTATTGGAAAAGTTAGAATATACTTGCCTGCAGGGCAGTCTGGAAAAGGAAATTTCCGCGGTTGTTTATGATTCCAGAAAAGTGATAAAGAATAGTCTGTTTCTATGTATAGAAGGCGTAAATTTTGACGGACATAATGCAGCATATGAAGCCGTTTCCAAGGGGGCATCGGTACTGGTTACCTGTAAACCTGTGGAGGTAAGGGGGGAGGAAGATGTCACCATTATACAGGTGGAAAACACCCGTTATGCCATGGCATTTATTTCCGCCGCCTGGTTTCAGCATCCGGCAGAAAAATTAAAGGTGATAGGAATTACGGGAACCAAAGGGAAAACTACCACCACCTATCTTGTAAAATCTATTTTGGAGAATGCAGGTCTTAAAGTTGGTTTAATAGGAACTATTGAAACCATCATCGGTGAGGAACATATTCCGGCAGTAAACACAACTCCGGAATCTTATGTGCTGCAGGAGAGTTTTGCAAAGATGGTAAAAGCCGGATGCGAGGCTGTGGTGATGGAGGTTTCTTCTCAAGGATTGATGCTTCACAGAACACAGGGCTTTTTGTTTGATTATGGTATTTTTACCAATATGGAACCAGATCATATTGGACCAAATGAACATGCCAGTTTTGAAGAATATATGGCATGTAAGGGGCTTTTATTTCAGCAATGCAGGGTGGGAATTGTAAACAGTGATGATTCTCATTGGAAGGAAGTGACTTCAGGAGCAACCTGTCAGCTGGAAACCTACGGCTTCGGCGAAGAAGCCCAATTGCGGGCAGCAAAAATGGAACTTGTGAAAGAAAAGGGAAGGATTGGAGTTTCTTTTCAGGTAAATGGCCTTATGGATATGGAGGTTATGGTGGCTTCTCCTGGGCGTTTTAGTGTATATAATGCCTTAACTGCGATTGCCATTTGCCGTCACTTTAAGGTGTCTGAAGGAAATATAAAAAAGGCACTTTTGAACGCAAAAGTGAAAGGACGGATTGAATTGGTAAATGTTTCCGATGAGTTTACGGTAATGATTGATTATGCCCATAATGCCATGGCATTAAAAAGCCTTCTTTCTACTTTAAGGGAATATAAGCCAAATCGTTTAATCTGTCTGTTTGGCTGCGGCGGGAATCGTTCGAATCTCAGGAGGTTTGAAATGGGGGAGGTAAGTGGAAAACTGGCGGATTTTACCATAATCACTTCTGACAATCCCCGTTTTGAAAAGCCGGAAGACATTATGAAGGATATCGTAACCGGAATCCAAAAAACGCAGGGAAAGTATAAAGCAATCTGCGACCGGAGAGAGGCCATTTCCTATGCTGTTAAAAATGCAGAGCCGGGAGATATCATTGTGCTTGCAGGGAAGGGGCATGAAGATTATCAGGAAATCGAAGGGGTTCATTATCCTATGGATGAAAGGGTAATTCTTGCAGATATTATGAAAGAAGGTAATTTGTGAATAAGTTATATGCCAGAGTAATTATAGATATATCTCATGAAAAAGTAGACAGACCTTTTTGTTATAAGGTGCCTCAAAGGTTGCAGGAGGTAATTGAGGTAGGTTCTTGTGTAGAAATTCCCTTTGGAAAAGGGAATGCTTTAAGAAAAGGATATATTATAGAGTTTTTGGAAACACCGGATTTTGACCCTGCTTTGCTGAAAGAAATCAAAGAGGTAACCCAGGGAGTACTGGTAGAAAATAAACTGATACGGCTGGCTTACTGGATGCGGGAAGAATATGGCGGCACTATGATTCAGGCTTTGCAGACGGTGCTGCCGGCAAAACAGAAGGTAAAGCCAAAAGAAGAGCGAAAACTGCGGCGGCTCTGTACACCGGAAGAAGCCAAGGAGTGGGCAAAAAAAAGTGAAAATAAGCATCAGACGGCAAAAGCCAGAGTGCTGTGGGCTATGGCCGAGCAAAAGGAAGTATCCTATACTTTGTTGCGAGAGAAACTGCATGTTTCTTCCGCTACCATAGATAGTTTGAAAAAAATGGGATTGGCAGAAGAGGTATGTAATTATAAATATCGGAATCCGGTCAGGGAAAGAGAAGCGGCTTTGCCACAAAATATCTTAAGTGCTTCCCAGAAAAAAATCGTAGATGATATTTGGCAGGATTATGAAAATGGGATTCGAAAAACCTATCTGCTTCATGGAATTACAGGCAGTGGGAAGACCGAAGTTTATATGGCTTTGATTGAAAAGGTAGTTTCAGAAAAAAAAGCGGTGATCATGCTGATACCGGAAATTGCCCTTTCTTTTCAGACGGTAATGCGTTTTCAAAATCGTTTTGGAGACCGGGTATCTATTTTGAATTCTACCCTTTCGGCAGGAGAAAAGTATGACCAGTGTGAAAGAGCAAAAAAAGGAGAGATTGATATTATTGTAGGTCCCCGCTCGGCTCTTTTTACACCTTTTAAGGAAGTGGGATTGATTATTATAGATGAAGAACATGAAAGCACTTATAAAAGTGAAAATCATCCAAAGTATCATGCAAGGGAAGTGGCACAGGAACTGGCAGGAATTCATCATGCAGATGTAATTTTAGGAAGTGCCACGCCGTCTGTGGAAAGTTATTATAAAGCCATGCAGGGAGAATATGGATTCTTTTCCTTGAAAGAACGGCTTACAGGGGGGACTCTTCCCAAGGTATATGTGGAGGATTTGCGAGAGGAGCTGAGGAAAGGAAATCGTTCTATTTTCAGTGACAAACTACAGGAAATGATAAGAGACAGACTGGAAAAGAAAGAACAGATAATGTTATTTTTGAACCGACGAGGCTATTTGGGATTTCTTACCTGCAGAAGCTGCGGACATGTCATAAAATGTCCCCATTGTGATGTATCTTTGTCCAGACATGCGAATGGAAAACTGGTATGTCATTATTGCGGATATGAACAGCCGGATGTGAAAAGCTGTCCTAAGTGTGGTTCCAAATATGTGCTTGGATTTAAGGCAGGTACGGAACAAATTGAAGAGGCCATGAGAAAAATGTTTGGTGAAGTTTCCATTCTCAGGATGGATAGGGATACCACCAGAACAAAAGACAGTTATGAGAAAATCTTATCTGATTTTATGGAGGAAAAAGCTCAGGTGCTAATCGGAACGCAAATGATTGTAAAAGGTCATGATTTTCCGAAGGTAACCTTAGTGGGGATTCTGGCAGCAGACCTATCTCTTGCGGTGAATGATTATCGGGCAGGAGAGAGAACCTTTCAGTTATTGACCCAGGCAGCAGGACGTGCCGGAAGAGGAAAACTTGCCGGAGAAGTGGTGATTCAAAGTTATCAGCCACAGCATTACAGTATCCGTTATGCAGCCGCTCAGGATTACGAAAGTTTCTACCAGGAGGAATTAATGTATCGCAGTCTGGGAGGGTATCCGCCGGCAGCAGAAATGTTAATGGTTCAGATTTTTGAAAAAGAAGAGCCGGCAGGAATAGAACTGGGAAATCAATTGAAAGAAGTTATAAAAGAATATGCAAAAGAAAAGAAAATGATAATAATAGGACCGGCAAATGCAGGAATCGGAAAAATAAAAGATGTCTATCGTTTCTGTCTTATTTGTAAACATAAAGATAAAAAAGTATTAAAAGAGGCAAAAGAAAGGCTGGAACAGTATCTTGGTACTTGTGAAACGGAAGGAAAAATAGTACAATTTGATTTTAACCCGATGAATGCTTTTTAAGGAAGAAATACGGTTTAGCAGAGAAAATGATGAATAAAAACGCAGACAGGAGAGAAGAAAATGGCACTTAGAAATATCAGAGAAATGGGAGACCCGGTATTAAATAAAGTATGCAAAGAAGTAAAGGAGATTACCCCCAGAACAAAAGAATTGATTCAGGATATGATAGAAACCATGTATGATGCCAATGGGGTAGGTCTTGCAGCACCTCAGGTAGGAGTTTTAAAGAGAATTGTGGTTATTGATTGTACCGGTGAAGATTTACTTATTATGATTAATCCTAAAATCATAGAAACAAGCGGAGAGCAGACCGGAGGAGAAGGTTGTTTAAGTGTACCGGGAAAAAGCGGTACGGTTACAAGACCGAATTATGTAAAAGCTGTGGCTTATGATGAAAATATGGAGTTGTTTGAAATTGAAGGAACCGAACTTTTGGCTCGGGCAATCTGTCATGAATTAGATCATTTGGATGGTCATCTTTATGTGGAAAAAGTAGAAGGGGAACTGGTGAATGTTTCCGAAGATGAGGAGGAAGAGTGGCAGGAAGAATAGGAAGAAAATCAGGTTACGTGCAGGATTGCAGGAAAGAAAGGAACTGGTGATGCAGATGAAAATAGTTTTTATGGGAACTCCTGATTTTGCAGTGGGAGCATTGGAAGCCTTAGTCGAAGCAGGTCATGATGTTGTGGCAGCAGTCACCCAACCGGACAAACCCAAAGGGCGGGGGAAAGAAATGCAGCAGACACCTGTAAAAGTATGTGCCATAAAACATGGAATAGAAGTGTTTCAGCCGGAAAAGATTAAAACGGAAGAAGCGGTAAAGGTGTTAAAGGGATATCAGGCAGATTTGTTTGTGGTGGCAGCTTTTGGGCAGATTTTGTCTAAAGAAATTTTAAACATGCCTAAATATGGCTGCGTGAACATTCATGCTTCCCTGTTGCCCAAATATAGAGGGGCGGCTCCTATCCAGTGGGCGATTTTAGATGGAGAAAAGGAAACCGGTGTTACCATCATGCAAATGGAGGAAGGATTAGATACCGGAGATATGTTAAGTCGGGTGATTATCCCTATTGAGGATACGGATACGGGAGAAAGTCTGTTTGACAAACTGGCAGATGCAGGAGCCAGACTTTTAGTAGAAACCATTCCACAGATTGAAGCCGGTACCATAAACCCACAGCCTCAGGAAGAGGCTCTTAGTACCTATGCCAAAATGATCAAAAAGGAAATGGGACACATAGACTGGAAGAAGGATGCACAGGTGTTGGAACGGCTGGTAAGGGGAATGAATTCCTGGCCAAGTGCGTATACTTATTATAAAGGAAAGACTTTAAAAGTCTGGGAGGCGGCGGTGGAAAAGAAAGAAACATCGGCGGAGCCCGGAACCATAACAGAAGTTACCAAAAATGCAATTAAGGTGCAGACCGGAAAAGATTTGTTAGTATTAAAGCAGATTCAGGCAGAAGGAAAAAAACGAATGAGTGTGGAAGCCTTTTTGCTTGGAAACCAGATAGAACCGGGTATGGTTCTTGGATAAGGTAAGATAGAAAAGGAAACAGGAGGAAGAAGATGTACCCAATGGGATATTATGGATATGGATTTGACTGGACATATTTGATGGTGTTGGCAGGAGCAATACTTTCCATGGCTGCTTCTGCGAAAGTAAACAGCACCTTTCAAAAATATGCAAAAGTAAGAAGTATGACGGGAATGACAGGAGCGCAGGTAGCTAGAAAGATTCTGGATAGGAATGGATTGTCGGAAATACCGGTGGAACATGTAAGGGGAAACTTATCGGATCACTATGACCCTTCCTCGAAAGTGCTTCGGTTATCAGATTCTACGTATCATGCTGCTTCTGTTGCAGCAATTGGAGTAGCCGCCCATGAGTGCGGACATGCTATCCAGCACAAAGAAAGCTATGGTCCTTTAAAACTTCGTACTGCCATTGTACCGGCTGCAAATTTAGGTTCCAGATTAGGATTACCCATTATACTTCTTGGGGTTATGTTTGGCGGCGGCGGGAGCCTGCTTGTAAAGATTGGAATTTGGGTGTTTTCTCTTGCCGTTTTATTTCAGATTGTAACATTACCGGTGGAATTTAATGCTTCCAGCCGTGCGTTGGTAATGTTGGAGGATTATGGAATTTTAGGACAGGAAGAGAAAAGACAGGCAAAAAATGTACTTTCAGCAGCCGCTATGACCTATGTAGCAGCGGCAGCTTCTTCCATTTTGCAGCTGCTTAGATTGATGATATTATTTGGTGGAAGAAGAGACGACAGAGATTAAAGGAGAAAGCTGAGTAAAGTGGAAAAGCTTATAGATTCGGGAGAAAGAAATGAACGTTAGAGAACTGGTGTTGTCCATGTTAAAAGAAATCTATGCAGAGAATGAATTTAGCCATATTCTGTTACGGCAGGTATTGGATAAATATAATTATCTGGAGGGAAAAGAAAAGGCATTTATAAAACGGTTGACAGAAGGAACTCTGGAAAGAACCATAGAACTGGATTATGTGCTCGATCAGTTTTCCAAGACGCCGGTTTCTAAAATGAAGCCTTTGATTCGTGCACTTATGCGAATGAGTGTGTATCAGATTTTATATATGGATTCGGTACCGGATTCCGCAGCATGTAATGAAGCTGTGAAATTGGCAGCTTTACATAAATTTACTTCTTTGAAAGGATTTGTAAATGGAGTGTTAAGAAATATTTCCAGAAAAAAAGATGAAATCTCTTATCCTGAGAAAGAAGAAAATTTTGAAAAATATATTTCTGTCGTATATTCTGTTCCTGAGTGGATGGTACAGCATTTTGTTTCTCAATACGGCAGACAGGAAACAGAAAAAATATGCACCGGTCTTTTACAGGAACGTCCGGTAACAATACGTTTAAAGGAAACACTGAAGGAAGAGGCTTTAAATCAGCTGTTGGAACAGTGGGAGAAGCAGGGGATTAAAGTATTACCTCATGAATATTTACCTTATGCTTATGTCTGTTTGAAAACAGAAGGAGTTCAAAATATGGCAGGGTTTGAAGAGGGAAACTTTCAGGTACAGGACGTAAGCAGCATGTTGGTTGCCGAAGTGGCAGGAATCAGGGAAAATATGCAGATACTGGATGTCTGTGCGGCACCCGGAGGCAAAGCAACGCATGCGGCACAGCTGCTGCAGGGAAGCGGCAAGGTGATAGCCAGAGATTTGACAGAGTACAAGGTGAATTTTATACAGGAAAATGGGAAACGATTGCAGCTGTCTAATATCCAGTGTGAAGTCTGGGATGCGCTGGTAAAAGATAACTCTAAGGAGGAATGGGCAGACATTGTTTTCTGCGATGCTCCCTGTTCAGGCCTTGGAATTATGGGAAAGAAAAGAGATATCAAGTACCGTCTGAAGCCGGAAAGCCTGGAGGAAGTGGCTGTTCTGCAAAAGCAAATTTTAAATACGGTCTGGAAGTATGTTAAAAAGGGCGGCATCTTAATGTATAGTACCTGTACCATTAACAAAGAAGAAAATCAAAAGCAGATACAATGGATTGTGGAGAATCTTCCTTTTGAGGTAGTTTCCATGAAAGAAGAACTGCCGCAGCAGTTACAGCAGGAGGAAGGAAAATATGGGCTGCAGCTCTTACCGGGGATTCATAAAACGGATGGTTTCTTTTTGTGTAAATTGCGCAGAACAGACCGGTAAGCAGAGCATATAAAATGTGCAATGTTTGAAAGAGGAGCGCAAAAGAGGATGGAGAAAAAATGGACATTAAATCAATGACGATGGAAGAATTGCAGGAATGTATTCTTAAATTGGGAGAAAAAGCATTTCGCGCAAAACAAATTTATCAGTGGATGCATGAAAAACTGGTTTTAGAATATGATGAAATGTTAAATCTGTCTAAGGAGTTTCGGGAAAAACTGCAAAGAGAAGAAAAGTTGGTTACTTTAAAGATGGTACAATTTCAGGAGTCAGCTATAGACGGAACAAGAAAATATCTGTTTGAACTTCCGGATGGAAATGTTGTGGAAAGTGTCTGGATGAAATATCATCATGGAAATAGTGTCTGCATTTCTTCGCAGGTAGGATGTCGGATGGGGTGTCGTTTTTGTGCCTCTACATTAGACGGATTGGAGAGAAATTTACTGCCCTCAGAAATGTTGGAACAGATTTATGCCATTATCCGGCATACGGGAGAAAGAGTTTCCAATATTGTGGTTATGGGAACCGGGGAGCCTATGGACAATTATGAGAACCTTATCAGATTTATCCGATTGATTTCTGAGGAGAAGGGGCAAAATATCAGTCAAAGAAATATTACGGTTTCTACCTGTGGTATTGTTCCGAATATGAAAAGACTGGCAGAAGAAAGACTGCAGATTACCTTAGCATTGTCTCTTCATGCCACCACAGATGAAAAGAGAAGGCAGTTAATGCCGATTGCCAATAAATATAGTCTGAAGGAAGTGTTAGAGGCTTGCAGATATTATTTTGAGCAAACCGGCCGCAGAATCACATTTGAATATTCTTTAGTAGCAGGAGTAAATGATACAAAAGAGGATGCCAGAGAATTGATTTATTTAATTAAGGGCATAAATTGTCATGTGAATCTGATTCCGGTAAATCCCATTAAAGAAAGAGATTATAAACAATCGGGGAAAGAGCAGATTGCCCGTTTTAGAGAGCAGATAGAAAAAAGTGGAATCAGTGCAACCGTCCGCAGGGAAATGGGACGTGATATTGATGGTGCATGTGGACAATTAAGAAGAAGACATATTCAAAATCAAAACTTATAAGAGGAAAAAGGCTTAATCTACGCATATTCAGAGAAGGGGAGGAGAGATTATCTCTTGCCCTTTTTTTGTTTCTGTGCTAATATGTCATAAATATGGGTTATTTTGCCCATAAGTGCAAATTGTGCCGCCAATAGAAATGTAAATGTTTTGGTCAAAGGCATTAGGAGTCATATTATGAGAAAAACAGTTTCAAAGACCGATATTGGTCTTAAACGGAAATTGAATCAGGATTATGTATTTACTGCGGATTGTCCTGTGGGAACTCTGCCTAATCTGTATTTAGTGGCAGATGGAATGGGAGGCCATAAAGCCGGAGGTTATGCATCAAAATATGCAGTGGAAACGGTTGTGGAAGCCGTAAGCAGAAGTAATGAGGAAGATGTTTTTTCTTTGTTGAATCAGGCAATTACGGAGGCAAATGAAAAAATCCGTAAAAAGGCGGCAGAAGATGAAAATATGGCAGGTATGGGAACCACACTGGTGGCGGCAACCATTTGTGAGGAGGTTCTTAAAATTGCCAATGTAGGTGACAGCAGATTGTATCTGGTAAATGATAAAATACAGCAGATAACCATAGACCATTCTTTAGTGGAGGAGATGGTACGTATGGGAGGACTTGACAGAGAACAGGCACGTAATCACGAAAACAAGAATATTATAACAAGAGCAATAGGTGCTCAGGCGGAAGTAAATCCTGATTTTTTTGAAGTGAAACTACAAAAAGATGATAAGGTATTTATGTGTACTGACGGAGTAAGCAATATGCTTACTGATGAAGAAATATTAGAGATTTTAAATAAGGACATGACAGAAGAGGAAAGAATTGAAGCCATTATTGCTGCGGCAAATGCAAACGGCGGCCGTGACAATATGGGAATTATTTTGGTGAGTCCTAAGAGATAGTTTTGGAGGTTGTTCATGATTAAGATAGGAATGCTGATTGGAGACCGGTATGAGATTTTGGAAAAAATCGGTAATGGTGGAATGTCAGATGTATATAAAGCAAAATGCCACAAGTTAAATCGCTATGTGGCAGTAAAAGTATTGAAACAGGAATTCAGTGAAAATGAAAATTTCGTTTCTAAGTTTAAAGTGGAGGCGCAGGCTGCAGCAGGGCTTATGCACCCGAATATTGTAAATGTTTATGATGTAGGAAACGAAAATGGCATTAATTACATCGTTATGGAGCTGGTAGAAGGAATTACCTTAAAAAAATATATTGAAAAAAAAGGAAGACTTTCTGTGAAAGAGGCTATTAGTATTGCTATTCAGGTATCTATGGGAATAGAAGCAGCTCATAATAATCATATCATTCACCGGGATATTAAGCCTCAGAATATCATTATTTCCAAAGATGGAAAGGTTAAGGTGACAGATTTTGGGATAGCAAAGGCTGCTACCAGCAATACTATTACTTCCAATGTCATGGGTTCGGTACACTATACCTCACCGGAACAGGCAAGAGGAGGATTTAGTGATGAGAAAAGTGATATTTATTCCTTAGGAATTACTTTGTTTGAAATGCTGACAGGTAGAGTGCCTTTTAATGGAGATACTACCGTGGCAATCGCCATTAAACATATTCAGGAACCTATGCCGTCTCCCAGAGATTTTGCAGAAGATATTCCTGTCAGTGTAGAACAGATTGTATTTAAATGTACGCAGAAAAGTCCTGACAGACGTTATCAGTCCATGGCGGAATTGATTGAGGATTTAAAACGTTCTTTGATGACACCGGATGAAAATTTTGTAAAAGTTGTGGATCCGGATGAAAATGCATCTACACGCATTGTAAGTGAACAGGAAGTAAGAGAGATTAAACAGCAGGTGCAGAAAAGAAAAGTGGTATCGGGAGATTCCATCCGGCTTCGTAAAGAGGTAGAAGAAGAATATTCCAAGAAAAAGAAAACGGCATCCAATGTAAAAGAAGAAGAGGAAGAATACGACCCCAGAATGGAGAAAATTACCACCATTCTTGCCGTAATTGCAGCAGTGATTATTGGAGTTATTGTTATTTTTCTGGTGGGAAAGGCGGTAGGTGTATTCCCTTCAGGAAATGTCGAATATCCCAAAGAGGAACAGGAAGTACAAGAGGCTGAGGAAGATGGTAAAACAGATGCCAATGGCGGCTTTTTAAGTACGGAAGCAGTAGTTGGTGTACCTTCGGCAACCGGGTTGTCTTATGCGGAAGCATCTGCCCTTTTAAAAGAAAACGGCTATGAAGTAGCCAAAGAAGAAGTGTTTTCTTCAGAAGTGTCTGCAGGAAATGTTATCAGTCAGTCACCGGACGCAGGAAGTGACGTGGAAAAAGGAACAGTAGTGACTTTAAGAGTAAGTCTGGGAGAAGAAATTACAAAAGTAAGAGTTCCTAATGTAATAGGAATGGATCAGCTGGCAGCGGCGACGGCCCTTACGGAAGCCGGTTTGCAGCCGGGAGCCGTGGAGGAAACCACCAATGAAGACCCGGCATTGGCAGGCAAGGTTTGTTACCAGAATTATTCTGTAGGTTCTTATGTTAATTCAGGTACCGTAATTGATATGAAAGTAAGCACAGGTGTGGGAAGCAGTACCTATAGTTTTGTGGGAAATATCGCAGGTCCCGGTGAAGAAGACGGAGAGTATGTTTCAGGAACCGAGGTTACTGTTGTGTTGGCAGCATCTGACGGAAGGGAAATTTACAGAACAACCACCAACGTTTTTCCTCTTACCATGAATGTAGCAGGCATTACCGGAGCTGACAGTGGTCTGGTTACTTTCTTTTATTATGTAGATGTGCCGGCAACTACTACAACAGATGAAAATGGAAATGTGGTGACGATTCCCGGAGGAAGAGAGGAACGGAATCTTAGCAGGGCTGTAAAATTTGCAAAGGAATCATAGTGCATGCAAGGAAAAATAATTCGAGGAATTGCAGGGTTTTATTATGTGTATGTTCCGGAAGTTGGAATTTTGGAATGTAAAGCAAAGGGAATCTTTAGAAAAAATAAACTAAAACCTTTAGTAGGGGATGAGGTAACCGTAAGTATTTTGGATGGAGAAAACAAAAAAGGAAATATAGAGGCAGTTCTGGAACGAAAAAATGAACTGATTCGTCCGGCAGTTGCAAACATTGACCAGGCAGTGGTTATTTTTGCGGTGAAAAAACCGGAACCGAATTTAAATTTGTTGGACCGATTCCTGATTATGATGCGGCAAAAAGAGATTCCCTGTGCATTGGTTTTTAATAAAAGTGATTTGGCAGAAGAAGAAGAGAAGCAAAAACTTATGAAAATATATTCCGGCAGCGGCTGCGAAATTGTATTTATGAGTGCAAAGCAGAATGAGGGAATTGAAGAAGTAAGAACCATTTTAGAGGGAAAGACATCTACAGTGGCAGGTCCCAGCGGGGTAGGAAAATCTTCTTTTATCAACCGTCTTCAATCGGATGTCAGTATGGAAACCGGAGCTATCAGTGAGAAAATTGAACGTGGAAAGCATACTACCAGACATACGGAGTTTATTACTTTAGATAAGGATACTTTTATTATGGATACTCCGGGGTTTAGTTCTTTGGCAGTATTTGACATGGAAAAACAGGAATTGGAGCAATTTTATCCTGAATTTGATGATTATCGGGAAGCCTGTCGTTTTCATGGATGCAGTCATACCCATGAACCGGGATGTGCTGTGAAAGAGGCTTTAGAGAAGGGAAAAATCAGTACTGAAAGATATGAGAATTATAAGTTGATTTATGAAGAATTGAAGAATAGGAAGAAATATTAGGAAAGAATAAAAGGCGGAGTGTTACCATAAGCACTTCGCTTTTTTATAGGATTCTATTGACAAATACAGAAAAGGTATGCTATACATTCTATATTGGGTTAGCGGTGACTAATAGAAGCCACCGCAATTTCTTTTTGCAAAGGTTAGTAGAAACTAACCGATAGAGGAAAGAGGAGGAAAGAAATATGATTGATAAAAACCTTTTTCGCCTTTTGGGCAGCAATAAAAAGCACATTTATTATATTACGATAATGATGGTAATGGGATTGTTTTCTAACATTATGGCAACGGCAGGAATCTGCATGGCTATGAAAAGAGCTGTTTATTATGAGGAATACAACGGTGGATGGATACTGTTTCTGAAACCGGTAATTTTTGTAGTAACAGGGATTGTGGGGCGTTATATAACCTCCTGCAGGGCAGGAGACAGAAAGGATCTTCTGGGAAGAAACATAAAAAAAGAATTACGTGAGAAAATATATGACAAAATAGTGGCTCTGGGAACAGAATACAGGGAGGATATGAGTCTGGCAGGAATGACACAGGTTGCTATAGAAGGGGTAGAGCAGTTGGATTTGTATTATTCCAATTACATTCCACAGTTTTTTTATTCCATGTTGGCACCGGTAATCTTATTTATGATTACGGTATGGATAGATGCAAGAGCCGCGGTGGTATTGCTTTTGTGTGTGCCTTTAATTCCGGTTTCTATTGCAGCCGTATCCAAATATGCGAAGAAGATTTTTGCAAAATATTGGGGAAAATATACGTCTATGGGTGATTCTTTTTTGGACAGTGTACAGGGGATGAAGGAACTGAAAATTTTTCAGGCAGATGAAAGACAGCAAAAGAAAATGCGGGAATCCAGTGAGGAATTTCGAAAAATTACCATGAAAGTGTTGGTGATGCAGCTTGCCAGTACAACCATTATGGATTTGGTAGCATATTCCGGTGCGGGACTGGGAATTGCCCTGGCGGTTATGGCGGTGGTAAAACGCGGGCTTTCTCCTTTTGGCGGGTTGTTTCTTATTCTCGTTGCGGTAGATTTTTTCCTGCCCCTCAGAGCCTTTGGTTCTGCATTTCATGTAGCGATGAATGGAGCCAGTGCAGGAAGTAAGATACTTGCCTTATTGGAAACTGAGGAACCGGTATGGGGAAAAAAAGAAGTGAAGAATGGAAACTTTTCCATGAAAAATGTTTCCTTTTCTTATGACGGGGAAAGAACTGTGTTAAAAAATGTTAATCTGGAATCCGGGAAAAACGGAATGATATCTATAGTGGGAGAATCCGGTTGTGGAAAATCTACCATAGTGGGACTTTTATCAGGGGCTCTTTTGCCGACGAAGGGAACCGTAACGTTGGGAGGCGAAGAGTTAAGAGAATTTTCCGAAGAAAACTTTTATTCGCATTTTACGGCAGTAAGTTATAACACTTATATTTTTAACGAAACCATACGGGAGAATTTCCGACTTGCGAAAAGAGAAATAAGTGAGGAAGAAATCTATGCCCAACTGGAAAAGGTAAATCTGGCAGAGTACATTCGTGAAAATGGCGGATTAGATAAAATGATTATGGAAGATGGAAATAATATTTCCGGCGGACAGAAACAGAGACTGGCTTTGGCAGTGAATCTGGCGGCACAAAAAGATATATATATATTTGATGAGGCAACCAGTAATATAGATATAGAAAGTGAAGCTATCATTATGAAAAACATCAGAGAACTTTCAAAAACAAAATCCGTTATTGTGATTTCACATCGGCTGGAAAACGTGGTTTTATCGGATAAAATTTACTATATGGAGAAGGGAGAAATAAAGGAAACCGGGACTCATGAAGAATTAATGAAACAGGAAGGCGGCTATGCTTTACTATATCGTACACAGAAACAGTTGGAAGAAGGATATCGGGAGGTAAGCGCATGAGAGAATATAAAAAAAGCCGCAGAAGTGGTTTGAAAATAATGGCAAGTCTGATTTTTTTGCTGGGAAGTCTGGCATACATAATGCTATTGGCAGTTTTGAATGGGTCTTTGGGTTTTTTGTGTGCCATGGGCGTAACCTTGTCAGGAGCAGTGGGAATTGCAAAGGCTTTGGGGGAAAATATTGCTGTTTCTTATGAAATGCTGATAGTGCTCACTATAGGGTGCGGTGTGCTTAGAGGAATCTTACGATATTTTGAGCAGTACAGTAATCATTATATTGCTTTTCGATTATTGGCGGTGCTTCGGGATAAGATATTTTCTGCCCTTCGGCTTCTTTGTCCGGCAAAATTGGAAAGTAAACAAAAAGGGGCAATTATTGCTATGCTGACCTCTGATATTGAAACTTTGGAGGTGTTTTATGCCCATACAATTTCGCCCATATGTATAGCTGTGGTAGTATCTGTTAATGTACTTTTGTTTGTGTGGAATGCGGCAAGTCCTTATTTGGCAGTCATTGCTTTGGTAGGATATATTATCATCGGAATTGTGGTACCTTTGGTTGCTTCAGGGAAGCTGAAAGAATCAGGAATCAGCTATCGACAGGAATTTGCAAAATTTAATTCTTATTTCATGGACAGTATGAAGGGGCGGAAAGATATTGTGTTTCACAATGGGGCTGAGGAAAGAAAAAAAGAGGTAAACCGTAGAACTTCTCTTTTACTTAGGGAAACGAAAAAGATGAAACACGATACCGTCCGGGCAGCAGCAGCGACGGAAGCTTTGGTATCTGCATTTATTTTTCTGACTTTGGCAGCAGGAATCATTCTTTTGACAAAAGATATGATTTCGGCAGGCAGAATGGTCATAGGTGTGGTGGCAGTATTTGGTTCTTTTGGACCGGTAATTGCTATTTCGGCGTTACCGGGCAATCTGACCCAGACCTTTGCTTCCGGTGACAGAGTGTTAAATCTGCTTTCAGAAGAACCGGCGGTTTCAGAGATAAAAACGGGAAAAAACATAGAGTTTAAAGAACTGGCAGTAAAAGAACTGGCATTTTCCTATGATGACAGTTTCCTGGTATTGGAAAATATTACCATGAAGGCGCAAGTGGGAGAAATTATTGGGATTGTAGGAAAATCCGGCTGCGGAAAATCTACTTTTTTGAAATTATTGCTTCGATTCTGGGAAAAAAACCAGGGAGAGATTCGGTATAATAAGGTGGAGATTGAAAATATCAATACGGACAGTCTTCTTGAAAATGTAACAATGGTAAGTCAGACTACCTATTTGTTTGATGAAAGTATTGAAGCGAATTTGCGGATTGCCAGACCGGATGCCACAAAGGAGGAACTGGAGCAGGCGTGCCGGATGGCTTCTGTCCACGAAATTATAAAGAAGTTACCAGAAGGCTACCAGACAAAAGCAGGAATGCTTGGAGACAGACTTTCTGCCGGAGAAAAACAGCGGATTGGTCTGGCAAGGGCATTTCTTAGAGGTAGTAAGTTTATTTTACTGGATGAGCCTACCAGTAATGTGGACAGCATCAATGAAGGCATTATCTTAAAAGCTTTGAAGGAACAAAAACAGGATAAATGTATTATTCTGGTGTCCCACAGAGAATCCACTATGGCAATTGCCGACCGCATTTACCGTGTTGAAAATGGCAGAATGTATGAAGAACAAAAAAATGTTTCGTAAAGTTTTTTTCTTAGGGGTAATTGCAACAAAAAAGGAAAGTATGAGGAGAAAAGAGAGTATATATGAAATTGAGAAAAATGGGATGGAATTTATTAGGAATTGCAGGTGTTTTTTGGGGAGCCATAGGAGCCTTTCTTCCTGTGCTTCCGACAGTTCCCTTTTTGCTTTTGGCAGCTTTTAGTTTTGCCAAAGGGTCGGACCGGTTATACCAGTGGTTTATACAGACAGATTTGTATAAAAAAAATCTGGAAACTTATGTGAAAGGACAGGGAATGACAAGGAAAACGAAGCTTCGGATTATGGGAACCGTGACGTTGTTCATGGCGTTTGGTTTTTTTATGATGTTTCGTAAGGCAATTTATATTCCTTGCATTATTTTAGGAGCCGTATGGTTGTGTCATGTTTTGTATTTTACATACGGAGTAAAAACCTATCAGCCGGAAAATTGAAAAATGAAATATTTTCGTTGGTTTGGGTCCATACTATAAGAAAACGAAATGGGAGGTTCTTATGGAAAATCAGGATACCAAAAAATTGTTAAAAGAGTGCGATGCAGGAAGCAAAATGGCAGTAACCTCATTAGAGGAAGTGATGGAAAAGGTGCAGGATAAAAAATTAGAAGATTTACTAAAAAGAAGCAAAGAACATCATGAAAAATTAGGAAATGAAATTCATGCCTTGCTTTTGAAATGTCAAAGTGAGGAAAAAGACCCAAATCCTATGGCAAAGAGTATGTCATGGTTAAAGACAAATATGAAAATGTCGATAGATAAAAGCGATGCTACCGTGGCAGATTTGTTGACAGATGGCTGCAATATGGGAATCAAATCTTTATACAAATATATGAATCAGTATCCGGCAGCGGAAAAGAAAGCAACAGATATCTGCAATAAGCTGATAGATATTGAAAGAGAATTAAGAGAAGGATTACGGGAGTATTTATAATTTCAAATTAAAATCAAAAATACTTGCACTTTCAAAATGGCAGGTCTATCATGTATATTCGAAAAGAAAAAGTGAGAAAAGGAAGTGCATAGTATGATAAAGGATTTGACAAAAGGAAATCCGGGTAAAATTTTGTTGCAGTTTGTAGGGCCTATGTTTATCAGTGTTATATTTCAGCAATTATACAATATTGCTGACAGTGTTATTGTAGGTAATTTTGCAGCTAATGGGGAAGATGCTCTGGCTGCGGTTGGTGCATCTTATCCCATTACCATGATTTTTATGGCCATAGCATTGGGCTGTAACGTAGGCTGTGCGGTGGTAATTTCACAGCTGTTTGGAGCAAAAAAATATGGTGAGATGAAAACTGCAGTTTCCACAACGATTCTGGCTTCATTTGTACTATCTATAATTTTGACAGTGTTGGGACTGCTTACAAGCCGTATCATGATGGCAGTAATTCATACACCGGAAAATATATTTGCAGATGCGGATATGTATTTACGGATATACATAGGTGGTTTTGTATTTTTGTTTTTATATAATGTTACTACAGGAATTTTTACTTCTTTGGGAGATTCCAAGACACCGTTGTATTTTCTGGTGGGTTCTTCCTTAAGCAATATTGTACTGGATTGGGTGTTTGTTGCAAAGTTTCATTGGGATGTGGCAGGGGTTGCCTGGGCAACTTTTCTGTGTCAGGGAATTGCCTGCATTCTGGCAATTTTCACACTGAAGAAACGTCTGCAGAATGTGGAATGTGACCACCGCCCGGAACTTTTTTCCTTCCCCATGCTTCAAAAAATTGCGCTGTATGCAATTCCCAGTATCCTGCAGCAGAGTTTTGTTTCCGTGGGAAATATTTTTATACAGAGTCTGATCAATGGGTTTGGTTCTTCTGTGATTGCAGGGTATTCTTCCGCCGTTAAGGTAAATACCTTTGCCATTACCTGTTTTTCAACATTAGGAAATGCGTTGTCCAGTTTTACGGCACAAAATATTGGTGCAGGAGAAGAAAAAAGAGTAAAACAGGGATTAAGAGCAGGTATGGGACTTGGAATTATGGTAGGAATCCCGTTTTTTATCGGCTGCGAATTTTTTGGCTCCACGTTAATGGGGCTTTTTATGGGAGAAGATTCTGGCTTTGCTATGGATACCGGAGTCCAGTTCTTGAAAATAGTGGCTCCCTTTTATTTTGTGGTATGTTTAAAATTAACCACTGATGGAGTTCTTCGGGGAGCCGGTGCTTTGAAAAGTTTTATGGTGGCGACCTTTAGTGATTTGATTCTTAGAGTGGTGTTAGGATATTTGCTGGCAGTCCCTTTTGGCACAACGGGTATCTGGTTGTCCTGGCCGGTAGGTTGGGGAATCGGAACCGGTCTCTCTCTTGCTTTTTATGCGAAAGGAGTATGGAAAGTAAAGAAAAATTAATGGCTTTTCAAAGTGTGAGGGCTATGGTATAATATCATGCTGTATTGGATGATTTTTCTAAGAGAAAGTAACCGAAGATAAGAAGTTGAAAAGGTTGAATGCATAGAAAGTGCCTTAAAATTTAAACAGTAAGAATATAAGAGAAAGGAGAAAATGCTTGAAATAACAGCATTTTTGGATGGGGATAAGAAATCATGAAACTTGGCATTGTGGGGCTTCCAAACGTAGGAAAGAGTACGTTATTTAACTCTTTAACAAAAGCGGGGGCGGAATCTGCAAACTATCCGTTTTGTACTATAGACCCGAATGTGGGAATTGTAACGGTACCTGACCATAGATTAAAATTGTTGGGAGATATGTATCATTCCAAAAAAGTAACTCCGGCTGTGATTGAATTTGTAGATATTGCAGGTCTGGTAAAGGGAGCATCGAAAGGAGAAGGTCTGGGAAACCAGTTTTTAAGCAATATCCGTGAAGTGGATGCCATTGTACATGTGGTAAGATGTTTTGAAGACAGCAATATTATACATGTGGATGGAAATATTAATCCTTTAAGAGATATTGAAACAATTAATTTAGAACTTATTTTTTCTGACCTTGAAATTTTGGAAAGAAGAATTACTAAGGTGGAGAAAGCTGCCAGAATGGACAAAACTTTAGGGAAAGAGCTGGCGTTGCTGAAAAAAATCAAAGCATTATTGGAAGATGGTAAACTTGCCAAAAATATAGAATTAGAAGATGAGGATGAAGAAAGCTTATTTGTATCTTATAATTTGTTAACGGCAAAACCGGTTATTTTTGCAGCGAATGTATCTGAGGAGGAACTGGCAGATGATGCAGCAGGAAACGAAGGTGTAAAAGCAGTTCGTGAATATGCAAAAGAAACCGGAAGTGAAGTGTTTGTAATCTGTGCACAGATAGAACAGGAAATTTCTGAGTTGGATGAAGAAGAAAAAACAATGTTTTTGGAAGACCTTGGACTGCAGGAGTCCGGTCTTGATAAATTGATTAAAGCAAGCTATAAATTACTTGGTTTGATCAGTTATCTGACTGCCGGCGAAGATGAAACCAGAGCATGGACCATTAAAGTGGGAACGAAGGCTCCGCAGGCGGCGGGGAAAATCCATACGGATTTTGAAAGAGGATTTATTAAAGCAGAGGTTGTAAATTATAAAGATTTACTGGAACAGGGCTCTTTGGCAGCAGCAAGAGAAAAAGGTCTTGTAGGTATGGAAGGAAAAGAATACGTAGTAAAGGACGGAGATGTGATTCTTTTTAGATTTAATGTGTAGAAATAAATGAGGTTAAAAAAGCAGTGTAAGGAACCCAAAATACTGCATAAAAGGATAGAAACGACAGAAGCTACATTTAGAGGAAATCCAAAATCAAACACAACATATAGAGAAAATGAAAAATGCACTTTGTGAAAAATCACAAAGTGCATTTTTTTTGATTTTTTTTACTTGCCAAAGATGCATTTAGGGTATAAAATTGACCTAAAAGTGGTGAAAAGTGGAGCCAAATGGTACAAAGTGGGTGATTAGTATATGTTTATGGGCGAATACAATCATACAATTGACGCGAAAGGCAGGCTAATCATTCCCTCAAAGTTCCGTGAAGCATTAGGAGACGAGTTTGTTGTGACAAAGGGATTGGATGGCTGTCTGTTTGTGTACGACAACAAAGAATGGTCTGCTTTTGAAGAAAAATTGAAATCTTTGCCGCTCACCAATAAAGATGCGAGACAGTTTGTTCGTTTTTTTCTTGCGGGTGCCACTCAGGCAGAAGTGGACAAACAGGGACGTATTCTGGTTCCGGGTGTTTTAAGAGAATTTGCCGGATTGGAAAAAGAAGTAGTTCTTATCGGAGTTGCCAGTCGTGTGGAAATCTGGAGCAAAGACAGGTGGGAAGCTGCTGCTTCCTATGATGATGTGGAAGAAATTGCAGAACATATGGCGGAATTGGGGCTTGGAATATAATTATTATTTGCAGCTGTGCAGTCTTGAAAAGGATAACAGAATATAAAGGAGCGAAGAAAGTGGAGTTTAAGCATTATTCGGTACTGTTGGAAGAAACCATAGAAGGACTGAAGATAAAACCGGAAGGAACCTATGTGGATGGAACCTTAGGCGGAGGCGGACATGCCTATCATGTCTGTAAAAAACTGTCAACAGGTCATTTTATTGGAATAGATCAGGATGCAGCGGCCATTGAAGCAGCATCAAAACGTTTGGAAGAGTTTGGCGATAAAGTGACTGTTATCAGAAGTAATTATTGTAATATGAAAGAAATTATGAAAGAGCAGGGCGTAACAGGAGTCGATGGAATTGTTCTGGATTTAGGAGTTTCTTCTTATCAGTTGGATACCATTGAGAGAGGTTTTTCTTATAAATATGATACCACATTGGATATGCGGATGGATCAGAGACAGCAGCTGACTGCAAAAGAAATAGTGAATGACTATTCGGAAAGAGAACTGTTTTGCATGATTCGTGATTACGGAGAAGACCAGTTTGCAAAGAATATTGCAAAGCATATTGTAAAAGCAAGGCAGGAAAGTCCGATAGAAACAACCTTTCAGTTAAATGAAATTATTAAGGCTGCCATACCTGCAAAAATGAGAGCAACAGGAGGACATCCTTCTAAAAAGACTTTTCAGGCAATCAGGATTGAATGTAACCGGGAATTAGAAGTATTAAAAAATACATTAGATGATATGGCAGAACTTTTAAATCCGGGAGGAAGATTGTGTATTATTACCTTTCACTCCTTAGAGGACAGAATTGTAAAAACTGCTTTTAAAAGATGGGAGAATCCTTGTACCTGTCCGGCTGATTTTCCGGTGTGCGTGTGCGGAAATGAATCCAAAGGAAAAGTGATTACAAGAAAACCTATTTTGCCATCCGAAGAAGAACTGGAAGCAAATTCCCGTTCCAAAAGTGCCAAACTAAGAATTTTTGAAAAAAATCAGAACACCTACTAAAATCAAGCAGATGGGAGAGAAGTTATCATGGCCTATTATGGTGCAAACAGAAATGTTCAAAGAAGGAAGAGTGATTACAGAAGAGAGCATGATACTTACATAGAAGGAAATGTAGTACGTAAAATGAATGTGGCAGGAAGACCACAGGAAAGGGTACGACCGGATTACCATACAGAAAAAAAACAAGAGAAAGCGCTGTATATGAATTTGGGATATGTACTTTTTCTGGTTGCAGCGCTGTTTAGTGCGGCAATTATTTTGATCAGTTATATTCAGGTACAGTCTGATATTATTATTGCAGTAAAAAATATTGCATCTTTAGAAAGAGAATTGAATGATTTAAGATTATCTAATGATGAAGATTATGCCAGAGCAGCAAGTTCTGTAGATTTGGAAGAAATCAGACGGGTTGCCATTGGGGAATTGGGAATGAGATATGCCAAAGAAGGGCAGATTATCAATGTTTCCGGTGAAGGATATGATTATGTCAGACAGCTGGCGGAAATTCAGGAATAAAGTAGGTGTAGAAGTTGAGCCAAAACAGAAATATTAAGCAGCATAAAAGAAGAAGTGGCTCCAAAAGAGCCAGATTTAATATAAGCATGCAGAAGAAGCTGGTAGTATTATTTATGTTAATACTGCTGGCTTTCTTGGGATTAGCAGGGAGACTGGTATATATTGTTCAGAATAAGGGAGAAGAGTACACAAAGAATGTTCTGGGACAGCAAAAATACAGCAGTACAACACTTCCTTATAAAAGAGGTGATATTTTAGACAGCAAAGGAACCAAACTTGCTATCAGTGAAAAGGTTTATAACTTAATTATAGATTGCAAAGCTATTTTAGCTAAGGAAGAATATTTTGAACCTACCATGACGGCACTTGCTTCCTGTTTCCCGGATTTTAATATGACAGAAATCCAAAATTATGTGAAAGCAAATCCTTCCAGACAGTATTATGTGGTTAAGAAACAATTAACATATGAGGAAATTAGTGATTTTGTAGAAATTCAGAACAATACGAAAGAAAATCCAAATGTAAAAGGAGTCTGGTTTGAGGAAGAATTTAAACGTATGTATCCGAATGGAAGTCTGGCATGTGATGTGATTGGATTCACCATTAAAAACAGTGAAGGAAGCGGATTCATGGGAAACTATGGATTGGAAGCTTATTATAATGATATTTTAAATGGAACCAATGGCAGAGAATATGGTTACATGAATGAGGATTCCAATCTGGAAAGAACCACCATTCCGGCAACAGATGGTTATAATCTGGTAACTACACTGGATGCTAATATTCAGAGTATTGTGGAAAAATATCTGAAAAAACATAAAGAAGAATACAGTAATACTGCACGAACCGGAAACGGAGCTCAAAATGGCGGCTGTATCGTTATGGATATTAACAGCGGTGAGATACTTGCTATGGCAGATTATAACAGTTTTGATTTGAATAATCCCTACGATACCAGTGCTTTAGTAGGAACCCAGCTTTTAACAGAAAAAGGGAAAGTTACAGAAGAAGGAACGGTACTTACCGCGGAAAATCTGGAAAGCTCTCTTTCGGGAAATGATATTACCAATGCTAATCTAAATGCATTGTGGAAAAATTTCTGTATTTCTAATACCTATGAACCAGGTTCTACGGCAAAACCATTTACGGTAGCCGCGGGCCTGGAGTCGGGAAAAATGACCGGGGAGGAATACTATACCTGCAATGGTGCCTTAAAAGTAGGAAATTATACCATTAAATGTCATAATTACAGTATTGGCGGAGATGGAACCATTAGTGTGCAGCAGGCGATGGAGGAATCCTGTAATGTGGCATTGATGCTGATGGGACAGCAGATGGGAAAAGAGGTGTATCTGGAATATCAGGATCGCTTTAATTTTGGTTTAAGAACCAATGTGGATTTGTATGGAGAAGCAAGAACAAAATCTTTGGTGTTCAATTCTTCTAACATGGGACCGACAGAATTGGCGACTTCTACCTTTGGACAGGGATTTAACGTAACCATGATTCAGATGATTAGTGCCTTTTGCTCTTTGATCAATGGCGGTTATTACTATGAACCGCATGTGGTAAATAAAATTACGACTTCCGATGGAGCATTGGTGCAGGAGATAGAACCGCGTATTATAAAACAGACGGTTTCGGAAAGTACATCAGAACGGATTCGCCAGTATTGTAAAGCCGTGGTAGATAATGGAACCGGAAAAACGGCAAGACCGGCAGGATATTCCATTGGCGGAAAAACAGGAACGGCAGAAATGGGTTCTCGTAACAAGCAGGATTATGCAGTTTCTTTTTTAGGATACGCACCTGCGGATAATCCCCAGATTGCAATTTATGTGGTGTTAGACAGACCTAACTCTACAAGACAGGATATTGCCACAAGACAGGCCACCACTATGGTTAGAAGTATCTTGACGGAAGTGCTTCCTTATCTAAATATCTTCATGACAGAGGAATTAAGTGAAACAGAAATCAAGGAACTGGAAGCCTTGGATATGGAAATTATCATGGATGCCAATGCCAAAGAGGAAACGGTATCCGGCAATGACACATCTGCTGAGGATGAGAAAGAAGAAGGAAAAAAAGAGGAGGAAGTAATCACCGATGCTCATGGAGGAGACATCACTTCCTCCATACCTGCAGAAGAAGGGGTGGGTTCCACGGCGCCACTGACCGGGGTACTGCTGGATGAAGAAACAGGAGAGCCGTTAAATAATGGAGAAAATGACGATTCTCCTTATTAAAGAGAAAAAGTCGAAGAGAGAAAAAGCGGAACTCGTAAAACATACGAATAACCTCGTAAATTCAGTAATAAATTTATATTAATATTGTTTTTATGGGGTTTCTTATGTTAAGAAATAGAACTGGTAACAGAAAAAAAATCGCGGTTGCTACTGCCCTTTTTATGCTTGCCCTTATGGGACTTATAGGAAGACTGGTATATTTTATGGTATTTCAGTCAGAATATTACAGTAAAAAAGCAGAAGATTTACATGTGCGTGAGCGATATATAAAGGCGAAAAGAGGAAAGATACTGGATAGAAATGGTGTTGTATTGGCGGATAATATTGCCGTGTGTAATATTTCTGTGATACATAATCAGATTCGGGAAAAAGAAAAGGTAATTGAAGTGCTCAGTCAAGAACTGGGGCTGTCCAAAGAATATGTAGAAAAGAGAGTAAATAAAGTTTCTTCCATCGAAAAAATAAAAAGCAATGTCAGTAAAGAACTGGGAGATAAAATTCGGGGATATCATCTGGCAGGAGTAAAAGTAGATGAAGACTATAAAAGGTATTATCCTTATGGCGAACTGGCATCAAAGGTGTTGGGATTTACCGGCGGGGATAATCAGGGGATTCTTGGGCTTGAAGTAAAATATGAAGAGGAACTTCAAGGAGAGAAGGGAGTCATTCTTACTACTACAGATGCCAGAGGAATTGAAATAGAAACAAAGGGGGAAAGCAGGGTAGAACCGGAAAATGGAAATAATCTGGTTACCAGTCTGGATTATAATATTCAGAAATATGCCACTCAGTTGGCACAGGTGGCCATGGAAACAAAACAGGCAGAAAAAGTTTCTATTATTGTTATGAACCCCAAAAACGGAGAAATCTATGCTATGGTGGATATTCCGGAATTTGATTTAAATGCTCCTTATGATTTAACTCCGGTATCCCGGGAGAAAGAAGAAAATACTGAGGAGGAAGCAAAGGGAGAAGAGGCAAAACAAGAATTATTAAATGGTATGTGGAGAAATGGTTGTATCAATGATACCTATGAGCCTGGTTCAACCTTTAAAATAATTACGACAGCAGCGGCTTTAGAAGAAAATGTGGTATCTTTGGAACAACGTTTCTATTGTCCTGGTTATATCATGGTAGAAGATAGGAAAATCCGCTGTCATAAATATGGAGGACATGGTTCAGTCAATTTTGTAGAAGCCATTCAGGGTTCCTGCAATCCCACATTTATATCCCTGGGACTGACGTTGGGGGTGGAGTGCTACTATGAATATTTTTCAAAATTTGGTTTATTAAAGAAGACGGAAATAGATTTGCCGGGAGAAGCCGGAACCATTATGCATAAAAAGGAAAATATGGGGCCGGTAGAGCTTGCTACAGTAGCTTTTGGACAGTCATTTCAGATTACTCCCATTCAAATGATAACTACCGTATCTTCTTTGGTAAATGGAGGCAGAAGAGTCACACCCCATATAGGAGTGCGGGTGGAAAATGAGAATAAAGAAATCATCAAAACCTATGAATATGAAGAAGGTGAAAAACTGGTAGAGAAGAAAACCAGTGAAACCTTGCAGTATTTATTAGAAAAGGTCGTGGATGGAGGAACAGGAGCTAATGGGTATGTGGAAGGGTATCGTGTGGGGGGAAAAACGGCAACCAGTCAGACCATTCCCAGAAACAGCGGAAAATATATCGCATCTTATATAGGATTTGCCCCGGCAGATGACCCCCAGGTAATTGCTCTGGCGGTAGTACATAAGCCTCAGGGGATTTATTATGGCGGTCAAGTGGCTGCCCCGATTATCCGTCAGCTTTTTGAAAATATTCTTCCTTATTTGGAAGGAATGTGATATAACAGAAGATATGATGAAAAATGGGAGTTTTTTGTTTTAATTCCCTTAGCAAAAAACAAAGTATTAATTTCGAAGGTGCAATAGGAGGTAGATTATGAACGTTACGTTTGTTATGCCGGTTTTGATTTCGTTTGCCATCAGTGCGTTGCTGGGGCCGGTTGTGATTCCTTATTTAAGAAAGCTGAAAGTTGGGCAGACAACAAGAGATGACGGACCCCAGTCTCATTTGAAAAAGAATGGAACCCCTACCATGGGAGGCATTATGATTCTTCTTGCTGTAGTGATTACCTCTTTGATTTATAGGAAGGATTATCCTAAAATTTTACCTGTTTTGTTTTTGACATTAGGATTTGGAATTATTGGATTTATTGATGATTACATCAAGGTTGTGCTGAAGCGTTCCATGGGTCTTAGGGCATGGCAGAAAATGCTTTTGCAGATTGTGGTAACGGGATTGTTTGTGTATTATCTGGTAACCTTTCATCCAGATATGCTGCTTATGAAAATTCCTTTTATGAGCGATAAATTGCTGGATTTAGGTATCTTTTCCATTCCGGCAGTGTTTGTGGTTGTCATAGGAACGGTCAACGGTACGAATTTTACCGATGGGCTGGATGGCTTGGCAAGCAGTGTCACAGTCATGGTAGCCACCTTCTTTTCCGTGGTTGCCATTGGTACTCAAAGCGGAATTGAACCTGTAACCTGTGCAGTTGTGGGCGCATTGCTTGGATTTTTATTATTTAATGTATATCCGGCCAGTGTATTTATGGGAGATACCGGCTCTTTGGCATTGGGAGGTTTTGTGGCAGGAACGGCATATATGCTGCAGATGCCATTGTTTATTGTAATTGTAGGAGCCGTTTATCTGATGGAAGTATTATCTGTAATCTTGCAGGTAAGCTATTTTAAGCTGACAAAGGGAAAAAGAATTTTTAAGATGGCTCCAATTCATCATCATTTTGAATTGTGTGGCTGGTCTGAGACCAGAGTAGTAGCGGTATTTTCTATCATAACAGCTCTTTTGTGTCTTGTGGCGCTTATGGCAATGTAAAGATAGCAGGATGATGTGGAATTAAAAATGCGAGTAAAGGCTCTAAGAAAAAAAGTATGAGAAATATAAGAGGAGTAAGCATATGGACTGGACAGGAAAAAAAGTGCTTGTTGTGGGCTGCGGAATCAGTGGTATCGGTTCGGCAAAGCTTTTGGAACAGGTAGGAGCGAAGCCTTTTTTGTTTGACGAAAATACGAAGCTGGATAAGCTTTCCGTAAAAGAGAAATTTCAGCAGGAAACTAATACGGAGATTATTTTGGGAAGTCTGCCTTCGGAAATCGAAACAGAAATGGAAATGGTGGTATTAAGTCCCGGTGTGCCCTCGGACACTGTTTTTGTGAATGGTTTTCGCCAAAAAGGGATTCCTGTAATTGGGGAAATTGAACTGGCATATTTATGCGGGAAAGGTGCGGTGCTTGCTATTACCGGAACCAATGGAAAGACCACAACGACTGCCTTGGTTGGAAAAATTGCAGAGGAGTATTTTGCATCTTCCTATGTGGTAGGAAATATAGGAAATCCTTATACAGAGGTGGCACTTGCCACCGGAGAGGATACAGTGACGGTGGCGGAAATCAGTAGTTTTCAGTTAGAAACTATTGACCGGTTTCATCCGAAAGTTTCCGCAATTTTAAACATTACACCGGATCATCTGAATCGTCATCATACGATGGAAAACTATGTGTTGGCCAAGCAGAGCATTACGAAAAATCAGACAAAAGAGGATATCTGTGTATTGAATTTTGAAGACCCTTATACAAAAGAATTTGTTTCAAAATGTCCTGCAAAAGTTGTGTATTTTTCTTCTGCAAGAAGACTGGACGATGGATATTTTCTGGAGAATGAGGAAATAAAATATGCTTCCTGCGGACAGGAAGTAACACTTATGAAGGTGCAGGAATTAAAACTTTTGGGAATCCATAATGTAGAAAACGTGATGGCGGCCATTGCCATTGCAGAAGGATTTCAGATTCCGAGAGAACATATTTTAAAAGTGGTTAAAAATTTTACGGCAGTAGAGCATAGAATAGAATATGTAACTACCATAAATGGAGTAGATTATTATAACGATTCCAAAGGAACCAACCCGGATGCAGCTATCAAAGCCGTGCAGGCTATGAATCGAAATACTGTTGTGATTGCAGGCGGTTATGATAAAGACAGCCAGTATGATGAATGGATAGAAAGCTTCGAAGATAAAGTTAAGTATCTGATTCTTTTGGGGCAGACAAAAGAAAAAATTGCAGCATGTGCCAAAGAACATGGTTTTGAGAATGTATGTGAAACAGATACGTTGGAAGAAGCGGTAAACAAGGCTTTTCAGATAGCCAAAGATGGAGAGGCAGTGTTGTTGTCTCCGGCATGTGCCAGTTGGGGAATGTTTCCGAATTATGAAGTAAGAGGAAGAATGTTTAAAGAATTAGTTCATAAATTAAAGGAGTCTTAAGTGGGAAGAAATATCAGAAGTATAAAACTAAGAAAAAAAGAGGAATATTTCTTTGACTACAGTTTGCTGCTCGTGGTTTTGTTTTTAATAGGATTTGGTCTTGTTATGGTGTATTCGGCAAGTTCTTATGATGCTTCCACCTCAAAATCATTTAATTATGATGCGGCATATTTTTTTAAGAAGCAGGCCTTTGCCAGTGCACTTGGGATTGTGGCGATGTTTGTGGTTGCGTTTATTCCCTATCGGTTCTGGGAAAGATTTGCTGTTTTGGGATATCTGGTGTCTGCGGTTTTGATTGCTTTGGTTTTGACTCCTTTAGGAATCGAAGCCTATGGAGCAAGAAGATGGCTGAATCTGGGAATTTCAGTACAGCCTGCGGAAATTGCGAAACTTGCCATGATTTTATTTTTGGCAAGCTTGATTTGTAAGATGGGAAGAGCCATCCGAACACCAAAGGGATTCTGGACGGTTGCGGCGGTACCTCTTCCAATCTGTCTGATGGTATGGAAAATCACGAACAATATGAGTTCTGCCATTATTATTTTCGGAATTGCATTTTTGATGCTGTTTGTTGCCAGTCCTGAATATAAGAAGTTTTTTCTGATTGGGGGAATTGTGATTGCAGCAGCGGCAGCATTGGTAATTGGTCTGACTATGATGGATACGGAACAGCTTCAGGAGATGGGATTCCGTAGTGCGCGTATTCTGGCATGGCTGAGTCCGGAGGATTATGCATCTGATACCGGATTTCAGACATTACAGTCATTGTATGCCATAGGTTCCGGAGGACTCTTTGGAAAGGGCATTGGACAGAGTATGCAGAAACTGGGATTTCTTCCGGAAGTGCAAAATGATATGATTTTTGCTCTGATTTGTGAGGAACTTGGCATTTTTGGCGGTATCTGCGTGATCATGCTGTTTGCTCTTTTGATTTGGAGATGTATGGTGATTGCCAGCAATGCGTCGGATTTGTTTGGAGCACTATTAGTAGTTGGGGTACTGGGACATATTGCCATTCAGGTTGTGTTAAATATAGCGGTGGTTACCAATACCATTCCCAATACCGGAATTTCGTTACCATTTATCAGCTATGGAGGTTCTTCGGTCATGTTTCTTCTGATAGAAATGGGGCTGGTATTGAGTGTTGGAAGAGGAATACGTTTAAAAGACAATACATAGAAAGTAAAAGAAGATGGTAAAAAATAAAAAGAAAGTAAAAAATAAGATTATACAAATGCCAATGGCCAAAAGTACAAGAAGACGGCAGATTGCATTTGTGGGATTGGCAGTTCTGCTTTTGGTTATTTTTCTTTTAATAATGGAAAAATATACGGTAAAGACGATTACCGTAGAGGGAAATGTACATTATACAAATGACGAAATTGTGGAAATGGTGATAAAAAACGAATGGGACAGGAACTCCATATATCTTTCTTTAAAATATAAAAATAAAGGAATCAAAGGAATTCCTTTTATTGAAAAAATGAGTGTAGATATCTTAGCACCGGATGCAATAAATATCATTGTATATGAAAAAGCGGTGGCAGGATATATTGAATACTTGGGAAAATATATGTATTTTGATAAAGATGGTATCATAGTGGAAACATCAGATGTGAAAACAGAAGGAGTTCCGCAGATTACCGGGCTGCAGTTTGATTATGTAGTTTTGCACGAAAGTCTTCCGGTTGAGAACGAAGAAATTTTTCAATCAATTCTGGACATTACGCAGTTGCTTGCCAAATATGAAATCAGTGTAGACAGAATATATTTTGATAAAAACAATCAGATGATTTTATATTTTGAGAATATAAGAGTCCGTTTGGGAGATATTAGCAACATAGATGATAAGATTGTCCGTTTGAAAGCAATCTTGCCGGAGTTGGAAGGACAGAAGGGAGTTCTTAGAATGGAGAACTACGAAGAAGGAACCAAAAATATTACCTTTAATAAAGATTAGTGTAAATTTGTCAGGTTTTATGGGATGGTTAAACTGTTATAAAAAAGGTTATAAAAAATTGGAAAAAAATTAAAAAAGAGGTTGCTTAATCTTGAAAATAATTATATGATATGTATTATGAGATTAGTGGGAATGCTGTATAAAGGAGGACAAACCCTTGCTTGAAATTAAGACAAACGATGCTGAATCTGCTGCAAAAATCGTTGTTGTAGGCGTAGGCGGAGCAGGTAATAATGCTGTTAATAGAATGGTAGATGAAGTAATAGAAGGTGTGGAATTCATTGGAATTAACACAGATAAGCAGGCTTTACAGTTTTGTAAAGCACCGAAGCTTTTACAGATTGGTGAAAAACTGACGAAAGGATTAGGGGCAGGTGCAAAGCCCGAAATCGGAGAAAAAGCTGCGGAAGAAAGCTATGAAGAAATTAAAGAGGCGTTGGCCGGATGCGATATGGTATTTGTTACCTGTGGTATGGGAGGCGGAACCGGTACCGGTGCGGCACCTGTAGTTGCGAAGATTGCGAAAGAAATGGGAATTTTAACAGTAGGTGTTGTTACAAAGCCTTTCCGTTTTGAAGCAAGAACCCGTATGAATAATGCCATTGGCGGGATTGAAAAATTGAAGACAGCTGTAGATACGTTAATTGTAATTCCAAATGATAAACTTTTGGAAATCGTAGACAGAAGAACAACCATGCCGGATGCTTTGAAAAAAGCGGATGAAGTATTGCAGCAGGCAGTGCAGGGAATTACAGACTTAATTTATAAACCGGCGATTATCAATCTTGACTTTGCAGATGTGCAGACAGTTATGAAGGATAAGGGAGTTGCCCATATTGGTATTGGTTATGGTAAGGGAGATGATAAGGCGGCAGAAGCAATTAAGATGGCAGTAGAATCTCCATTGTTGGAGACTACCATTGCAGGTGCTACAGATGTGATTATTAATGTGTCCGGAGATATTTCCATGTATGATGCAGATGATGCAGCTTCTTATGTGCAGCAGATTACAGGAGAAGATGTTAACATTATCTTTGGTGCCATGTATGATGATACCCAGACGGATTACTGTCGTGTGACGGTGATTGCTACAGGACTGGATACTCCTCAGTCTGCAAGCAGAGATATGTTTAACAGAACCAGTGTATCAGCCATTCGTTCCGGTCTTCAGGGGACAGGAGTAAAGCCGATAGTTCCGAATACACCGGTGCAGAAACCTATTTTCTCAGGAATACAGAAACCGGCGGATATTAAGAGTAAGGTAGAGGAAAACAGTTTAAAGATTCCGGAATTTCTTCAGAAAAAATAAATCAGATTACAGAATGCTTCAGATGTAGAATCTGGAGCATTTTTTGTTGAAAAAAGAAAAATAAAAAGTGTGTTTTGCATACTAAATATGACAAAATTTATAAAAGCCCGGTAGTAGAATAGAATCTACAGGAGGTGATTCTATATACGAAATTTATATAGATACATATTTTCTATTCAATTTATGGATGAATCTATGGGTTCTTTTTTTATGCCGTTTTTTATTGCACAGTAAAGTGAAAAAAATGAAAGTGATTTGGGTTTCGGTATTAACATCCGCAGCAGAAACGGTGCTTATCTGCATTCCCATAGCAAATAGCGGTATAAAGATATTGTTGGGGTTTGGAGGAATTTCGGTGATTACCGGATGTCTTTTATTCCGCCCGAAAAGTAAAAATTATTTTTATAAAGTTATGACTTATTGTTATTTGGCATCCTTTATCTTAGGAGGAATTCTTATCCTGTTTGAAAGTATTTTGGGAAAAAGGAGAATGTCATATGCGGTGTCAGCAGGTTTGATGGCACTGGTGGTATATGCAGTAGAAAAAATATACATAAAAATAACAGGGGAAAATATGTTTCATGAAGTGTTCCTTTATATAGATGAAAATAAAATGTGTCAAATGAAAGCCTTGGTTGACTCCGGTAATGGTCTGCTGGAACCCGTGAGTAAACAGCCGGTATCTATAGTAGAAGAGCAGGTGATTGAAAAATACAAAGATGCACTAAGAAAAGAAAAATTTCGTATGATTCCTTTTCATAGCATAGGAAAGGATAAGGGCATCTTGGAAGCATATTTTATGGAAAAAATGGAAATTAAAAGAGATGGGGAAATGATTGTGATTCAAAATCCCATTGTGGCAATTACAAAAGATGCAGTATCGACAAAGAAAGAATATCAGATGATTTTACATCCCAAATTGTTAAAATAGGAGGAACGGATATTGATTTTTAATATTACATTGCCTGGTGGGGCTCGCATTAAAATGTTTCATCAAGATTCTAAATTTATGATGATGAAGCAACAGGGGGATATTCATTATATAGGAGGAACCGAAGTACTGCCTCCTCCGCTGGGGGCAGAAGAAGAAAACCAAAAGATTATGCAGCTGGGAACGGAAGAGGAAGCACATGCGAAAGCGGTTTTGATAGAACATAATTTAAGACTGGTTGTCTACATAGCCAAAAAATTTGATAATACGGGGGTGGGGGTCGAAGATTTGATTTCCATAGGTACCATAGGACTGATTAAGGCTATTAATACCTTTAATACGGAAAAAAATATAAAGTTGGCCACCTATGCATCCAGATGTATTGAAAATGAGATATTAATGTATTTAAGGAAAACGAATAAAAATAAGATGGAAGTATCCATTGATGAACCTTTAAATGTGGATTGGGATGGAAATGAACTTTTACTAAGCGACATTTTAGGTACGGAAGAAGATGTGATTTACAAAGATTTGGAAAATGAGGTGGAAAGAAAGCTTTTAAGAAAAGCCATGGAAAAATTAGGAGAAAGAGAGAAAATAATCATTAATTTAAGATATGGACTGTCCACGCCGTCAGGGGAAGAGATGACTCAGAAGGAAGTGGCTTCTTATCTGGGAATTTCCCAATCTTATATTTCCCGTCTGGAAAAAAAGATTATGAAACGGTTAAAAAAAGAAATGATGAAAGTACAATGATGTATATTTTTTTCTGCTTTGACAAATCCTTAAAGCATGACAAATGCTTAGGAGGATGGAATATGGTACAGCAAAAAGTAGAAATATGTGGTGTAAATACAGCAAAGCTTCCACTCTTGAAACAACAGGAGAAGGAAGCTTTGTTTGTTCGTATTAAGGACGGAGATAAAGAGGCAAGGGAAGAGTTTATTAAAGGGAATCTCAGACTGGTATTAAGTGTAATCAAGCGTTTTTCTTCTTCTAACGAAAATGTGGACGATTTGTTTCAAATTGGCTGTATTGGGTTGATGAAAGCCATTGACAATTTTGATACCACACTGGAGGTAAAATTTTCCACTTATGCTGTACC